>NZ_LJHP01000002.1:0-465683 GCF_001295965.1 Blastomonas sp. AAP25
TGGCCTCAATACCCGGCCCTATTGTTGAATTTTGAATGAAGGTTTGCCCCTCTCCCAACCCTCTCCCCTGAAGGGGAGAGGGCTAGAATGGTCAGGAAGCTTTTAGCTCGGAATAGGCCCAGTCGAGCCAGGGCCCCAGCGCCTCGATATCGGCGGTGTCGACCGTGGCGCCGCACCAGATGCGAAGGCCCGGAGGTGCATCGCGATACCCTGCGATGTCGAAGGCCGCGCCTTCCTTCTCGAGCAGTCCGGCAAAGGCCTTGATGAACGCCTCGTCCGCGCCTTCGACCGTCAGACAGACGCTGGTGGTCGAACGCGTCGCCGGATCGGGCGCGAGATGGCCCAGCCACGGCCGCGCCTGAACGATGGCGTCGAGCGCGGCGGCATTGGCGTTGCTGCGCGCAACCATGCCTTCGGCACCGCCGATGGACTTGCCCCATTCGAGCGCAAAGATCGCATCTTCGACCGCGAGCATCGAGGGGGTGTTGATCGTCTCGCCCTTGAACACGCCTTCTGCCAGCTTGCCCTTGGAAACCAGGCGGAACACCTTGGGCAGCGGCCAGGCCGGCGTGTAGCTTTCGAGCCGTTCGACCGCGCGCGGGCCGAGGATCAGCACGCCATGCGCGCCCTCGCCGCCCAATACTTTCTGCCAGCTAAAAGTGGCAACGTCGATCTTGTCCCAGGGCAGGTCGTAGGCAAACACCGCGCTGGTGGCGTCGGCGAAGCTCAGGCCTTCGCGGTCCTCGGCGATCCAGTCGCCATTGGGGACGCGCGCGCCCGAGGTGGTGCCGTTCCAGGTGAACAACACGTCGTTCGACCAGTCGACCGCGTCGAGATCGGGGATGTGGCCGTAATCGGCACGGATGATGGTGGGGTCGAGCTTGAGCTGCTTGGCGGCATCTGTGACCCAGCCTTCCCCAAAGCTTTCCCACGCAAGCGCGGTGACGGGGCGTGCGCCCAGCATCGTCCACATCGCCATTTCATAGGCGCCTGTGTCCGATCCGGGCACGATGCCGATGCGGTGGGTGTCGGGGAGCTTGAGCAGTTCGCGCATCAGGTCGATGCAATATTGCAGACGCGCCTTGCCGACCTTCGAGCGGTGCGAACGTCCCAGCGATTCGGTGGCAAGCGCTTGCGGCGACCAGCCTGGAGGCTTGGCGCAGGGGCCGGACGAGAAGTGCGGCCGAGCAGGCAGGGTAGCAGGTTTTGCGGCAAGCACATTGGTGCTCGCGCCAACAGTATCAGTCATGTAGTCTCTCCTTACAGAGAGCACGCGCGGCGTTGGGACCGCGTGGCCCGTCGACGGCCCTAGGGATGTATTGCACAACTGGCAATCACCAAATGGCGGACGGGTCCAGAATCACGCCGCCCCGTGCAACAAAGGCACAGGGCGGCGCGGGGGTCACTTCTTGAAAATTACCTTGCCGCGCTGCGACACCAGCAGCTTTTCCATCGTCACGGGATGGAAATAGGCCTCGACGTTCTGGCCCTCGGGGGTCACGCCATAGACTTCATAGCAGCCGCCATCGACCTTGGACTTCTTGACCTTCCAGCCGTCTTTGGTGAGCTTCGACTCGAGGTCGGTGCGGCTCTTCCAAGTCGACTGCGGGCCCGAGTCGCACTTCATCTTGCCGGTGGCCAGCGCCGCCGGGCTGGCAGCAAACTGCATTGCGGTGGCGGCGGCAAGTGCCATCATGGCCTGCGAAAACTTCATGGATTGTCCCTCTTCTCTTGACGTCAGCGCGTCATCGCCTGTGTGGCACGCCGCGCTGAACGCCGCTTGAACATAAGGATGATGCGAGCGGTTTCCAGGACGAGCAGCGGAACAAAATGCACCGCCATGCCCTTCCATTCTCCGTCGACATAAAACCAGTGGAGCGCGATCAGCAATGCCGCAGGATAGACCAGCCGCTGCAGCCGCTTCCAGTTGGCGCGCAGTGCGCGCTGCGCGGCGTTGTTGCTGGTCAGCGCCATGGCAATGAAGATGATCAGCGCGAGATACCCCGTCCAGATGCTGAAAATCAGCGCTTCTTCGGCGATCATTGCCCAATCGCCCATGTCATACAGGTAGAACGCCAGATGAAGCACGCCATAGCCGCACGCCGCCACGCCGAGCGCGCGCCGCCGCGACAGCAGCCAGTCCAGCCAGCCGCGCCGCCCGAGGATCGCACGCAGCGGGCTGACCATCATCGCAACGATCATCAGCCGGACCGAAAATTCGCCGCTGGGGTGGACGAGGTCGAACGCGGTCACCGGATCCTGCACGAACCCGATGATCATCGCGATCGCAGGGATGGCAAGCACCACCCAGAAGAGCTCGGGAATCTTCAGGATTCGCAGCATTGCGGACCTTCGTTGTTCGGGGCGGAAAGATGCCTCCGCCACCGCTAGACCCGTCTGCAATCCCTTGCAATGCCGGGGTTTCAATCCCTACCTGCTTGTTAACCATAGACGGCACGGCAGGGTTAAAGTTCATAGGGTAACATCGATCTCATGACCAACGCCGCCCCTCCCTTCAGCAACCCCGCAACCGGCAGCATGCTGCCCGGTGCGCAGGTTGATGGTGCCGGCGTGACGCCTGCCAGCCCGGGGACTGCAACCCCCGACCTTGCCACGCTGCTCGCGGGCAGCGGCCGTCCCCACAGCCGCCCGCGTTATCCTATGCGCAGGGCCGACCCGCGTTTTTGCGCCAGTTCAAGCTCGCCCGAAATGCAGCGCATGGCGCTGGTCGCGGCGCTGTCGGTGCTGATCGCCGGATGCAGCATGCTGCCTGAGGGTCGCGGCGTATCGCGCGCGCCCACACCGCAGATCGCGCGACCAGCAGCCCTCCCTGCCCCAAGCGTCGCCGACACCCGCCAGTGCATCAGCGCACTCACCCAGGCGCAGGTCCGCTTCACCCCCGTGCCCGATCAGGTGTTCGGCGCGGGCTGTTCGCAGCTGGGCAGCGTGCGGTTGTCGACGATTGCGCTCACCGACGCGCCGCGCGGACTGAACGAGCTGGCGATCAGCAACATCGGCCCCGTGCGCTGCGAGCTGGCCCAGCGATTTGCCGGCTGGGCGCAGTTCGGGATCGCGCGCGCGGCAGAGCAGATGCTGGGCAGCCCACTGGTGAAGATCGAGACGATGGGCAGCTATTCCTGCCGCAACATTGCAGGATCGGTCAAACTGTCGCAGCACGCACACGCCAACGCGATCGATATCGCCGCGTTCGTGCTTGCCGATGGCAGGCGCATCTCGGTCAAGCAGGGCTGGGCTGGCTCCAACCAGGAGCGCGCCTTCCTGCGCACCATCCACGCCAGCGCCTGCAAGCGCTTCGGCACGGTGCTGGGCCCGGACTATAATGCGGCGCATCAGGACCATCTTCATGTCGACATGAGCGGCCAAGGCTATTGCCGATAGCGCGCTGGCCCCTTAATTGCGGGCGATGACAAAGAAAGACCTGACCGAGCCGCGTTTTCGCCAAGCTGCCGAAGACGCCCGCACCGCCGACGCTGCGGTACACGACACCCCCCAGACCCAGGACCCCGCCTACCGGCTGGCCTTTGGCGATACCGACTTTCTGCTGCGGCAGGAGCTGCGCCCGGTTCGCTTCCAGCTGGAGCTGCTGAAGACCGAGATGCTGCTCGAAGAGGCTGGCATCGGCTCGACCCTGGTGATCTACGGTTCCGCGCGCATCCCCTCGCCCGACAAGACCGAAGGGCTGGTCGAGGCCGCGCGCACGCCGGAAGAAAAGACCGTTGCCGAGCGGCTGGTCGCCAAGGCGAAATATTATGACGAAGCGCGCAAGCTGGCCCAGCTGGCGAGCGAATGCGGCGTCGAAGAGGACGGCAAGCGCCAGTTCGTCGTCTGCTCGGGCGGTGGCCCCTCGATCATGGAAGCGGCCAACCGCGGCGCTGCCGATGTCGGCAAGGAATCGGTCGGGCTCAACATCGTGCTTCCGCACGAACAGGCGCCCAACCGTTTCGTTACCCCGCATCTGTCGTTCCAGTTCCACTATTTCGCACTGCGCAAGATGCACTTCCTGCTGCGCGCGCGCGCGGTCGCAGTGTTCCCCGGCGGCTTCGGCACCTTTGACGAATTCTTCGAGCTGCTCACCCTGATCCAGACCGGCAAGATGGCGCCGATCCCGATCATGCTGTTCGGCCGCGAGTTCTGGAACCGCGTGGTCAATTTCGAGGCGCTGGCCGAGGAAGGCGTGATCTCGCCGGGCAATCTGCAGCTCTTCAGCTTTGTCGAAACCGCCGATGAGGCATGGGACAAGATCCGGACGTTCTACGAACTGCCCTGCGGCTGAGAGCTGGACCGGGTTGAGGCATGATCGAAATCATTGCCCATAATCCCCTGTGGGAAAAGGACTTCATGGTGGAGCGGGAAGCCATCCGTTCCGCCATGGGCGAAAGTCTGATCACGCTGCACCATATCGGCAGCACCGCCATTCCCGGCATCCATGCCAAGCCGGTGATCGACATGCTGGCGGTGACAACGTCGCTGGACGCACTCGAAGAGGCTGCACCCGCGCTGGCCGCCCTTGGCTATCAGGCGATGGGGGCATACGGCATCGACGGGCGGCGGTATTTCCGCAAGGACGACGCATCCGGGCGCCGGACCCACCATCTGCATGGCTATGCGGCAGGGTCGGCGGATATCGAACGCCATCTGGCGTTCCGCGATTATCTGCGCGCACACCCAGATATTGCCGCGCAATATTCACTGCTTAAGCAGCGGCTTGTCGCCGGGGCTGAAGATTATATCGAAGGCAAGGCACCCTTTGTCCTGAAGACGCAGACCGATGCGCTTACCTGGTATCGCGGGCGTCCCCGCGCCTACTGACCCAGTTCGACGCTGCGCCTGGCTGCAGCCGCCATCGCCTCTGCCACCAGCCGATCGAGCGCATCGTCGGCGTCGAACACGTTGAGCGCGGCGCGGGTGGTGCCGCCAGGGCTTGCGACCCGCTCGGCAAGCTGCGCCGGGCTCTCGGGCGACTGATGGGCGAGTTCGGCCGATCCACGCACCATGGCAAGCGCGAAGCGCGACGCCTGATCGGCGGGCATGCCGAGCGCTTGCGCCCCCTTGCCCAGCGCATCGATGAATCGGAACAGATAGGCAGGCCCCGACCCACTGAGCGCGGTGACGAGGTGCATCTGCGATTCGTCGGTCAACCACTCGGCGCTGCCGAGCATGGCAAACAGCGCTTCCAGTTGCTCCTGCTCGGGCTGAGCCAGGGCTTCGGCGAACAAAGCGGTGACCGACTGGCCGATGCCGATCGCCATATTGGGCATGATCCGAGCGATCGCCCTGGTCTGCGGCACAGCGGAGCGCAGCGCGGTGATCTCAATTCCGGCGAGCATCGACACCAGCAATGTCTCCGACAGGTCGAGCGACGCAACTTGCGACGCGACATCGGGCAGCATCTGCGGCTTGATCCCCAGCAGCAGCCATTCGGGCGCGGAGATGCTGGCATCGATCGCGGTCAGGTGGCGGACGCCTTCGAGCGGGTCACGCGGTGACGGATCGACGATGGTGACGCTGGCCGGATCGAGCCCGCGCGCAAACCACCCGCGCAGCATCGCGCCGGCCATGTTGCCTGACCCAATGACGACCAGCGATTGGGGGAATAGCTTGGACAAGGCCCATCTCCATCTGCGCGAACGAATTGCTCAATCGTAACCCACGCGAACGCGGGAGGCCCGCTTCCTTGGCTACCGTCGCAAAAAGCGGGATCCCCGCTTGCGCGGGAATGACGGATCAGGGGGGCAAATGCCAGCCTCGAAACTGTTGCTGGCCTTGATGCCTCAAGCCTCGCCCTGGGTGTCGATCAGCGCGGCGGCCAGCGCTTCCTGCGGGGTCTTGTCGCCCCACAGGATGAACTGGAACACCGGATAGAAGCGGTCGCACTCGTCGATTGCCGCCTCGACCGCGAGCTGCGCCTGGTCGAGCCCCAGCATCGCGTCGCTACCCAGCATCATGCCGTTGCGATACAGCACCACGCCGCTGTTCGACCAGATGTCGAAATGGCCCAGCCACAATTGCTCGTTGATGAGCGCCAAGGCCTCGCAGATGACCGCGAACTTGTCGTCGGGAACGCGAATGTCCGGCATCGCGAGCAGCTGCAGGACATTGTCCTCGTGCCGCCAGATCGCGCGCAGCTGATAGCTGGTCCAGCTGCCCTTGACCTCGGTCAGCAGCTCGTCCTCGCCCACCATTTCGCACGGCCAGCCCCGCGCCTCGAACAGCGCGGCAAGCATGTCCACCGGGGCGGCTTCTTCCCGGTCCAGATCAAGCTGCTGTTCGTTCAAATGAATTTCCTTTCGCGCCCCTTGGCGCGCCTTTAAATTGCCGGGATGCGCGGCTGCGCGCAATGGCCGCTCGGGCCACTGCTACGCGTGATGTGGTGAAGTCTGTTCAAAAACTGTGGATAACGGAGCGTTAAACCGCGTTCAGGCGGCAGGGCCGGCGCCCTTGTTGGCCATTGCCGCTTCCAGCGCGTCGATCCGGGCCTTCAGGGCTTCGCTTTCCTCGCGCGCCTTGCTGGCCATTTCCTTCACCGCGTCGAACTCTTCACGGCTGACGAAATCGAGCCCGGCGATCCATTCGCGGGTCCGCTCGCGCGCGCTTTCCCCCGCCTCGCGGCTCATGCCTGCAACGGTTCCGGCCAGGCCGTTGATGAACTTTGCGAAATCGCCGCCAAATTCGGATTTGTTCTGCATGAAAGTCTCCATCGCAGGCGCATTGCGCCCCGGTTCAATTGTGATGCCATAGCATGTGGGTTGCGCCTGCACCAATCGCAAGCGCCCTTGATGAGGTCAGGGCGCGGGCGGGGCCAGCTGGATCCGCTGGGAATCGCGCGGCACGACCAGATTTTCCGCATTGGGGTTGAGCGTATCGATCTGCTTGTTGAGCACCGAGGCAAAGCACAGCCAGGCGAGATACGGCACCATCAGCCACGCCGCGAGCGGGCGTACCCGGCCAAACACGATCGTCGTCGCAAACGCCGCCACGAACACCGCCACCAGCAGATAGAACGCGCCGGTCACCTGATGCATCCCGAAGAAATAGATCGGCCAGGCAAGGTTGAGCGCCAGCTGGAAGAAGAACAAAAGCACCGCAAGCCCGCGCAATTTAGCCCCGCGTGCAGTGACGACGACGGTTACGGCGAGCCCCATCATCACGTACAGCACCGACCATGCCGCGCCGAACGCCCAGCCCGGCGGCTGCGCTTCGGGCTTCTGCAGCGCCTGGAACCACCGGTTGTCCTCACCCGATCCGGAAAAATCGCTGACGCCGAAGCCGAGCAGCACGACCAGCGGGACAAACAGCAGGGCCCAGCGCAAAAAGCCGAGACGAAGCTGCATGGGCGAGGCGATTTCATTCATCGAAGCGGAGTCTCCTGCCCTTTTCAGGGGTTTACCTGCATCGGCATATCGGATTCATTTGCGCCGCGCCAGCGGGGTTTACCATGCAAATGCGTACCGCTTCGGGTCAGCAGCTGCGTCCTTTTTGTGCCGCGACCAGAAATTCCACGTTGCCACTTGGCCCTGTAATCGGGCTTTGCGTCAGGCCGGTGACTGGCCAGTCGATGCTATCGAGCCATTGCATTACCCGGTCGCACACCGCGGCGTGCAGCGCGGGATCGCGCACCACCCCGCCCTTGCCGATCTGGTCGCGCCCCACCTCGAACTGCGGCTTGATCAGCGCGACCAGCCACGCGCCCGGGCGCGCAAAGGATATCGGCACTGGCAGCACCTTGTCGAGCGCGATGAAACTGGCGTCGCACACCACGATGTCGATGGGCTGTGTAATATGGGCATCGCTCAGGATTCGCGCGCTGGTCTGTTCGTGCACGGTGACGCGCGGGTCCTGCCGCAGCTTCCAGGCGAGCTGGTTGGTGCCGCTGTCGACCGCGAACACATGTGCGGCGCCGCGGGTCAGCAGCACATCGGTGAAACCGCCGGTGGACGAGCCGACGTCGATTCCGGTCATGCCGGTGACGTCGATGCCGAAATGGTCGAGCGCGTGCGCCAGCTTGATGCCGCCACGCGACACCCAGGGATGGTCGCGCCCGCGCACCTCGACAGGCGCATCGGTGGCCAGCGTCTCGCCCGCCTTGGCAACCTTGCGCTCGCCTGCGAACACCAGCCCCGCCAGGATCAGCGCCTGCGCGCGTGCGCGGCTTTCGACCAGCCCGCGCTCGACCAGCAGCTGGTCGATGCGCAGCTTGGGCGCCTTGGCCGAAGCCTTTTTGTCGGGTGCGGAATGGGGGGGATGATCGGGCATGGCAGCCTGCCATACCGGCAGTACCTTGCTTTTGCGAGCGGCAGATAGTGACGCCAAAAAAAATGAATTACAAGTCTTGCTGTGAACCCCGGGATGATTCACAACAGTCATGCAAGGTATACAGATCGTCAGAAGCGCGGGAGTTTCCGGGTTTTTGCGAATGGCCCTTCACTTGGTTTTCAACATAGCGAAAGGAGGTGATCCGATGTCTCATGGTTCAGCAAAGGGGTCGGTCAAGTCCATTCGGAGTGTTCGCGGCTAACAGCCTTCTGCCCAATGGTCTGGGCAGGCGCTTGTTAAAGCGCGAGATACACTTCGAAGGCGGCACTTCCGGCCGCTGACCATGTGATGGGCCGCGCAGGGGGCTGTGATCCCCGGCGGCCCCTCTCATATTTTGAGCTTCGACGATCCTTACCGATGGCCAGCTTGAGCGTCAGGGACGCAGCGGCCCCTCCGATCGCTCCTCACCTCAGAATATATCCGACGCTATCGGGTTTTCCCGTCACCCCCGCGAACGCGAGGGTCCCGCTATTGCGCGGATGTCACGCAGAAGCGGGATTCCCGCGTGCGCGGGAATGACGATGGAAGTGAATTAACCCTCAGCCCAACTTCTGTGCAACCAGCGCCTTCAGGTCGGCGGCCGAGCGTGCGCCGAAATGCGAGATGATTTCGGCCGCGGCGATCGCGCCCATCCGCAAGGACGTTTCCACGTCCTTGCCCTGCGCCTGACCGGCAAGGAAACCGGCGGCGAACAGGTCCCCCGCGCCGGTGGTGTCGACCACCTTGTCGATCGGCTCGGCAGGCACGGCAAAACGCGCACCTTCATGCACCGCGATCGCGCCAAGCTCGCTGCGGGTAACGACCAGAGTCGGCAGCTTGGCAGAGATCGCGGCGACGGCGCCGTCAAAGTCGTCGATTTGCGCCAGCGAGCAGATTTCCGCCTCGTTGGCGAACAGGATGTCGATCTGGCCCTTGTCGAGCAAATCGAGGAAGTCGGCGCGGTGGCGATCGATGACGAACGCGTCGGACAGCGTGAAGGCGACTTTGCGACCTGCCGACCGTGCAGCATCAATGGCGGCACGCATCGCGGCGCGCGGCTCTTCGGGATCCCACAGATAGCCTTCGAGATACAGAACCGCGGCATCGGCAATCATCTTGGGGTCGAGCGCGCTGGCGGGCAGGAACTGCGAGGCGCCAAGGAAGGTGTTCATCGTGCGCTGGCCATCGGGGGTGACCAGGATCAGGCAGCGCGCGGTCGGGGTGTCGTCGCCGGCGCGCACGGGGGTCGCATAATCGATGCCCAGCGCGCGAACGTCGTGCGCGAACACTTCGCCCAGCTGGTCGTCGGCGACCTGGCCGATGAACGCGCACTTGCAGCCCATTCCGGCAAGACCCGCGAGCGTGTTGGCAGCCGAGCCGCCGCTGATTTCCTGCGCCGGGCCCATCGCCGCGTAGAGAGAGGTCGCGCGATCGGCGTCGATCAGCATCATGCCGCCCTTGGTCAGGCCTTCATTGGCGAGCAGGGCATCGTCGGCGGGGGCCATGACATCGACAATGGCGTTACCGATGGCGAGGACATCAAAACGGGGGCTGGTCATTTCGGGCAGGACTTTCTGATGGCGCGCCCCAGGGACGAGGCAGCGCGGAATGTTGCCGCGCGGCCTATCGGCTTGCACCTGCAGGTTCAAGCCCATTTGCGCGCAATTGACCCGGAAGCCGAATTGCCCGACACGATAGGCGCATGCTGACCGCCTTCTTCAAGAGCCTGGCGCAACTGGGCGATCGCGCCATCCTGGGCGCGCTGGCGTGGACGCTCGCGCTGGCCGCGCTGATCTTCGCGCTGACCGGCTGGGGGTTGTGGCAGGGTCTGGCCTGGGCAATGGCCAGCTATGGCGGGCCGCTGTCCGGCTATGCCGAATGGACCGGAGTGCTGGCAGTGGTCGCCACCATCATCGCCTTCTGGTTCTGGTGGCGCGTCGTGGCGATTGCGGTGCTGCAGCTGTTCGCCGACCGCATCGTCATCGCGGTCGAACGCAAACATTACCCGCAGGCTGCCGCCAGCGCGCGCGATCTGCCCTGGGGGCCGTCGCTGGCAATGGCGCTGCGCTCGCTGGGTCGGGCGCTGCTGTACAACGCGATCGCGTTGCCCTTCGCGCTGGTGTTGCTGTTCACCGGCGTGGGTGCGCCGATGCTGTTCCTTGGCGTGAACGCGGTTCTGGTCGGGCGCGACCTAGACGAGATGGTTTCCGCACGGCATCCGGGGCTGGCGGCAGAGCCCTCGCCCCGGACCAGCCGTTTCGTGCTTGGGCTGATTGCCAATCTGCTGCTGCTCGTCCCCTTGGTCAATCTGTTCGCACCGATTATAGCCGCGGCGATGGCCACGCATCTTTTTCACCAGCGCCGGGCCTGAAGGGGCGACACCGATGAACCGCATTTTGGCGATTGCCGCGCTGACGCTGGGGCTGGCTGCCTGTGCCGCGCCGCAAAAGGTCACCAGCCCGGCCCGACCCGCGATCCCGGCGCGCAGTACGACGCTGTCCGGCAAGGGGCTCGAGGCGGTGCTGGGCAAATCCGCGCGCGATCTGGAGCGTATGTTCGGCACGCCGCGGCTCGATGTCCGCGAATTCGATGCGCGCAAGCTGCAGTTCGTCGGCAGCGCCTGCGTGCTCGACGCATTTCTCTATCCTGAAGGCGCAGGCGGCGCGCAGGTGGTCACCTATATCGATGCGCGGCGCAGCGACGGCCAGTCGGTTGACCGCGCCGCGTGCGTGGATGCTTTGAAGAAGTAGCCTTCGTCATTCCCGCGAACGCGGGAACCCCGCTTGTTCGCCACCGCTAGAAAAAGAATCGGGACCTCCGCCTGCGCGCGGTTGACGAGAAGATCAAAACACCGCCTTGGCACTCTTCTCTTCCATCATCGCGGCGCGCACCATCGGCACCGGCGGGCCGCCATAAGAGAGGAACGCATCGTGGAACGCCTTCCACGCATCGCGCCCGCCCTTGCCGGCAGTCCAGTCGGCGCGCAGCTTGCGGATCATCAGCTTGCCCAGCGTATAGTTGAGATAGCCCGGGTCATAGGTGCCGCGCAGCGCCTGCTGGCGCGCATTGCCTTCGTCGATATAGCATTGCTCGCGGAACATGGTCAGCGACTGCTCGACCGTCATGCCGCCGGTGTGCAGCCCGATCGCGGAGAGATAGCGGCAGTTGCGCAGCAGCGCGTTGGCAAGCTGGCCAATATGGACTTCGGGATCGCCCTTGCCCAGGCCCGCTTCCCACATCATCTCCTCGGTATAATGCGCCCAGCCCTCGGCATAGGCATAGCCCACGAACAGTCGCCCGAAGAAGGATTTGGCGCGGTTGGCATGGAGGAAGTTGAGGAAGTGGCCCGGCCACACCTCGTGCACGCTGGTGAACAGCAGGTCCTTTTTGGGCGGGATGTATTCGGCCTGCACCTCGGGCGCCCATGATGGATCGGGCGGCGAGATGTAATAGACCGACGGCAGGCCTTTCTCGTAAGGCCCTGGAATATCGATATAGGCCGAATTCTGGCGGTTGTACGGCGGTGATTCCTCGACCTTCGCCTCTTCGGTCCCCGGAATCGAGACCAGATCCTTGTCGACCAGGAACGCGCGCAGTTCGGGCAACTGCCGACGCGCTTCGGCCACCGGGCCGTCCTCGGGCTTGTCGAGCGACAGCTTCGCCATGCAATCGGCCATCGTCGCGCCAGGGGCGAACTGCGCGCAGGCGGTCGCCAGCGCGTCCTGATTGCGCTTGAGGTCGGCCTCGCCGATCGCCTTCAGTTCGCTGATCGGAAGGTCGACCATTTCGGTCGCGACCAGCATCTGCGAAAACAGCTCGCTGCCCAGCGCATAGCCGACCTTTGCGGTGGTCTTCTCGGCCTTCAACCAGTCGGCCAGGCCCTGCATCGCCTTGCTCGCCTCGGCGGTGGCGGATTCGAGATCGGCGCGGATCGCATCGTCGCTGACATCGGCAAAGGCGGCGCGGGCATCGCTGGTGAAGAAGGTGGCATAGCCGCCGAACGCATTGACCCCATAGTCGATCGCATAGGGGTCGAGCGGGGTCTTCAGGTTGGCGCGAATCTGCTCTGCCGCCTTGGGCACACTGCGGGCATAGGCGATGAACGCCTTGGCGCGAGTGTCGACATCAGCATAGGGCCGCGTGACATAGACCGAAGGGTCGAGCGTTCCGGTGTAGAACGCCGGGTTGCGGTGCGGCCAGTCCGCCTGCTTGAGCCAGAACAGCTTTCCGCGCACCACCGCGATCAGATAATCGCGTTCGAACCGGTGATCGTCGGCAAGACTGGCCGGGTCCATCCCCTGCGACTCCGCCAGCGTCTTTTCCAGGAACGCGATCTGGTCGGCGAGCCCCTTTTCGGACCAGTCGGGCAGCTTGCCATCGAATTCGTGCCGCCCCTGATAGACCGCGAAATCCGGATTGCGCGGAAAATACCCGGTGAGGAAGATGTCGACAAACTTGCCCCACTCGGATGCGGTGTCGATGCCCGTGGTCTGTTCGGAGGCGGCGGGCTGATCCGACGGAGCAACGCTGCACGCGGTCGCCATCACGGCGAGCGATGCGGCAGCGAGGAGCTTTTTCGACCAGTTCATACGCGACCCTTTGATGGGAGTTCAGACTTGGAAAATCCTCCACTGCAAGGGGAGCATTTTTCGTCGTGATGCTACATTGCTGACACCAAGCGCCAGGCTTGGGAAGAGGCATTCTTTCGCAACTGCACAACATCCATCGCACACAGCTGCAAGTTCATCTTGCTTGCCGCCTGCCCCGCGCTGGCTTACCGGACGGCCATGGACAATCCCGCCGCCCCTCACCCGTTCACCATCGCCAATTATCGCGCCTATTGGCTGACCCGGCTGGCGTCGATGCTGGCGCTGTATTGCATGATGCTGATCGTCGGCTGGCAGGCGTACAACATCGCGCGCGAAACGATGGACATCGCATCGAGCTCGGCGCGGCTGGGGATGATCGGGCTGCTGCAGTTCGCGCCGCTGTTCGTGCTGACCCCGCTTGTCGGCTGGATCGCGGACCGGATGGACCGGCGCTTTGTCGCGCGCACCGTGCTGCTGTGCCAGGCCGGTATCGCCGCGACTTTGGCGTGGACCACGGCGAACGACCTGATCAGCCTGCCGATCCTCTACATGATCGCCGCGCTGCTGGGCACGGCGCGCGCGTTTCTGGGCCCATCGCTGAGCGCGCTCGCGCCCAATCTGGTGCCCAAGGCGTCGCTGCCCACCGCCATCGCGCTCTCGTCGATCGCCTGGCAATCGGGGATGCTGGTGGGCCCGGCGATGGCGGGCCCGCTCTACGCGATCCGCCCCGACCTGCCCTATATCGTCAGCGCCTGTCTCTACACGCTGGCGGCGGTGGCGATGATGACCGTCGGCGAGGTGCCGCGCACGATCATGGCCAAGGGCAAGGGGCCGATCGCGCAGATCATCGATGGCATGGCCTATGTTGGCCAGAACAAGCTCGTGCTGGGCGTGATCACGCTCGATCTGTTCGCAGTGTTCCTCGCAGGCTCGACCGCGCTGCTGCCGGTCTTTGCGCGCGACATCCTCAAGGTTGGCGAGCAGGGATTGTCGCTGCTGGCATCGGCGCCTGCGGCAGGTGCGGCGCTGGTCGCGCTGGTGTTTTCCTTCCGCCCGATCCGCACCAATGTCGGCAACAAGATGCTGGCGAGCGTCTTCCTGTTCGGGTTGGTGACGATCGTTTTCGGTTTCAGCAAGATTCTGATCGTCTCGATGGCGTGCCTGTTCGTCGCGGGCGCGGCCGACATGTTCAGCGTGTATGTCCGCCAGTCGCTGATCCAGCTGAACACGCCCGACGACAAGCGCGGCCGCGTTTCTGCGGTGTCGCTGCTCACCGTGTCGGCTTCGAACGAGCTGGGCGATGCGTTCTCGGGCATGCTCGCCTGGCTGATCGGCCCCGTCGCGGCGGTTGTGGCGGGCGGCGGCGGTGCTATAGTCATCACCGCGCTGTGGGCCCGGCTGTTTCCGCAGATCGGTGCAGCGCGCAGCTTCGATCCTGCCGAGGAAGAAGCCCACTCCCAATCCCATGCGCCCGAACAACCGGCGCCCTCTGCAGGAGAGACCATATCATGATCGCATCGAGCATCCTCGAGACCATCGGCAAGACCCCGCACGTCCGCATCAACCGGCTGTTCGGCGACGCGAAAGTCTGGATCAAGTCGGAGCGGACCAATCCGGGCGGATCGATCAAGGACCGCATCGCGCTCGCCATGATCGAGGCGGCCGAGGCCGACGGTTCGCTGCAGCCCGGCGGCACGATTATCGAGCCGACATCGGGCAACACCGGCGTCGGGCTGGCGATGGTCGCCGCGGTCAAGGGCTACAGGCTTGTGCTCGTGATGCCCGAGAGCATGTCGATCGAGCGGCGGCGGCTGATGCTGGCCTATGGCGCGACCTTCGATCTGACCCCGCGCGAAAAGGGCATGAAGGGCGCGATCGAGCGTGCACAGGAACTGGTCGATGCGACGCCGGGATCGTGGATGCCGCAGCAGTTCGAGAACCCCGCCAACATCGCGGTGCATGTCCGCACCACCGCGCTCGAGATACTCGCCGATTTCGCGGATTCGCCGATCGATGCGCTGATCACCGGGGTGGGCACCGGCGGCCACATCACCGGCTGTGCCGAAGAGCTCAAGAAGCACTGGCCGAGCCTGAAGGTTTATGCGGTAGAGCCGACGCTGTCGCCGGTGATCTCGGGCGGCCAGCCCGGCCCGCACCCCATCCAGGGCATCGGCGCGGGATTCATCCCGGGCAACCTGCACACCAAGCTGATCGATGGCGTGATCCAGGTGGATCCTGCCGATGCCAAGCAGATGGCACGCCGGTCCGCGAGCGAGGAAGGGATGCTGGTTGGAATCTCTTCGGGCGCAACATTGGCGGCGATCGCGCAGAAGCTGCCCGAACTGCCTGCTGGTTCGCGGGTGATGGGTTTCAATTACGACACTGGCGAGCGCTACCTGTCGGTGCCCGATTTCCTGCCGGAGTAATTTGCGCTCACGGGCAGAGCGCTCTTCAACCCAATCATCATCACCCCCGCGAACGCGGGTGTGACGACGCTATCAAGTCCAACAACGCCAAAAGGCCGGGAGAATGCTCTCCCGGCCTTCGGTTGCGACCCTTAAGGGCTGTTGGTTACTCCGCGGCTTCCATCGGATCAGCCTTGTCGGGCTGGCCGTCGCCATCGGTATCCCATGCGTCGGCCTTGCCGTCGCCGTTACGATCCCAGGCGTCCATCTTGCCGTCGCCGTTCGAATCCAGCGTTGCGGGCGGTGCCTGCTCAGCGGTTGCGGGGGCTTCGGTTGCCGGAGCTTCGGTCGGGGCCGGGGTTTCGGGCGCCATGTCCTGGGCCAGGGCGGGGGTTGCTGCCAGTGCGCCAGCGGCAATCAGGGTTCCAAAAATAGTGTTCTTCATGAGTTCTTCTCCTCGTGATGCGACCCCTCGGCAGGGTCTTAAGATGTTGTGGAGGGCCATCTTCGCTCCGCAGCATCAACGAGGAAGCAGGGCAGCTGTTCCTGCACCAACCGAGGCCGGATGACGCACAAGGACAGGTTCCGGCGGCCCAGCGCAAATTTGTGTCTGCCCGGCGCGCGACCAGAGAGAAGGCTGCGCCATCCGGTTTTCGGGCGGCGACCAAATTCGCATTCGGTTCGTCGCAAATCGACATGAAAGGGGCGCTTCCGGTCTCACGAAAGCGCCCCTGACACCAGCTAGCAGCTGTTTGAGCGGTTATGCAGCGGCAAAAAGCTCGGGTTCGAGCGCCATGATCGCCTCGGATCCCGCTTCGATCTTGCGGCGCAGCGCGCCGGCATCTGGCATGATCCGCTCAGCGAAGTAGCGCGCGGTCTTGAGCTTGGTTTCGTAGAACACGGCGTTGCCCGTGCCTGCATCGAGCGCGGCGATCGAAGCACGCATCATCCGCAGCCACATCAGGCCCAGCGCCACGATGCCCATGATGTGCATGTAGCTGTGCGCACCCGCGCCGACGTTGTTGGGGTTGGCCATGCCGTTCTGCATGAACCACATCGTCGCGGCCTTGAGCTCGCCCGCAGCCTTTTCGAGGCGGCTGGCGAAATCGGCGAGGCGTTCATCGCCCTTGGCTTCGGCGCATTCGCTGTCGAGGATGCCGAAGAAGGTCTGCACCGCGCGGCCACCATTCTGCGCGAGCTTACGACCGACAAGGTCCATCGCCTGCACGCCGTTGGTGCCTTCGTAGATCATCGCGATGCGGGCATCGCGGACATACTGTTCCATGCCCCATTCGGCGATATAGCCATGGCCGCCATAGACCTGCTGCATGTTGGTGGCGATCTCATAGCCCTTGTCGGTGCCGTAGCCCTTGATCACCGGGGTAAGCAGGCTGATGATGTCATCGGCAGCGACGCGCTCTTCTTCGGTCTGCGACTTGTGGGTCAGGTCGACCTGCAGTCCGCCCCACAGGATCAGCGCGCGCAGACCCTCGTTGATCGCCTTGGCTTCCATCAGCATGCGGCGGACATCGGGGTGGACGAACAGGGTGTCGGCCTTTTCGTTGGCATCCTGCGCACCGGTGAGCGCGCGGCCCTGGCGGCGATCACCGGCGTACTGCACCGCGTTCTGGTACGAAACTTCACCCATCGACAGGCCCTGCCCGCCGACGCCGAGGCGCGCGGCGTTCATCATGATGAACATCGCGGCGAGACCCTTGTTCTCTTCACCCACCAGATAGCCGGTCGCGCCGTCATAGTTCATCACGCAGGTCGAGTTGCCGTGAATGCCCATCTTGTGCTCGATTGATCCGCACGACACCGCGTTGCGCTCACCCAGCGAGCCGTCGTCGTTGACGAGGAACTTGGGCACAATGAACAGCGAGATGCCCTTGACGCTGTCGGGCGCATCGGGGGTCTTGGCGAGGACCAGATGAATGATGTTCTCGGTCAGGTCGTGTTCGCCCGACGAGATGAAGATCTTGGTACCAGTGATCGCGTAGGCACCGCCGGGCTGCGGCACCGCCTTGGTGCGGATGAGACCCAGGTCCGTTCCGCAATGCGGTTCGGTCAGGTTCATCGTGCCGCCCCATTTGCCGCTGATCATGTTGGGAGCGTACTTCTCCTTCTGCTCCTGGCTGCCCTTGGCGAGGATCGCCGAAACCGCGCCGTGGGTGAGGCCCGGGTACATGGCAAACGCCATGTTGCTCGACGACATGAACTCCTCGAACGCGATGCCTACGA
Source organism: Blastomonas sp. AAP25 (assembly GCF_001295965.1). NCBI lineage: Bacteria > Pseudomonadati > Pseudomonadota > Alphaproteobacteria > Sphingomonadales > Blastomonadaceae > Blastomonas > Blastomonas sp. AAP25. The sequence goes on from NZ_LJHP01000002.1 coordinate 17,549, forward strand.
CATGCGGCATGCCCTGTCCGCCGAACTCTTCGGGCGCAGCCAGCGTGCCCCAGCCAGCTTCACAATACTGGTTATAGGCTTCCTTGAAGCCGTCGGGGGTGGTGACGGTGCCATCCGCGTGGCGGGTGCAGCCCTGCTGGTCGCCGACCTGGTTCAAGGGGAACAGCACTTCCTCGACGAACTTGCCGGCTTCCTCGAGCACGGCGGACAGCACGTCGGGCGCGGCGTTATCGAAGCCCGGCAGGTTGGAATATTTCTCGATCCCCAGAACCTCGGTCAGGATGAACTGGGTGTCGCGCACGGGGGCGGTGTACTTGGGCATGTCAATGTCCTCTCAAACAATGGCGATCAATGTTTCAGGCCAGTTGGGCCCGATCGGGGCGTGGTCCGTGAGGCAACCGCCCGCTGAGTGGTTGGCCGGTCAGGCCTGCTATCGTTAAGCCAGGTCTTCGCGGTCAACCCGCTCGACCATCTTCACGAATTGCGAAAGCTCCTGGATCGAGCTTTCGATATCCTTCTTCTGCTTGCGCATCAGCGCGATGCGTTCCTTGCAGCGCTGCAGCGTGACGCGGCGCTGTTCGCGCCGGCCGTCTCCGATGTCGTACAGATCGATCATCTCGCGGATTTCGCCGAGGCTGAAGCCCACATTCTTGGCGCGCATGATCCAGGCGAGCCGCGCACGATCGCGCTTGGAATAGACGCGGGTCAGACCCTTGCGCTCAGGAGCGATCAAGCCTTCGTCCTCGTAGAACCGCAGCGCGCGCGCGGTCACGCCGAATTCGTCCGAAAGATCGGAGATGGTATAGCTGTCCCGATTCTGCAGATCGGGAGTGTCGATGCGGCCAAGGGTAGAACGGTCGTGCATGGTGCTCGAGCTACATTCCCTTGACGTAAACGTCAAGCAAAATCAGCCAGCGCAAAGCCTGTCGAGCGAACGGCCGCGAGCACTGCCGGCGGCCCGGTCCCCCGGCTCGACCAGCGCGAAGGATGCCCCCGCAAGGCTCGCACGATCGCTGCAGACGGCAAGGCATCCAGGCGGAAGGCTGCCCGGCAGCGCGAGCCCGGTGCCATCGAAGTGCGCGGTAAAGCTGCACCCGCGGACCGCATTGCCCTTGGCGCTGCGATCGAGGCTGATCCTGGCCTGCTCGCCGGCAAGGCTGGCCGAGCCTTGCGCCTCGCACTGGCTCGATCCGCCAAAGGTCACCAGCACGCCCACCGTATAGCCACCCTGCCGGTCGCCGCGCGCGCAAAAGGCATCGCTGCCGGTACCGCCGGTGTCGGCAAAGCTGCCCGCAAGATCCATGATTTCGGGATCGACGATCACGCCCGCCTCGATGGCTGCGGCGTCGAGCGGTGTCACTGCGGCCGCGTCATCCCCGGCCTTGGTTTCGCTGCACCCGGCCAGCACCAGGCAGGCAAGAGCAGCGCGCCGGATCACGCAATCCGCTCCAGCGTGCCGTCGGGCGTCACCTTGCGATAGAAGCATGAAGGCGCGCCGGTGTGGCAGGTGGGCCCAGCCGGCGATGCCACCACCCACACCGCATCCTGATCGCAATCGATCCGCAGCTCGACCAGCTTGAGCACATGGCCCGAGGTCTCGCCTTTCTTCCAGAGGCTAGCGCGCGAGCGAGACCAGAAATGGACCTCCCCAGTTTCCAGCGTCAGCGCCAGCGCCTCTGCGTTCATGTGCGCGATCATCAGCAGCGCGCCGTTGGCCGCATCGGTGACCGCGGCGGTGATCAGCCCTGCGGCATCATATTTGGGGTCCAGGGCCAGCCCGGTCTCGCGCGGATTTGACATGGAACCCCGGTTAATCCCGCTTAAGCACCTGTGCAACACGGTTAACAATAAATGACCTGTGACAAATGCAAGACAAACCCCATATGGCTGCCTATAGGGGTGCCGAACCAGCCGGCTGCAACCGAATCGGGCGCGCGACATGATCACCACTCATCCTTTTGAAGACGACAAGCTGCGCGAGGAGTGCGGCGTTTTTGGCGTGGCAGGCGCCGTCGATGCGGCCGCTATGGTCGCGCTCGGCTTGCACGCGCTGCAGCACCGCGGCCAGGAAGCCGCGGGCATCAGCAGCTTTGACGGCCGCTTTTTCCACAACCACAAGGCGCTCGGCCATGTGGCGGGCAATTTCGATTCCGAAGACATCATGCGCTCGCTCAAGGGCGAATGGGCTATCGGCCATGTGCGTTATGCCACCACCGGCGAGACCGCGCTTCGCAACGTCCAGCCGCTCTATGCAGAGCTGGCCTCGGGCGGTTTTGCGATCGCACACAACGGCAACATCTCCAATGCGATGAAGCTGCGGCATGATCTGATCCGCACCGGATCGATCTTCCAGTCGACCTCGGATACCGAGACGATCATCCATCTGGTCGCGACATCGCGTTATCGCACGCTGCTCGACAAGTTCATCGATGCGCTCAAGCAGGTAGAGGGCGCCTATTCGCTGATCTGCCTGACCGACAGCGGGATGATCGCCTGCCGCGATCCGCTGGGCATCCGCCCGCTGGTGATGGGCAAGATCGGCGACACGGTGATCTTCGCGTCGGAAACCGTTGCACTCGATATCGTCGGCGCAGATTTCGTGCGCAGTGTCGATCCGGGCGAACTGGTGGTGGTCAGCGGCGGCGAGATCCGGTCGCACCGTCCGTTCGCGGAGAAGAACTCGCGGCCCTGTATCTTCGAGCATGTCTATTTCTCGCGCCCTGACTCGATCGTCGATGGTTCGTCGGTCTATACTGTGCGCAAGGCGATCGGCGCTCAGCTGGCGATCGAGAACCCAGTCGAGGCCGACCTTGTCGTCCCCGTACCCGACAGCGGCACTCCGGCCGCGATCGGTTATGCCCAGCAATCGGGACTGCCGTTCGAGCTCGGCATCATCCGCTCGCATTATGTCGGACGCACCTTCATCCAGCCTGGCGATGGCGTGCGGCATCTGGGCGTAAAATTGAAGCACAATGCCAATCGTCCGCTGATCGACGGCAAACGCATCGTGCTGATCGACGATTCGATCGTCCGCGGCACCACTTCGCTCAAGATCGTGCAGATGATGCGCGATGCGGGCGCGGCCGAGGTGCACATGCGCATCGCGAGCCCGCCGACGATGCACAGCTGCTTCTATGGCGTCGATACGCCCGAACGGTCCAAGCTGCTCGCCGCACAGAAGTCGATCGAGGAAATGCGCCAGTTCATCCAGGCCGACAGCCTGTCGTTCGTATCGATCAACGGCCTGTACCGAGCACTGGGGGAAGCCGAGCGGCTGGACAACAATCCGCGTTACTGCGACGCCTGCTTTACCGGCGACTATCCCACCACGCTTACCGATCTGGCAGAGCGCGACCAGCCCAACCAGCTGACATTGCTGGCCGAACGAGTCGCCGGCTGAGGACCCTTCGCGCATGACCGATAAGATTTTCGAAGGCCAGCTGGCCCTTGTCACCGGTGCCAGCCGCGGCATCGGCGCTGCCACCGCCAAGGCACTTGCCGCGCGCGGGGCGCATGTCATCCTCACCGGGCGCACCGCCAAGGATCTGGAAGCCGTCGAGGACGCGATCTTCGAGGCGGGCGGCAATGCCACGATCGCACCGCTGGATCTCAGCGATGGCGAAAGCATCGCGCGGCTCGCGGTGGCGATCGGCAGCCGCTGGGAGGCGCTCGACATCATGGTGCTCAACGCTGCTATGCTGGGCACATTGGGCCCGGTTCCGACCATCGATGGCGGCGAATTCAACCGGCTGATGACCCTGAACGTGCTGAGCGCACAGGCGATGATCGCGCATTTCGATGCGATGCTGCGCAAGAGCGGCCATGCCCGGGTGGTCGCGCTGACCAGCTCGGTCGGCGCCGCGCCGCGCGCCTTCTGGGGGGCCTATGGCGCTTCCAAGGCCGCGCTCGAGGTGCTGCTGCAATCCTATGGCGAGGAAATGCGCAACATCGGCAAGGTGCGTACCGCCATCGTCGACCCCGCCCGCACCCGCACTGCGATGCGCGCCAAGGCCTATCCGGGCGAAGACCCTGCAACGGTCAAGGAACCCGAGGCAGTGGCAGAAGCGATCGCTGACCTGCTCGCCAGCGACTTCGAGACCAACCACCGGCTCGTTCTGCAGGGCTGATATCCCACCTCTTTTTTCTGATCTCTCCCCACCCTCTTGCGGGAGGGGTGGCTGAGACGCAGCCGGGATGGGCCTGAGGTCCGCTCCTTTTCAGGCCCACCCCGGCCCGGGAAGCCGGGCCTGCCCCTCCCGCACGTGGGAGTGGAGAACGGCTCGGAACCCCGCAGTTCGAGCATTTACCACCCTTCCCCTAAGGCGCGCGTAATCTGCGCGCATTATGACAATCCAAAATCGGCAAAGCCACAAATCGGTAATTGCTGCGTCGCACAAAAGTCGCCGGTTGGAGGCAATGGGCGAGCATTCACTCCAATGTCGAGGACATGCTCCAATGCGCTCACCTCTCTCCCATCGCCCCCTGCGGGCGTCGCTGCTCGCGCTCGCCACCGTGCTGGCCGCCAGCCCTGCACTGGCGCAGGACCAGACCGATGCCGATGCCCGCAACGACGACCTGATCATCGTCACCGCGCAGAAGCGCGAGCAGTCGATCAAGGACGTGCCGATCACCGTGTCGGCGATCAGCGGCGAGCAGATGGACAAGATCGGTATCGACGAGTTCGACGAGCTGTCGGCCTATATCCCTGGCTTGAACATCCAGGAGCAGAGCGCCAACAACCCCGGCTTCGTCATCCGCGGGATCACCTCGGACTCGGGCAGCGCGCAGGTCGCTCCGCGCGTGACGATCTATTTGAACGGCATCGACGTCTCGCGGTCGCGCGGATCGTATTTCGATCTATTCGATATCGAGCGGATCGAAGTCGTCAAAGGGCCGCAGGCGACCCTGTTCGGCACCGCAGCGACAATCGGCGCGATCTCGGTGGTTACCGCCAAGCCAGAACCCGGCTTCTCGGCTGACCTGCGCGGCAGCTACGGCAATTTCAACCTGTATGAAGGCCGCGCGATGATCAACGTCGGCAATGACAAGATCGCAGGCCGCATCGCCGCCTCCTACAAGAAGCGCGACGGCTATATCAGCAACATCGCCGGCGATGCCGGCACGGTTTCGGCCCGCACCGTGGGCCAGCAGCAGGACGACCTCAACGGCATCGATCAGTTTGCCGTTCGCGGATCGCTGCGCATCTGGCCGACGGCGGAAAGCACGATCGACTTCGTGTTCAACTATGAACAGCAGCGCAACCCCGGCACCGCGTTCAAGTCCGGGTCGATCGCGCCGACCGGCGGCACCACAAGCCCGTTCACCTTTGCCGAGCTGGGCGGAGCGCCTGCGGACCTCAGCCGGGCGATCCTGGGCCTTCCCGATCTCGGACTGAACCGTGAGGTCTACGACGCCAGCGTCACCTTCCAGACCCCGATGGGCGGCGGCTGGTCGCTCGCCTCGATCAGCGGCTATCGCAAGTTCGACAGCCTCGAGACCTTCGATGCCGATGGCAGCGCGCTGTTCTTCCTGGAATTCGCCGAAGACGCGCAGGGCGAGCAGTTCAGCCACGAAACCCGCTTCGCCTATGACAGCGACCGCCTGCGCGGATTCTTCGGCTTCAACGTGTTCCATGAAGAGGGCACGCAGGCTGTTCCCTTCCTGACTGATGAAGGTACCTATATCAGCTGCGCGCCGTTCCCGGCATTCGCACCGGTGCGCAACAATGTCGGCGCAGCCCTGGGCGTGGCGGGAGCCGCAACCTGTGGCGCGCTCAACAGCGCCAATCCGGCGCGCAACGCGACCGCGATCCTGACGCGCGGCGCAGCGACCGTGCTGCCCTATTCCAGCTCGTTCACCAATGGCGGCAAGAACACCACATTCTCGGTGTTCGCCGACATGACCTTCGATGTCACCGACCGGCTCGAGCTGTCGGCAGGCGTGCGCTATCTGTCCGAAGAGCGCGCCTCGACCTACACCGCCGTCCAGCCGGGCAGCCAGATCTTCGCGTCGCTTGGCGTGCGCGGCGTCTCTCTGCTGGGCGCTGCCGATACAGGCGGACAGGTGTTCCGGGTGAACGACAGCTTCGATGCATGGCTGCCGCGTTTCAACGCGCTGTACCGGATCAGCGACGCGGTCAACGTCTACGCCACCGTATCCAAGGGCCGCCGCGCGCCCGTGCTCAACCTCAGCGCGACTGCGACCGCTGCCGGGGCCGTCCCCAATTTCACGCTGGTGGCCGAAGAAAAGGTCTGGAACTATGAAGGCGGCGTCAAGGCCGCGTTCGGCGGGTTCACAGGCTCGATCGGCGCCTTCTACCAGGACTATTCCAACTTCCAGACCAGCTTCTTCAACCAGCAGGGCCAGGTCGTGCCGGTGAACGCGGGCAATGCCGGCAATTTCGGCGTGGAAGTCGAAGGTGCGCTGCGGATCGGCGACAATGTGCGGCTGTTTGCCAACTACGCGTTCATCGACGCCAAGATCGAATCGCCCAATCCGGCATTTCAGGACAACCGCTTCCGCCTGCAGTCCAAGCATACTGCAGCTGCGGGGATCGATGTCACGGTTCCGCTGGGCGAAGGCACCGAGCTGTTCCTGTTCCCGACAGTGACCTATTCGAGCAAGCAGTTCTTCGAAATCCCCAACACCGACCGGTTGAGCGAGAACGGATATCTGCTGGTCAATGCCCGTGCCGGGGTGCGCCTCGGCGATGGCAAATACGAAGTCACTGCCTTCGCCCGCAACCTCACCAACGAAGATTATCTGATCGACGCGGGCAACACCGGCGGCGCTTTCGGCACCGCGACCTTCATCGCCGGCGAACCGCGGTTGTATGGCGTGCAGGTGAGCGCGCGGTTCTGACCTTCTGTCTCCCCTCCCGCTTGCGGGAGGGGAGAGCCTTTACGGCGTCAGGACGGTGATCCCTCCCATATAGGGCACCAAAGCCTCGGGCACGCGGACAGAGCCATCAGCCTGCTGATAGTTCTCGACGATGGCAACCAGCGTGCGTCCGATGGCCAGCGCCGAGCCGTTGAGGGTGTGGACGAACTCGGTGCCCTTCTCGCCCTCGGGACGGTAGCGGGTGTTCATGCGGCGCGCCTGGTAGTCGCCGCAGTTGGAGATGCTGGCGATCTCGCGATAGGTGTTCTGCCCCGGCAACCAGACCTCGAGGTCGAAGGTCTTGCGGCTCGCCTGCCCCATGTCGCCGGCACACAGCAGCATCTTGCGATAGGGCAGCCCGAGCGCCTGCAGGATCGCTTCGGACGCCGCGCACATCCGTGCGTGCTCCATCTGCGAATGCTCGGGCGCGGCGATGGTGACGAGCTCGACCTTCTCGAACTGGTGCTGGCGGATCAGCCCGCGCGTATCGCGCCCGGCAGAGCCCGCTTCGGAGCGAAAGCATGGGGTCAGCGCGGTCAGCCGGATCGGCAGTTCGGCAGCGGTCAGGATCTGCTCGCGCACGCTGTTGGTGAGGCTCACCTCCGAGGTCGAGATCAGCCAGCGGCCGTCGGTGGTCTGGAACAGGTCCTCGGCGAACTTGGGCAGCTGGCCGACACCGAACACGGCTTCGTCGCGCACCAGATAGGGCGTTGCGCATTCATTGTAGCCGCGCTCGACCTGCGCATCGAGCATGAACTGCCCCAGCGCCCGGTTCATCCGCGCGATCCCGCCGCGCATGAAGGTGAAGCGGGCGCCGGCAATCTTCGCCGCGGTCTCGAAATCCATGCCCAGTGCAGGGCCGATATCGGCGTGCTCTTTGGGTTCGAAATCGAACTGCGGCAGATCGCCCCAGCGGCTGACCTCGACATTGCCCGCCTCGTCCAGGCCATCGGGAACATCGTCCGCAGGCAGGTTGGGCAGCAGCGCCAGCCGATCGGCCAGCGCCGCATCGCCGGTTCTGGCCAGCTCCTCCAGCTCGGTCAGCCGCGTCTTGAGCTCGGCGACCTCGGCCTTCAGCGCATCGGCCGTGGCAACATCCTTCTGCGCCATCGCCTGGCCGATCAGCTTCGATGCCTCGTTGCGGCGTGCCTGCGCGGTCTGCGATTCGTTGAGCGCCTCGCGCCGCCGCGCATCGAGCGCGATGATCTCGGCCGCCACAGGGTCGAGCCCCTTGCGCGCCAAAGCGGCGTCAAAGGCTTCGGGGTTTTCGCGGATGAATTTGATGTCATGCATGGGGCATGCCTATGCCCTGCCCGCCTGCCCCGATGCAATGCGCAATCGGAACAAAAAAAGGGCGACCTGGCCATGCCGGGTCGCCCGATGAATGCGGTGATCAGGCAGCGGTGACGGTCGCTGCCGGATGATCAGGCCGCATCGCGTTCTTTTGCTGCATCCTTGCGCTTGGCAAAGCGGCGACGTGCCGCCAGCGCGATCGCGCCTGCGCCGAACAGCAGGATGGCAGGCGGTGCCGGCACATCGGTGCCGCCGGTCGAGCTGGTGCCGCCGCTGGAGCTTGACGAGCTGCTCGACGAAGAGGACGACGAGCTGGAGCTGGACGAGCCCGACGATCCGGTGCTGCCGCTCGATCCGGTTGAACCCGACGAGCCGCTGCTGGTGCCGCCGAAGCTGGACGAGCTGCCCGTCGACGTCGCACCCGAGGAGGTGCTCGACGAGGAGGAGCTGGAAGAGCTGCTCGACGAAGACGAAGACCCGCTGGAGCCAGTTGATCCCGAAGAACCGCTGGAGCCCGAAGAACCGCTCGAGCCCGAGGATCCGGTCGAACCCGACGAACCGCTGGAACCAGACGAGCCACTGGAGCCAGACGAGCCACTGGAGCCCGATGATCCAGAAGAACCACTCGAGCCGGACGAACCCGACGAGCCGCTCGAGCCAGAAGACCCGCCCGAAGAGGCACCCGGCTTGCCCGGATACCCCGGCTTGCCGCCGCTGCCGCCCGAGGACGACGAGGACGAAGAAGAACTGGACGACGAAGAGCTCGACGAGGAGGAGCTGGAAGAGGACGAGCTGCTTGAGCTGACATTGCCCGACGAAGACGACACGTTACCCGAAGAGGACGAGACGTTACCCGACGACGACGACACATTGCCCGAGGAGGTGGATACGCCGCCGGTCGAAGTCGAGACACCGCCAGTCGAGGTGCTGACACCACCTGTCGAGGTCGACGTGCTGACGCCACCGGTCGAGGTGCTGACACCGCCGGTCGAGGTCGAAATGCCACCGGTGGAAATGTTGCCGCTGGACGTGCTGGTCGATCCGCCGGTGCTGGTGAAGCCGCCGGTTGAGCTGCTGGTCGATCCGCCGGTGCTGGTGAAACCGCCGGTGGAGGTGCTGGTCGATCCGGTCGAGGAGATCACGACACTGCCGCCGCCACCGCCGCCACCGCCGCCGAAGAAACCACCGAAGAAGCCGCCGCCAAAGCCGCCGCCGAAACCACCGCTGCCACCGACGACGACGGGGAAACCACCGCCACCGCCGCCACCGAAGCCGCCCGAATCCTGCGGAGCGGGTGCCGGATATGGGTACGGCAGCGGGATCGGCGCCTGCTGCGTGGTCACAGTCACCACCTGGGGCGCGACCCGCGTCGCAACCGGGGCGACGATGCGCCGAGTCCGCTTGATCTGACGAACCGGGCCTGCCTTGGCCAACTGGCGACCGCGAATCGGCTTGCTGGTCTTGGCCTGTCGATACTGCTTCACCTGCGCAGGCGGCGTATCCGCAACATGGACCGCGCCGCCGCCGATGATCGCACCGCCGCAGGTACAGGCGCACAATTTTGCCAAGGCCATCCGTACAGACATTGTGTTTTCTCTCTCAGACCAGGGAGGCTGCTTGCGACCGTCCGGAACCAAAACCGGGGTCGGGTCAGCATCCCGATATGCTAGGCAAGCCAGAACAAAGCGTTAATCTCAATGCTGTTAACCTTGATTTGACAATCTGTGCGACAAAAAACTGCGCCCATCCGGGGCATACCGCGCGCCCTGTCCCGATTTGGAACCATAATCTGCCGCGGAATTAACCGATATCAAGTCGCAGGCGTGCGAAGTGCCGCGCGGCCGAGGGTTGACGGTACGGCAACAACGGTTGCGATCGGGCCCTTGCAGATTCTCCCTGATTCTCCAGCTTTTGCAGCTTGTGTGGCCATTGCGCGCTGGCTATAGGCGCGATCAACATAAGGCCGACGGAATGTGTCCGACCTTGGGCGCGCACCGCCGGTTCTGCTATCCACCGGGAGCATCCAATGGCGTCCATCTCGACGGCGATCGACGATATCGATGTGCTGGCCAAGGCGCGCAAGAATATAGAAGGGGATTATTTCCCGTCTTCCGATGAAGACTATATGAGCGCGCGCCAGCTGGAATATTTCCGCGCTCTGCTGCAGGAATGGAAACGCTCCATCCTCGCGGCATCCAAGGATACCCTGCAGCAGCTTCAGGATGGCCCGATGCGTGAGCCCGACCTGAACGACCGCGCTTCCAGCGAGACCGACTGGGGCATCGAGCTTCGCACCCGGGACCGCCAGCGCAAGCTGATCGCCAAGATCGATTCCGCGCTCCGCCGTATCGACGAAGGCGAATATGGCTATTGCGAGGTCACCGGTGAACCCATCGGGCTTGGCCGTCTGGTCGCCCGTCCCATCGCCACGATGACGGTGGAAGCGCAGGAAGCCCATGAGCGCCGCGAAAAGATTTCCCGCGACGACTGATTTTTTTACATTCTGCGCTCGGGCTTAACCAATTGGCGACTATCGCCGGGCTATACCATCGGCACTCCATATCGCGCCAGCATCCGCGTCGCGGCCTGGAGCACCGAATGATTTTGCCTGCAAGCTGGACGCCAGAAAATGAACATGCCTCTCAGCCCGAAATCTCTTGAAACCAAAGAGACCCGCGCCCGGGACAGCCTGTTTCTGCTCGCGGAAATCACGTTCGAAGGATCGGAAGAGCTCCACAAGGTGAAGGTGCGCAACCTTTCGCCCGGTGGGATGATGGTCGAATCGGACCTCGAAGTCACCCAGGGACAGAAGCTGGTGGCGACACTGCGCAACATCGGCGTGGTGCGCGGCCAGATCGCATGGGCACGCAGCGCACGGTTCGGCGTCGCGTTCGATCGCGAGATCAACCCCAAGCTGGCACGCCAGCCGGTGGGTGGCACGACCGAGGTTCCGCGCTTCTTGCGGACGATCGTCGCCACCAGTCCTTCCTACCCCCGCTAACCTCGCCGCGACGCCATCGGGCGCGGATCAATCATTGGCAGCCCCGGGCAGCTCGTGGTTCTGCGCGCCGACGCATTGCGGCGCCAGTCGCTGGTTGACCGGACTGCCGGCAAAGGCGATCGGGTGACGCAGGGTGCGGTAATCCCCGATATGCGGCGCATGCGCATCCATGAAGAACCCCGTCGCTGCCAGATGCGGATCGCTCGGCACATCCTCGATCCGGTTGAAGCGCATGGCCGGGATGTCTTCCTTGTCGAGCAATTCCACCCATTCGTCTGTGGTCTTGGTCGCGGCAACCTCCTCGATGATCGCATACAGATCACCGGTGTGCCTGGTTCGCTCCTCATAGGTTGAAAATCGCGGATCCTGGAACACGCCGGGGCGGCCGCCGATCTCGAAGAAGCGTTCCCATTGCCGGTCGACATAAGGGACGATCGCAATGAAGCCGTCCTTGGTCGGATACGGACGGCGCCGCGGGTTCATCGATCGGGTGTAACCGAACTTGCCGTCGCCGGGGAAAGTCTGGCCGTACAGATTCTCCACCATGTTGAAGAAGGTGAAGCATTCGAACATCGGCACCGATACGAACTGGCCGTGCCCGGTTCGCTCCTTGTGCACCAGCGCTGCAAGCGTGGCGGTGGTGGCGAACAGGCCGACGGTCTTGTCCGCGACCAGCGAGGGCGTGTACGAAGGATCGCCGCCCGAGCGCTTAGCATACAGGTCCGCCCAGCCCGATGCCGCCTGTACCAGATCGTCATAGGCCTGTCGCTTGGCATAGGGGCCTTCGGCACCATAGCCGCAGCAATGGATGTAGATGATGCCAGGGTTGATGGCCTTGACCGACTCGTAATCGAGCCCAAGCCTCGCCATCCCCGCCATGCGGACATTGTGGAAGAAGACGTCCGCGTCCCTTAGCAATGTCTCCAGCTGCGCCTTGCCGAGCATGTCGCGGCCATCGATGGTCACCGCTTTCTTGTTGCGGTTCAGCGCCATGAAGATTGGGCCGAGATCGCCGGTCGGTGACGACCCGGCATAGCGCATCATGTCGCCGCTATGGCTGCCGCCGCGGTTCTCCACCTTGATGACATCCGCACCCATGTCCGCGAGCATCAGCGTGGCCAGCGGTCCCATCACCACGCTCGACATATCCAGCACACGCACCCCGGCCAGAGGCCCGGTCGCTGCAATTTCACTCGTCTTCCAGATCGATTCCGCCATGCAAGGCTCCTGCTCAGTCAATTGTCAGATATTGTGTCACTAATTTACAACAGTTCGCCCCATACCCGCCGAAAACATCCAGATTCGAGACGATTCGGGAGACACTTCGCAATTGCAGCATTGCGAATACCCCCGATACTGGGGTAAATTGATGTTTCGAGTTCAGGGGTGGCTCGACGAGGGAATGCGGGTCGCACCGTTTCCGTTGGGGGCAAAATGGTACTGAGCTTGTTTGAAAGCGCCGAACAGCGGCGCAAGGATGATCGCGAACTCGACACGATCCACAAGAAATATGGCGACACCACCGTCGACGTATTGGATGCGCGTGCACGCGACGAAAGTCTGACCGATCGCGAGCGCAAGCATTGGTCGCGGTTGCTGCGCAAGGCGCGGCAACGGTTTCGCGATTGACCGGAGGGTGAGGCAGGCATCTGCCTCACCGCCTCTGATCGAAACGTCGGCCGATCATCGTGCTGGCAATGTTGACCTGCTGCAAATCGATCGCGCGCCCGGCGATGCCCCAGCCCCAGGCATCATGCATCCGCCGCTCCATGGGATATTGCGTGGAATAACCAAAGCCACCCAACAGTAGCGCCGCCTTGCCGGTCACGGACCGGGCGATCTGGTTGGCGAAGCTTTTGGCGGACGAACTGTCGAGGATCGACGGCAGGCCCTGGTCCGAATTCGCCGCGGAACGCCGCACCGCATCGCGGAGCGCTACCTGATCGTCCGAAAGATTGAAATCCATCTCCGCATCCCTTTAACCGATCGGTTAACTAAGGGATGCGGGAGAATGCGCGCCGGGTCAATCACCAGTTGTGACAGCCTGCCCCGAAGCGCCGACCAATGCGTCAGTCCCCAGTGAGGATACGGTCGACCAGCTGCTTGACCGTGGGCACAAAGCCGTTCGAATAGAACGGGTCGGTGCCGAAATTGTAGGCGGCGTGCCCTGCGAACATCAGGTTCTTGTCGACATCCTCGCCATGCGCGATGTTCTGCAGCGCCTTCTGGATACAGAAGCTTCGCGGATCGGCGAGATAGCCGGTCGAGTTGTTGTCATGGTCCTTCCACGACGAAAAGGCGCAGTGCGACAGGCAGCCCATGCAATCGGTCTGGTCCTTGCGGATCTCAGCTCGCTCTTCGGGGGTGCAGAACACCAATGTGTTGTCGGGCGTCTTGAGCGCGGTGGTGAAGCCTTGCGCGTCCCAGCGGCGCGCGCGCTGCAGGTCGGTGGGCGTGACCCAGAAGTTCTTGCCCTTCACCCCGACATCGAGCTGCGACGTGTGTTCGCCCGCGGTCTCGGTCGAGAACGGGATCTGCCGCTCGGAACGGGCCTCCAGGCTGCGCAGGAACGGGTTGCGCACCGCGCTCGAGTAAAAGCCGGTGGGGCTGAACTTGTGCAGCAGGACATCGCCCGGCTTGATCTTGGTGAGCTCGTCCTTCCACCCCTTCGGGATCGGGCTTTCCTGGGTCAGTAGCGGACGGGTGCCGAACTGGAACGAGATCGCGCCCAGTTCGGGATTGTCGATCCAGTTCTCCCAGTCGCGCAGGAACCAGACCCCGCCTGCCATCACGATCTGCACATCTTCCGACACGCCCTCGGCGCGCATCGTCTCGCGCAGCGCGGCGACGCGCGGATAGGGATCCTGCGGCACGCGAGGGTCCTCGGCGTTGGACAGGCCGTTGTGCCCGCCCGCCAGCCAGGGATCTTCATAGACCACCGCCGCCATCAGATCGGCATATTTGTGGTAGGCGCGCTTCCACAGCGCGCGAAAGGCGCGGGCCGAGCTGACGATCGGCAGATAGCTGACATTGTACTGCGCCGCGATCTCGGACAATTTGTAGGGCATGCCCGCACCGCAGGTAACGCCTGCCACCATGCCACGCGTCTGTTCCAGAATGCCGTGCAGGATCGGCTGCGCGCCGCCCATTTCCCACAGCACATTGATGTTGATCGCGCCCTGGCCCCCGGAGATTTCATACGCCCGGCGGACCTGCTCGACACCGCCTGCGATGCCGTAGCGGATCAGCTCCTCGTGGCGCTCGGCGCGGGTGCGGCCGTGATAGATCTGCGGGATGACGTTGCCGTTTTCGTCATAGCTGTCAGCGTTCACCGCCGATACGGTGCCGATGCCGCCTGCTGCCGCCCATGCGCCGGAGCTTGCATGGTTGGTGGCGGAAACACCCTTGCCACCCTCGATCAGCGGCCAGACTTCGCGTCCGCCATAGACAATCGGCTTCAAACCCTTGAACACGTAATAGCTCCCACATTAGCGCAGCCGTATAAGCATGCTGCGCAGCAAATGCCCAATAAAAACGCTTCCGGGACGATCGCGTTGCCCCCGCGGCTCAGCGTTGCGCGCATCCCTTGATGCTGGCGGGATCCGGCGCCGGGCCCACCGCTTCGAACCGCGCAAAATAGCCTGCGATATCCGGCTTTTCGATGAATTCGACCAGCTTGTACCCGACCGCCTCGAACTCGCAGAACAGCAGCTTGGGGGGAATGCCATGGCGGTTGGTCGGCCGATCGACATCGACCACGATCACCTGCCCACCCTTTTTCAGCGCAGGCCGCATCCGCCAGATGAACGCATAGGGCTCGGTCACCTCATGGTACATATGCACCATGAAGATGCGGTCGAAGCTCTTTTCCGGAAGCCGGGGATCGTCGATATCGCCGGGCTTGATCGAGACATTGTCCAGCCGTTCGCGCTCGACGCGGGTGCCCAGTCGCTTGAGCGCTGAATCATCGATATCCTGCGCGAGCACCCTGCCCTCCCGGGCCACCCGTTCGGCCAGCCGCACAGTGTAATACCCGTTGCCCGCGCCGATATCGGCGACGGTCATGCCCGGCGCAACGCCTGCCAGATCCATGACGGTGCTGGCCTCGTTGCGATCGTCGCGCGCTTCCTCGTTGGAAAACTCGTTGCTGACCACGCCTGCCACCGCCCGATCGGCCCGCGGAAAGGCGCGCGCGGTTTCTGGCCGGTCGCTCTGGTCACCCGATGCCGGCTGGCAGGCGGTAAGCCCTGCTGTTACCAGCAACAGCCCAGCCCACCGACCGAACCGGTCAGTCGACATCTTCGACGTCCACCTTCTCGCCGGTTACCTTCTGCGACAGCGCCGCTGCCATGAACGGATCGAGCGCGCCATCGAGCACATCGCCCGGCGCGGTGGAGGTCACCCCGGTGCGCAGATCCTTCACAAGCTGATAGGGCTGCAGCACATAGGAGCGGATCTGGTGGCCCCAGCCGATCTCGGTCTTTGCGGCGTATTCGCCTGAAGCCTCGGCCTCGCGCTTCTGCATCTCGGCCTCGTACATCCGGGCCTTGAGCATGTTCATCGCGGTAGCGCGGTTCTTGTGCTGCGACCGGTCGCTCTGGCTGGCGACGATGATACCGCTGGGCACATGGGTGATGCGCACCGCCGAATCGGTGGTGTTGACGTGCTGTCCGCCCGCGCCCGATGCGCGATAGGTATCGATCTTGAGATCGCTTTCCTTGATGTCGATCTCGAAGCTGTCGTCGATCACCGGATAGACCCAGACGCTCGAGAAGCTGGTATGGCGCCGCGCCGAGCTGTCATAAGGCGAGATCCGCACCAGCCGGTGCACGCCGCTTTCGGTCTTGGCAAAGCCATAGGCGTTCTCGCCCTTGATCAGCAGCGTCGCGGACTTGATGCCCGCCTGTTCGCCCGCGTGATAATCGACCAGTTCGACCTTGTATCCGCGCCGCTCGGCCCAGCGCGAATACATGCGCTGCAGCATTTCGGCCCAGTCCTGGCTCTCGGTGCCGCCTGCGCCTGCATGGACCTCCAGATAGGTGTCGTAGCTGTCGGCCTCGCCCGCGAGCAGCGCCTGCACCTTGTCGCGCTCGGCGCGCTCGGCCAGCGCCTTCAGGCTCGCAAGCCCTTCGGCGACCGTCTCATCATCGCCCTCGGCCTCGCCCAGCTCGACAAACTCGATCGCATCGGACATTTCCGCGGTGATCTCGTTCACGGTGCCGATCGCCTGTTCCAGCCGGCGCCGTTCGCGCATCACCTCTTCGGCGCCCTTGGGGTCGTTCCACAAGGTCGGGTCCTCGACGCGCGCGTTGAGCTCGTCGAGCCGGCGCAGCGCGCGGTCCCAATCCAGAAACTTGCGGACCAGCGCCAGTGCGGCGTTGATGGTGTCAATATGGGCCTGCCCTTCGGCACGCATGGGGTCACTCCTGATGTATTTGGTCCCGCGCTCTAGCTGAAAGCCGGGCAATCGCAAAGCCCTGCGCGGTATGCGTGATTGATCTTGGCCCGGCAGCCCCTAGATTGGCTGAATGCACGGCACCCCCGGCCCGGTAACGATCGATCTGACCATGCTGATGCGCGCCTATGCCATCGGTATCTTCCCGATGGCCGATGCCCGAGACGATGTCGATGTTTTCTGGGTGGAGCCGGAAATGCGGGCGATCCTGCCGCTGGATAGCTTCCACCTGTCGAAATCCCTGAAGAAGGTGATCCGCTCCGACCGCTTCACTGTCACTTGCAACCGCGCCTTTGGCGAGGTCATCGCGTTGTGCGCCGAATCCGCCGACGGACGCGAGCAGACCTGGATCAACCGCACGATCGAGGCGAGCTTCATCGCGCTGCACAACCAGGGCCGCGCGCACAGCATCGAATGCTGGCAGGGTGGCGCGCTGGTCGGGGGGCTGTACGGTGTCGAGATCGGCCGGGCGTTCTGCGGCGAAAGCATGTTCAGCCGCGCCACCGATGCCAGCAAGGTAGCGCTCGCCTGGCTGGTCGCCAGCATGCGCAAGGGCGGGCTTCGCCTGCTCGACTGCCAGTTCATCACCCCGCATCTCAAGTCGCTGGGCGCGGTCGAGATCCCGCAGGCCGATTATCTCAAGCTGCTGGGCGATGCGATCAGCGAATCGCCGTTCGCGCCGCCGCGCGTGCAGCGCCCGCATCCGGTGATGCCGGGGACTTATTCGGTATCGGTCGACGGTGTCGTTGGCGCCGGAGCCGATTCGGGGCTGGTCGCCGGATTTTCCGCATTGGCAGGGGCGGATGCCGCGGGCCTTGCCGCAGGTGCGCCCTCTTCTTCCAGCGGTGCATCCTCGCCTGGATACTCCATCGCGCAGTTCTTGACCCAGACATCATAGATCGGGTGCTCGACGACGTTGAGCGACGGCGATTCCTTGAACACCCAGCCGGAGAAAACCCGCTTCCAGACCGGATCGGACGAGCGGGTTTCGCGGTGCTGGACCAGCAATTGAACGAACGCGCCGGTTTCGGGGACCGGCTCCCACGGCGCGGTGCGCTCGCACGCCGACAACCGGACGATCGCATCGCCGATGCGCCGCGATTCGCCGGGCTTCATTTCGAGATCCCGGGTTTCGCCGTTGCGCTTGTTGAGAAAGGCGATCGTCGCGACGCGCTCGGCCATCGGCGTAGCTTCGCCTTCGACAAGCGCAACCGGCGCACGAACCTGCGCCTTTGGCGCAGCCTTGGACTGAGCCTGGGTCTTGCTGCCCGGCATCAGCCGATCGCCAAACTGCGACCAGCCGTAAACGCCTGCCCCGAGGGGCGCGGCGACCAGAATGACGATGGCGATGATTCGCCCGCGCGTCACGCCTCGGGAGTCCACGCTTCATAGTCGCCAGTCGCCGCAGCGCGCACCCCGCCCCGGTCGAGCGAGCCTGCAGGGCGATAGGCACCGGTGGTTCCAGTCAGGTTGGGGACATAGTCCTTTTCCCATATGCGCGGGGGCGGGAGATGGCTTTCGGGTACCGCATCATAGCTGTTGTGCAACCAGCCATGCCATTCGGAAGGCACCCGGCTCGCATCATTGGCGCCCTTGTACAGCACCCACCGGCGCTCCTTCTGGCCCTTTTTGGGCTTGGAGCGGAAATAGGTGTTGCCCTGATGGTCCTCGCCGACCTTCTCGCCGTTCAGGGCGCTGAACAGATGCGTGCCGACGGTTGCGCCGTCCCACCAGGTGAAGATTTTTCCCAATAGTCCCATGGCAGCCCGCTTAATGCGTGGGAGCGGAAAGGGGAAGATGGTTTTGCATCGCTTGCGCCCGCTTTATTGTCCGGGCTGCCGCGTGCCGGGCGAAATTTTACAGACGCCAGATGTGGGTGAAGCGGGACAGCATGGCCATCCCGCTTCCGTCCACAGGTGCGACCCTTGGGGATCAAGGTCGTGGGGGGGCCTGGCGCCCCCGGGCGAATGTTCAGCCGGCCAGCGCCATCTGCTTGTCGCTGACAAGCCGGTGCATGGCCTTTTGCAGCTTTTCGAAAGCGCGCACCTCGATCTGGCGCACGCGTTCGCGGCTGACATTGTAGACCTGGCTCAGTTCCTCGAGCGTCTTGGGGTCATCGACCAGACGCCGTTCGTTGAGAATGTGCCGCTCGCGCTCGTTCAGCGCCTGCAGCGCCTCGCCCAGCATTTCGTGCCGCATCGATGCTTCCTGCGCATCGGCGACAGCAACGTCCTGCAAAGGCGCATCGTCGGTCAGCCAATCCATCCACTGGCCGTCGCCATCCTCGCGCATCGAGACGTTGAGCGACGCATCGCCCCCCATCGCCATGCGGCGGTTCATGTTGACAACTTCGGTTTCAGACACGCCCAGCTTGGTCGCGATAGTCGTCACGTCGTCGGGATGCAGATCGCCATCCTCGAACGCACGCAGGTTGTTCTTCATCCGGCGAAGGTTGAAGAACAGCTTCTTCTGCGCGGCGGTGGTGCCCATCTTGACGAGGCTCCAGCTGCGCAGGATGTATTCCTGGATCGATGCCTTGATCCACCACATCGCATAGGTCGCGAGGCGGAAGCCACGATCCGGCTCGAATTTCTTCACCCCCTGCATCAGGCCGATATTGCCTTCGGAGATCAGCTCGCTGACCGGCAGGCCATAGCCGCGGTAGCCCATCGCGATCTTCGCGACGAGACGCAGGTGCGAGGTGACAAGCTGCGCGGCAGCCTCAGGATCCTGATGTTCCTGATAGCGTTTGGCGAGCATGTATTCCTGCTCGGGCTTGAGCAGCGGATATTTCCGGATTTCGGTGAGATAACGGTTCAGGCTCGCCTCTCCGCCAAGGGCGGGGATGGTGGCCGGGACACTTCTGGTCGCGCTCATGTTTTCCCTTTCTGCCAATCCGTTTTTCGGGCCTCGAAGGAGCGCCCGTCTTGGGGATCGCATTTCGACTTGCAACCTAAACACGCAATCTATCCAAAAGTTCCGCCATGTCGGCCGGAATCGGACTAAAAAAGTCGCATTCAGATTTCGTCACCGGATGTATAAACCCGAGCCGCTGCGCGTGCAATGCCTGACGACGGAAATCCACGGCTTTGAGCAGGTCCCGCAAGGGCTTTGGCGGCTTGGAATAGAGCGGGTCGCCGAGCAGCGCATGGCCGATGCTGGCCATATGGACGCGCACCTGATGCGTCCGCCCGGTTTCCAGCCGGCACTCGATCCGGGTGGCCCCGCTCAGTCGCTCCTCGGTAGTGAAATGGGTGACCGCGTGCTTGCCCCGCCCCTCCCCCACCATCGCCATCTTCTTGCGGTCATGATCGCTGCGCCCGATATTGCCGCGGACCGTGCCATTGGCCGGGCTCGGCCGTCCCTGCACGATCGCGACATAGCGCCGGTTGATCGTGTGCGCGGCAAACTGCGCCGCCAGCCCCAGATGCGCGGAATCGGTCTTGGCGACCACCAGCAGCCCCGAGGTGTCCTTGTCGATCCGGTGGACGATTCCCGGCCGCGCGACCCCGCCGATGCCCGAAAGCTGGCCTGCGCAATGGTGCAGCAGCGCGTTGACCAGAGTGCCATCGGCATGCCCCGCCGCCGGGTGCACGACCAGCCCTGCAGGCTTGTCGATCACCAGCAGATCGGCATCCTCGTACACCACGCACAGCGCGATATCTTGCGCCTGGGTGTCGAGCGGCAGCGCTGCCGGGACCGCTATCGCATAACGCTGGCCCGCCGCCAGCTTCACCGAAGGCCGGGTGACCGGCTTGCCCTCGATCGTGACCGCGCCCTGGACGATCAGCGCCTTGATCC
This sequence comes from Blastomonas sp. AAP25, assembly GCF_001295965.1. Lineage (NCBI taxonomy): Bacteria > Pseudomonadati > Pseudomonadota > Alphaproteobacteria > Sphingomonadales > Blastomonadaceae > Blastomonas > Blastomonas sp. AAP25. The sequence continues at coordinate 37,978 of NZ_LJHP01000002.1, forward strand.
GTTCGCGCGACAAACCGGGTTCGGCCAGCGCTAGCCCCGCGTCGATCCGCTGGCCGTCGACCCCGCCAGGGATTGTGCCGGTCAGAGGCTCGCTAGCGGGCGTGTTGGTTTGCGCGGCATTCATCGCTATGCTTTGGCCGATGCAGGTCATGCTTTCAAGCGCGCTCCACGCCCAGATGCTTGCACTGGCCGAGGTGGCGCACCCCCACGAATGCTGCGGGCTGCTGTTCGGCGACGACGGTGCAATCCGCCGCATGCAGCCTGTCGCCAATGTGTCGGACACGCCCGACCGCGCGTTCGAGATCGATCCGGCCGCGCTGATCGCGGCCGAACGCGCGATGCGGCAGGGGGGCGAGAGACTGATCGGTCATTATCATTCGCACCCCAATGGCCGCGCCGAGCCGTCCCCCTGCGATGCCGCCAGCGCCGCGGCCGACGGCCGGCTGTGGCTGGTGATCGCAGGCCGAGCCATCACCGGCTGGCGCGCGCAGTCTGCAGGCGCATTGCTGGGCAGGTTCGATCCGGTTGATCTGGTGCTTGCCGACTGATCGTGCGGATCGCTTCTGGCCACCCTATCTTGCGCACCGGCTGGCGCGAGGTCGCGCAGCTGCCGCATTAAGGCTTGAACCTGTGCGACATTTTCGCCACATCGGCGGGGCGCGGCCCACCGGCCTGCGCACGCTTTCCTGTTCCTTCCTCCCAAAGGCCAGCCCCAGCCCATGTCCAGTCCTGCAGACCTGTCTGAAATCGACCTCGCCAGCCTTTTGTGTTCGCGGCTCTGCCATGATCTGCTGAGCCCGATCGGCGCGATGAACAACGGCCTGGAACTGCTTGCGGACGAGACCGATCCGGAAATGCGCGCGCGCTGCATCGAACTGCTGACAGACAGCGCCCGGGCCTCTGCCAGCAAGCTCAAATTCTTCCGCCTGGCCTTTGGCGCGGCGGGAGGCTTTGGCGACAAGGTGGACGTCAACGAGCCGCGCCAGCTGATCGAGGGGCTGGTCGCAGACAAGCCGCGGGTCGAGCTGCAATGGCATGTACCGTCCGATCTGCTCGCCAAGCCCGCGGTCAAGGTGCTGCTGAACCTGGCGCTGATCGGCCTCGACGGCCTGGTGCGCGGCGGACAGCTGATCATCGCGGCGGAAGAAAATGGCGGCACCTGCGAAATCGCGGTCAATGCGACCGGTCCCAAGGTGGTGATCGATGCTGCGGTCGCCGCTGCGCTGTCGGACGATCTGGCCCAGGCCACGATGAGCCCGCGCACCGCGCCTGCCTATATGATCAAGCAGATCGTGCGTCGCAACGGCGGCGATATCCAGCTCGCCGCCACGCCGGAATCGCTGGTCATCGGGGCCATGCTGCGCGTCTGAATCCGGCGCGCGGCCCGATCAGCCGCAACCTGATCTTAACCATATTCAGCGCAAACCGGAGCTCAAGCGCTCGCGGACGGTGGATATGGACGACCTGATACAGGAATTTATCGCTGAAACCCGTGAAACGCTGGACGCGCTGGCCAGCGAACTTGTGCTGTGGGAACAGAACCCGCACGACAGCACCCGGCTCGACAGCATTTTCCGTTTCGTCCACACGGTCAAGGGCAGCTGCGGCTTCCTCAACCTGCCCAGGTTCGAACGGCTGAGCCATGCCGCAGAGGATGTTCTGGCGCAGGTTCGCGATGGCAAGCGCGAGGCTTCCGCCCCGCTGGTCGATGCGGTCCTCGCAATCATCGACCGGATCGGCGAGCTGATCGTGGTCATGGAATCGGGCGAGGCCCTGCCCGACGGATCGGACTCAGACCTGATCGCTGCGCTGGATCGCGATCCCAAGGCGCCGGAGCCTGCCGCGCCAGAGTCCAATGTCCCGGCTAACGACACCGGCTCTGCCGCCCGCCGGCAGGCGGCCATCCGATCGATCCGCGTGCCGCTCGACCTTATCGATCATCTGATGAACGGCGTGTCGGACATGGTGCTGGCGCGCAACGAGGTCGCGCGATGCCTGCGCGACGAGCAGAACGGCCCGGTGCTGGAAAACGCCTTCGAGCGGCTGTCATCGTGCATCGCCGACATGCGCGATGCCATCGGCCAGACCCGCATGCAGCGGATCGAACGCATCTTCTCCCCCCTGCCCCGGCTGGTGCGCGATCTGTGCGCCGATCTCGGCAAGAAGGTCGATCTGCGCACCTCGGGCAGCAATGTCGAACTCGATCGCGAAATGATCGAGATGATCCGCGATCCGCTGACCCATATCATCCGCAACTCGATCGATCATGGCATTGAATCGCCGACCGCGCGCAGCCTTGCGGGCAAGCCCGCCACCGGTCGGCTGAGCATATCGGCGCGCCAGTCGGGCAACCAGATCCTGATCGAGATCGCAGATGACGGGCGCGGCATCGATACCGACAAATTGGTGGCGCGCGCCCAGACCGCAAAGGTCCGCAGCGCATCGGAAATACACGCGCTGAGCGAACGCGCGCGGCTCGAGCTGATCTTTGCGCCAGGCCTTTCCACCGCAGACCAGGTGACCGCGATTTCCGGGCGCGGGGTCGGCATGGACGTCGTGCGCTCGAACATCGAGCGGATCGGCGGCTCGATCGATCTGGAAAACAACCCGGGCAAGGGGCTGCGCGTCATCCTGCGCGTGCCGCTGACGCTCACGATCATTCCGTGCCTTACCGTGCGCGCGGGCGGGCAGGAATTCGCGATGCCCCGCTCGGCGATCCGCGAGATCCTGTTCGACAACAACGATCAGGTGCGCATCCAGCAGGTCGGCGGACGCGATCTGGCCTATATCCGCGGCGAGTGCCTGCCGCATGTCGCGCTCGAAACGCTGCTGGGGCTGGAACGCGCCGCCAACCCCGCTGCGCGCCACCGCACGATCATCACCGTCAACGCCTCGTCCGAATTGCGCTACGCGCTTGCGGTGGAGGCGGTGATCGATCACGAGGAACTGGTGGTCCGCCCCGGCGCGCCCGTGATCATGGCCGACGGCCTGTACGCAGGCACCACCCTGCCCGACAATGGCCGCCCAATGCTGCTGCTCGATCCGCTGGGCCTGGCGAACCGGGCGCAGCTCAATGAATTTGCACGGCCCGACGAAAGCCAGCGCGGCGAGGCGCCCGATGCCGCCGAGATCGATGGCGGCTCCGCGCTGTTGTTCCGCGAGGCCGCGGGCATGTTGCGGCTTATGACGCTGGCGGCGGTCGAGCGCGTCGAGGATGTCGATGCCGCGCGGCTGGCGCTAGCCGGTGGCCAGGTGCGGCTGAGCATCGATGGCGAGAGCCGTCCGGTGTTCGGGCTCGACCAGCCCCCGCAATCGGGTCATGCCAAGCTGCTGCACCTCAGCGATGGGACCCGCCATGTGCTCTATGCGGTCGACGAGGTGATCGATATCGTCCGGCTTCCCGCCAAGGTCGAACCGGCGAGCGCGCCGGGCCTGGTGGGTGGTATCGCGCTGATCGGCGATCAGCAGATCGAGGTGATCGACCCGCACTGGGTGTTCAGCAACATGATCGGCCCCGCGCCGTCCTCCGATCGGCCGGCATGCTGCCTGATCGGTACCGATGACCCCTGGACCCGCAACATCCTTGCGCCGCTGGTTTCGGCAGCCGGCTATCGACCGGTCTTCGGCGCTCCGGGCGACGGACAGCCCGGCGACGCCGCAGTGAGCATCATCGTCGGAGATTCCGCCGAAACACCCGCCGCGCTGAGCGGCGAGATCATCCGGCTGCGCGATACGCTGTCGGGCGATCCGCAGGATGCCGACACGATCTATCGCTATGACCGGGCTGCCCTGCTGGGTCGGCTGATCAACGGGCGCAAGGGAGCGCTGGGCACATGAAAGAGCTATATCTGATCGCGGTCATCTCCGGAGAAAAGGTCGTCATCCCGGCAGAACAGGTCGACAGCGTGGTCAATGTCCGCGAATCGGTGCCGGTGCCTTCGGCTGCGCCGTTCATCGCGGGGTTGTTCGCGCTGCGCAGCCGGGTGCTGACGCTGATCGACTGCCAGTTCTTCGTCACCGGCGAGCCTGCAGACCTGACCCCCGGCCAACCTGCGATCGTCGTCAACATCGGCGGATGCCATTACGGCCTGCTGGTCGATGCGGTGATCGACGTGGTGCAATCGGTCGTGGCCCCTGCCCCGCTGCCCGGTCAGCTGCCTGCCGGGTGGAGCGATATCGGCCGGGCGCTGCTCGACTTCGACGGCAGCACCTATCTGCTGATCGACCCCGATTACATGGTCAATCCCGCGCTGCGCCGCGCAGCCTGATCTTGCGCGTTTTTGCGGTGAGCCGCGCCCGCCGATCACCGCTGTTAACATGCTGCTTACCAATCAGGCCTAATGTTCAGTGCGGCAACATTGCTGCGAGGAGGCCGCGCCCATGAAAACCTGTCTGGTTGTTGACGATAGCAAGGTAATCCGGAAGGTCGCTCGGCACATTCTGGAGACGCTGGACTTCACCGTGTCCGAAGCCGCCGATGGCAGCGAGGCGCTGGACCAGTGCCGCGACGTGATGCCCGATGTGGTCCTGCTCGACTGGAACATGCCGGTGATGAGCGGGATGGAATTCCTGTGCGCGCTGCGCAAGGTCGAGGGCGGCGCCGGGCCAAAGGTCGTCTTCTGTACCACCGAAAACGGCCGTGGCCATATCCAGGCGGCGATCGACGCAGGCGCGGACGAATATGTCATGAAGCCGTTCGACCGCGAAACGCTGCACAGCAAATTGCAGATCGTGGGCTGCGCCTGAGGACCGGCGCGGGGGGCTCCACCACATGACCGGCCTTGATCCCGTGGCATCTGCCCGGCGCCTAGCGCCGCTGGTGCCCGAAGCGTTGCCCGTCAGCCGTGTGCTGATTGTCGACGACAGCCTCGTCATGCGCTCGATCATCCAGCGGATCGTCGAGCAGGCACCCGGCTTTTCGGTCTGCGCCAGCCTCGCCTCCGCGCAGGCCGCGCTCGATTTTCTCGCCACCGAAGCCGCCGACATCGTCCTGCTTGATATCGAGATGCCCCGCCGATCGGGGCTCGATGCGCTTCCCGACCTCATCGCGGCCAGCAAGCAGGCGCGAATCCTGGTGCTGTCCTCGCACTGCACCGATGGCGCTCCCGCGACGCTGAAGGCGCTGGCGCTGGGAGCGAGCGACACGCTTTCCAAGCCCGACCATCAGTTCTATCCGCAAAGCTTCATCGCAGCCTTGCACGAGAAGTTGCGCATTCTGGGCGATGCGGCGCGGTTCTCGCGCCAAGCGATGCCGCCAGTGGCGGCAAGGCCCGTTGCCAGTCACGGAACGCTGGACTGCATCGCCATCGGATCCTCCACCGGTGGCATCAGCGCGATCCACGAACTGCTGCGCGGGCTCGACCCTGGCATTGATGCGCCGATCCTGGTGACCCAGCATCTCCCGCCCGACTTCATTCCGTTTCTCGTGCGCCACATCGCCGATCTGGGGCTGCGCCCGGTGCATCAGGCGCAGGACGGTGCGGTGCTGCAGCGCGGGCATATCTATTGCGCTCCGGGCACCGCGCATCTCGGCCTGCAGCACAGCGGCGGCCAGACGCGCATCGCGCTGATCCCCGAATGGCCCGGCACCGCCTACAAGCCTTCGGTCGATCCGATGTTCGCTGCGGTCGCCGAGTGCTTTGGCGCCAATGGCGCGGGCGTGATGCTGAGCGGCATGGGCGCTGACGGCCTGTCGGGCGCGAGGCTGCTCGCCGCAACCGGCGCGCCGATCTATGTTCAGGATGCGCAGTCCAGCACCGTCTGGGGCATGCCCGGCGCCATCGCGCGCGACGGTCTTGCCAGCGTCATCCTTCCTCCCGCCGGAATTGCCCGGTTCATCGCCGATTGCTGGCTGGAGCCGAAATGATCCATTCCCAACCCGCCACCAATGCCACCCGCATCCTTGCAGGTCTGCTCGAAGCGCGCACCGGCCAGCAGATTGCGCCGAGCCGCTACTGGCGTATCCAGACCGCGCTGGCGCCGATGCTCAAGGCGCAGGGCATTCCCGATCTCGACGCGCTGGTCGCGGTGCTGTCCGATCCGGACAATGAAAAGCTGTTGCAGGAATCGCTCGATGCGATGCTCAACAACGAAAGCTTCTTCTTCCGCGACACCGCGATGTTCGCAGCGCTGCGGTCGGAGGCGTTTCCCGCGCTGCGTGAGCGCCGCGCCCAGCGCAAGACGCTGCGCATCTGGTGCGCAGGAACATCGACCGGGCAGGAAGCCTATTCGGTCGCCATGCTGTTCGATTCCGAGCGCGAGAAATGGATCGACTGGAAGATCGAGATCGTCGGCACCGACATTTCGGCATCGGTCATCAGCCGCGCCAAGCTGGGGCGCTACAGCCAGTTCGAGATCCAGCGCGGGCTGTCGGTCGATTACATGCTGCGCTATTTCACCCAGGACGGCGAGGATTGGGTGATCGATCCGCGCCTGCAGGCCATGGTGACGTTCAAGGAAGACAATCTGCTCAAGCCGCGCGGCGACCTGGGCCGGTTCGACATCATCCTGTGCCGCAACGTTCTGATGTATTTCGCCACCGAGACCCGGCACATCGCCTATTCCAAGCTCGAAAGATCGCTCGAGAATGACGGCATGCTGATGCTGGGCGCAGCCGAAACGGTGCTGGGGCATACCGATCTGTTCTCGGCGACGCGCGAGTTGCGCGGACTGTATTGCAAGGCAGTCACCGGCAAGACCGGCCAGTCGATCTTTCCTGCGCCGCTGGGCTGACATTTTCGCACAATCTCTTCGCAGTTGCAGCATAAAGGCTGTTCTGACGGGGCATTTGCCCTATGCCACGCCACATGACGCACGATTCGCCCGCGCCTGACCTGCCCGAACGGGGCTTTGGCCGCCTCGACTGGGCGGTCGCCATCGCCATGATGCTGCTGTGGGGCTTCAACATCATCGCGATGAAATCTGCCGTCGACAGCGCAGGCGCGCTTCCCGGCGCGTTTCTGCGCCAGGCGATTGTGGCGGTGGTGTGCCTGCCCTTCTTGCGGATCGTGCCGGGCCGGATGCGGTTGATCGGGGTGCTAGGCGTGCTCAGCGGCGGGCTGTTCTACGTCGCGGTCGGGCTGTCGCTGCAGGTCAGCACCAATGTCAGCGCGCTGGCCATCGCAGGCCAGCTGGGCGTTCCCTTCTCGCTGATCCTCGCGGTGATCTTCCTCAAGGAAAAGATCGGCATTCCGCGTCTGATCGGGATCATCCTTGCCCTTTTCGGGGTGGTGCTGCTGGTGTTCGACCCCAAGGTGGCGGGCGAGATGCCCGCGATCGCCATATCTGCCTGCGGGTCTCTGATCTGGGCGATCGCGACGCTGATCCAGCGCAATCTCGGCGGCATCGGCGTGCTCAACATCAGCGGCTGGCTGGGGCTGATCGGCTCGCTGGTGATCCTGCCCTTCGCGCTGCTGCTCGAACCGGATGGCATGGCGATGCTGCCCAACCTCAGCATGGAAACCTATGCCTGGACGATCTACGCCGCGCTTGGCTCCAGCATCGGCGGGCATGGCGCGATGGTATGGCTGCTGCAGCGGCACTCGGTATCCACCGTCAGTCCGCTGACCATCCCCACGCCAGTGATCTCGGTCGCCTTTGCCACCTGGTGGTTCGGCACCCCGCTGACCCCGCTGATGATTGCAGGTGGATTGATCGCATTGCTCGGCGTCTCTATCGTGGCGATCCGCAACGCGCAAAGATCGCGGATGCTGGCCGAAGCACGGCTGATGAAGGAGGGCACCAGATCTTGATCGATACCCCGTCGCCTAACTTCGACGAACGCATGGCTCCGATCAGCATGCTGGTCCTGCATTATACCGGAATGCAGGATGCGCCGTCGGCGATCGACTGGCTCGCCAATCCCGCCTCCAAGGTTTCTGCGCATTATGTCGTCACCGAGGACGGCCAGGTCATCCGCATGGTCGACGAGGCCAACCGCGCCTGGCATGCGGGCCGTGCGCACTGGCGCGGGATCAAGGACGTCAACAGCGCCAGCATCGGCATAGAGATCGTCAACCCCGGCCACGAATTCGGCTACCGCCCCTTCCCCGAAGAGCAGATGTCGGCGCTGATCCCGCTGGTGGCGGAGATCGTCGACCGCCACGGCATTCCGCGCGCCAATGTCGTGGGGCACAGCGATGTCGCGCCCGCGCGCAAGCAGGACCCGGGCGAGCTGTTCGACTGGCAGAGGCTGGCGCGGGTGCGCCTGGCGCTGCCGATTCCCGATGGCCGGCTGGTCGATCCGTACTGGAGCGACGGCGCGTTTCTGCTCGCGCTCGAGCGCTTCGGCTACGACATCTCGGATGGGCGCGCCGCCACGACCGCATTCCAGCGGCGCTGGCGCCCGGGCACGATCACCGGCGAGATCGACGGCGAATGCCGCGCCATCCTGTTCTCGCTGCTGCTCGACCGCGATGCGGGGCGGTACCGCTGATTGCGCTCTGCGCAAATCGCCGCTAGGGCCGCTGTTGCCAGAGGGTCGGGCAGCCGCGGGTTACGCAAGTGACGCGAGGAAAGTCCGGGCTCCACGAAACAAGGATGCCGGGTAACGCCCGGCGGGGGCGACCCCAGGGACAGTGCAACAGAAAGCAGGTTGCCCAAGGCTTCGGCCCGGTAACATTGAAAGGGTGCGGTAAGAGCGCACCGCGCGGCCAGCAATGGTTCGCGGCACGGTAAACCCCATCCGGAGCAAGACCGAATAGGGGCGGATTTGGTGATACGGTTTCTGCTTGCAGAGGCGCGTCCCAGGGGTGTTTCGGCCCCTTGCCGCCCGGGTTGGTTGCTTGAGCGGTGCAGCAATGCCCCGCCTAGAGGAATGGCTGCCCATGACCGGCAACGGTCAGGACAGAACCCGGCTTACAGACCCTCTGGCAATTTTATCCTGGAAGAATTGGGCGCGGCGGCGCTCAGAGCGAAGCGAGCACCAGGTGCGAGGGCACCATCTGCTCGACCGCAGCGGGAGAGCCTTCGAGCTGGTCCAGCGTGCACTCGGCAAAATCCTGCGCCGCATCGTCACCGGCGTAGGCCTGCGAACCCAGCACGAACGTCGCCATCATCGCGATGGACAGCATGGCGGAGAACATCAACTGGCGGCTCATTGCTCGGATTCCCTGATACGTCTTGATATGCAATCTATGTTGCATATGCGAAATAGATAGCGATGCAATCCTTTCAAGACCCTTAGCGTTCGACAAACGACATTTGCTGTCGATGAAGGGAGCGGCCGTTGCCGAAGGCTCTTCGGAACACCCGATGCCCCGCCTGCCCCTGTCAGGCACGCATCTCACAGAGCGGACAAGCGTCGCCACCAAACCCCTAGCCCTTCCCCCCCATCATAGCTAAATGCCCACCGATGGCAGGCAAACGATCTTCTGACTGGGGCTTCCCCCGCTGGCGCGGCTATGGGTCGTCGCGCGAGGCGCAGACGGTGCGGATGTGTGACCGGCATGGCTGCAACGAGGCGGGGAACTGCCCCGCGCCCAAATCCCCCAACAGCCCGGACCGCTGGTATTTCTGCGAAAAGCACGCTGCGGAATACAATCAGGGCTGGGACTATTTCGCAGGGCTCGACAAGGAAGAGGCCGCCGCGCGCGCAGCCGAGGAAAAGCGCGACACCTCGGGCTATCGCGAATCGGTGTTCAACGAATGGGCAGGTTCGGGCGATGGCAGCCGGTCGCGCGACGAGATGCGCGCGCTCGATGTGCTGGAATGCCACGCGCACAGCGAATTCGACGAGATCAAGAAGGCCTATCGCCGCCTTGCCAAGGCCAACCATCCCGACACCAACCAGAACGACAAGGAGGCCGCCGTGCGCTTCCAGGCGATCCAGGCGGCCTATGCGGTGCTGCGCAGCGCCGAGGAAAGAAAGACCTGGAAAGGCGTGTAATCGCCGCACCGTCCCCCTATCTGTCGCTCATGAAAACCGAAATCCGCGCCAACTGGTCGCATGCCGTGCTCGTCTGCAAGAAGTGTCAGAAACGCGCCAAGGCCAGCTTTGGCCCCGAAGAAACCCCCTCGCTCGCCAAGGCGCTCAAACGGCGCTTGCCCGGCGGCAAGGGGCGCAAGGCTCGGCTGGGGGTGATCGAGGTACCCTGCCTCGACATCTGCCCCAAAAACGGCGTGGTGCTGATCGACACCCGACATCCCGACAGCTGGCGGATCGTGCGCGAGGACGCCGATATCGACCGATTGGCCGAAGAGCTTTCCACCTGAACCCCGCCACAGAGAAAGGGCCCCTTCCGTTTCCGGAAGAGGCCCTTTGTCGTCGTGCAGTGCTTGGGGTTTAGCGGCAGCTGACCCGGCTGCGATCGATGGCCCGGCCAGCGGCTGCACCACCCAGGCCGCCGACGATGGCGCCCAGCGTCTTGTCGCCGCGTCCCGCAATCTCGTTGCCAAGCAGCGCGCCGACACCGGCGCCGACCAGCAGGCCGGTGGTACCGTTGCTGCGCTGGCAGCGATAACGGCCGTCGTCACCGCGCCAGTAGCGGCCCTCGTAGCGCGCCTGGCGGCGTGCATCGCGGCGGCCTTCACGATAGGCGCGGCGCTCGCCGCGATCGAACTGGGCGACTTCCTGCGAATGGAAGCTGGTGGGGACCGGCAGGGCCACCGGGCTGGCGGGGGCCGGGTTCAACAGGGCAGCGGCGCTGGCAAGGGCAAGGTTCAACATGATGGTATCTCCACTGATTGCTCCGGGCGGTTCGTCCCGGCTCGAACTAACAACATTCATCCCCGCCGCCGGTTTCATGAACAGGATACAACATAGGTGAATCCGGCCATTCCGGGGTCGAACCGACCCGCTGGTGCGGTGAACCGAAAATTCGCTTGCAACCATGCGCTGTCTTATCCATATAAGACACATGCTGAACATTCTTTCGATCCTCATCGGGATCATCGCCCTCCTGCTCGCCATTCCGGCTTTTCTGCCGCTGCTTGGCGCCCTGAACTGGCTGATTGTCCCGATCGCCCTGCTGGGCGTGCTGCTGGGCTTTCTGTCGAGCAGCAACACCGGACGCAATCTGTGTCTGGTCGTGCTGGTGATCTGCATTATCCGCCTATCGCTGGGAGGCGGCATCCTCTAACGCGCCGCGATGAGCGGTGAGAGAGAACGCCTGAAAGGCCTGCCGGAAGCGATCGGCGCATACACGATCTGGGGCTTCATGCCGCTGTTTTTCAAGCAGCTGCAGGGCATTTCCCCGGTGGAAATCGTCGCGCACCGGGTGGTGTGGTCGGTTCTGCTGATCACTGCGATCCTGTGGGCCAGCCGTCGTCTTGGTGAATTCACGTTCGCCTTGGCAGACCCGCGGATCCGCCGTTACATGATCGCGAGCACGTCGCTGATCGCCGCCAACTGGCTGATCTATATCTGGGCGATCACCAACGAGCATATCCTGGCAGGCAGCCTGGGCTATTACATCAACCCGCTTATCAACGTGGCGCTGGGCGTGGTGTTTTTCCGCGAACGGATGAATCGCACCCAGATGGTGGCCATCGTGCTGGCGGCAGCAGGCGTGCTGGTGCTGGCGAGTGAATCGCTGGCGTCGATCTGGATCAGCCTGTCGCTTGCCGCCTCGTTCGGCCTGTACGGCATGGTGCGCAAGATGGCACCGGTGGGGTCGCTCCCCGGCCTTGCCTGCGAAACATCGCTGATGCTGCCGTTCGCGCTGGGCTATGTGTTGTGGGCGGGGCTGCACGATCCCACACCGGGCTTCGGCTATTCGACGCTGACCGACGCCTATCTGATCGCAGGGGGCGCCATCACCACCATCCCGCTGCTGCTGTTCGCCAGCGCCGCGCGCAAGATGCCGCTGTCGACGCTGGGCTTTATCCAGTTCATCGGCCCAACGATCCAGTTCGTGCTCGGAGTGTTCGTCTATGACGAACCCTTCACCCGCGCGCATGCGATCTGTTTTGCGCTGATCTGGGCGGCGGTGGCGCTGTTCTGCGTCGACGGCATTCGGCGCTCACGCGAGGCACGGCTGGCGACGGTGGAAGAACCTGCTCCAGCCTCCTAGGATCGTCATTCCCGCGAAAGTCGAATCCCGCTATCGCCGATGCTCCCATAAAAAAACGTCACCCCCGCTTTCGCAGGGGTGACGTGGTTGGATGTCGGGTGTCAAAGCAACGGTAAAGGTGCTCAGTTGGCCCCTACCAGGCCCTTTTCCTGCATCAGCGCCTGTAGTTCGCCGGCTTCGAACATTTCCATCATGATGTCCGATCCGCCGATGAACTCGCCCTTCACATAGAGCTGGGGGATGGTCGGCCAGTCGGAAAATTCCTTGATGCCCTGGCGGACTTCCATGTCCTGCAGCACGTCGACGCTTTCATAGTCGACGCCGAGATGGTCGAGGATGGCGATCGCTTTGCTGGAAAAGCCGCACTGCGGAAACAGCGGCGTGCCCTTCATGAACAGCAGGACGTCGTTGGCTTGAACGATCTCGGCGATGCGGGCCTGTGCGGTGTCGGTCATGGGTTCAGCTCCGTGGATATGCAGATGGTGCCAATATGGCCTGGCGTTTAGCTGGGGAGCGCCGTGGTCAGTTGCAAGGCGTGCAGTTCACCGCCCATGCGTCCGCCCAGCGCTGCATAGACCGCGCGCTGGCGGGCAATGCGGCTCATCGGGCGAAAGCTTTCGGCCACGACATGCGCGGCATAATGGTCGCCATCGCCCGCCAGATCGGTAATCGAAACCTCGGCGTCCGGGATACCGGCCTTGATCAGCGCCTCGATGTCGGCGGCAGCCATGGGCATGGTTCAGTTCGCCTCTTCGATGTACTGGCGGCGCGCCTCGACCATCTTGGCTTCGAGCGCGGCACGGACGCCCAGCTCGTCGATTTCGACGCCCGCCGAGACCAGATCGCCCAGCAGCTTGCGGATCACGTCCTCGTCACCGGCTTCCTCGAAATCGGCCTGGACGACTGACTTGGCGTAGGAGTCCGTTTCGGCAGGCGTCAGGCCCATCTGCTCTGCCGCCCAGTTGCCCAGCAGGCGGTTGCGCCGCGCGGTGATGCGGAACTGCAGGTCTTCATCGGCTGCAAACTTGGCTTCGAACGCGCGTTCGCGGTCATTGAAAGTGGTCATTTCGGCCCCTTATTGTCGTGCAGAAGGTTGGTCATGCAGAATAGCCTAGCGCATACGCACAGCGCGCGTCAGCGGCAAGCGTCAAACCGCATGACCAGGGCGCAGATGCGTTACATCGTCACCACAAGCTTGCCGATCGCCTCGCGATTTTCAAGCCGGGCGATCGCCTCATGCGCGGTTTCGAAGCTGAAGGTTTCCGAGATGCGCGGGGAAATCTTGCCCGCCGCCCACAGGTCGAACAGCTCTGCGATGTTGGCGGCGTTGCGCTTGGGCTCGCGCGCGGCGAACGCGCCCCAGAACACGCCGCAGACATCGCAGCTCTTGAGCAGCGTCAGGTTGAGCGGCAGCTTGGCGATCCCGGCGGGGAAGCCGACCACTAAGAAGCGGCCTTCCCAGGCCATCGCGCGCACCGCAGGCTCGCTGTAGTCGCCGCCGACCGCATCATAGACGATGTCCGCGCCATTGGGGCCGACCGCATCCTTGAACGCGTTCGCGAGCGCCTTGGACTGGTCCTTGTCGAACGGCTGTCGGCCATAGACCACCACTTCGTCCGCTCCGGATTCGCGTGCCGCCTGTGCCTTGGCCTCGCTCGAGACGCCTGCAACGACGCGTGCGCCATAGGCCTTGCCGAGTTCGACAGCCGCGAGGCCTACGCCGCCCGCCGCGCCCAGCACCAGCAGGGTATCACCCGGCTTGATGTGGCCGCGATCCTTGAGCGCGTGGATCGATGTGCCATAGGTCATCAGCAGCGATGCGCCCTGCTCGAAGCTGAACTGCTCGGGAAGCCTGTAGGCGCCCGCAGCCGCAACGACCTTCTTCTCGACAAGCCCGCCAAAGCCGGTGCCCGCGATCACCCGGTCGCCGACCGACCAGCCGGTGACGCCCTCGCCCACCGCCTCGACCACGCCTGCAATCTCGCTACCCGGCGCGAACGGGCGCTGGGGCTTGAGCTGGTACATGTCCTTGATGATCAGCGCGTCGGGGAAGTTGATCGAGCAGGCCTTGACCGCGACCAGCAGTTCACCGGGACCCGCGACGGGCGCGTCGACCTCGGTCATCTGGAGCGTTTCGGGTCCGCCAACGGCGGTCGACAAAAGGGCTTTCATATGAGGCTCTCTCCGTTTGTTATTGGTTTTCGTCACCCCCGCGAAGGCGGAGGTCCCGCTGTTCATGCGATCGTTGCGCCGAAGCGGGATTCCCGCGTTCGCGGGAATGACGATGTCAAGCTGCTACAGGCACCATCCAGGGGCGATCCGCGCTGACCTTCTTTTCATACGCGCTGATCGCATCCGCCTTGCCCAAAGTCAGCCCGATCTCGTCGAGCCCCTGCATCAGGCAGGTCTTGCGGAACGGGTCGATCTCGAAGCTGAACCTGTCCTGGAACGGCGTGGTCACGGTCTGGCTTTCCAGATCGATGTGGATGGTGTCGGTCTGGGCGACCTCCATCAGCCGATCGACAGCCTCCTGCGGCAGCACGACGGTGAGGATACCGTTCTTGAACGCGTTGCTCGAAAAGATGTCCGAAAAGCTGGGCGCGATCACCGCGGTGATGCCGAGGTCGATCAGCGCCCATGCGGCGTGCTCGCGGCTCGACCCGCAGCCGAAATTGTCGCCCGCAATCAGGATCGGCGCCCCGGCAAATTCGGGATCGTCGAAGATGTTGCCCGGCTCGGCACGGATCGATTCGAACGCGCCTGCGCCCAGCCCTTCGCGGCTGATCGTCTTGAGCCACTGCGAGGGGATGATGATGTCGGTATCGACGTTCTTGCGGCCAAACGGGATGGCCTTGCCCTCGACGCGATCAATCGGTTGCATGCGGGCCCTCGGTGGCTTCGGCGCCCGGCTCGTCAGGTTTTGCGGGGGTATCGGTCTTCGGCTTTGTGAACTGCTTGCCGACATACAGCAAAGCTGCTGCCAGCGCAGCGGAACCCACCGCCGCGCCCGCCATGGCGCTGTTAGACCAGCCGTCCTTCTTGTCCTTGCTCACTGCATTTACTCCGCCGCCTGGGGAAACGTCGGCAACTTGCCCACGTCTGCCGGCTCATGTTGAATGATCACTGTTGCCTTGAGATTGTCTGCCAGTTTCTTGAAACGGTCAAGCGATGCCAGAGTATCGGCGCGGTCGACATTGAAGGTCGGCACGCCGTTTGACGCGTAGTTCTCGCTGAAATGCGCGAGATCTCCGGTCAGCAGCACCGGGCCTTTTTCCTTGAGCCGCACCAGCAGGCCGCTGTGCCCCGGAGTGTGCCCGGGCAGCCGCAGCATGGTCACCGATCCATCGCCAAACACGTCCTTGTCGGTCGTCGCCTGCTCGACCTTGCCGCCGCCCGAAATCCAGTGCGCGAACGGCGCGGGGTTGGCGCCGTAAGAGGCAGGATCGGTGGTCAGCACCGTCCAGTCGCCCTTGCCGACGATCAGCGTGGCACTCGGGAAGTCCGCGACCTGCCCACTGTGATCGAAGTGATAGTGGCTGAGGCCGACATATTTGATCCTCGCCGGATCGACTTTCAGCTGCGCGAGCTGCTCCTTGATCGTCAGCGTGACGGTCGCGTCCATCGCTTGGCTGTCGTCGAGCGGCTTGCCCTTCATCGCAGATGGCAGCCCCGTGTCCCACAGCAGATAATCGCTGCCATGGCGGATCAGGTAACAGCTGCTGGTCAGCCGCTTGGACTGGCCGGTGTAGGCCTTTGTGTCGGAAAAGGCGTTGAGATCATTTGCCGCGACCGTGCCGCAATCGAGCCGCCACAGCTGCACTTCAGGCTGCGGTGCCTGCGCCAACGCATGGGTGGAAAACACAAGAGCCAGTGCGGCTCCGGTGGCTGCGGTCAGTGTCTTGGCCATTTCATTCCCCTGCTGTCGTGCGCCCGGTCGCGCAGCGTTCAAATCCCCAGACCCAATCCCTAGACCAGTGTCCGCACATCGCTGAGCCGACCTGTCACCGCCGCTGCCGCCGCCATGGCGGGGCTGACCAGATGGGTGCGCGCGCCGGGGCCCTGGCGACCGACGAAGTTGCGGTTCGAGGTCGAGGCGCAGCGCTCGCCTGCGGGCACCTTGTCGGGGTTCATGCCGAGGCACGCCGAGCAGCCCGGCTCGCGCCACTCGAAGCCGGCGTCGATGAAGATGCGGTCCAGACCCTCTTCTTCGGCCTGGCGCTTGACCAGACCCGAGCCGGGCACCACCAGCGCGGACTTGATGCCAGGCGCATTGCGGCGACCCTTGAGCACCGCTGCGGCGGCGCGCAGATCCTCGATCCGGCTGTTGGTGCAGCTGCCGATGAAGATGTGCTCGACCGGCACTTCGCTGAGCGGCGTGCCCGCGGTCAGCCCCATATAGGCCAGCGACTTTTCCGCCGCCGCGCGCTTCGACGGATCGGCAAAGCTTTCGGGATCGGGGACGCTGCCGGTAATCGGCACCACGTCCTCGGGGCTGGTGCCCCAGGTGACCGAAGGCGCGATTTCGGCGGCGTTGATCACCACGCTCTGGTCGAACACCGCGCCGTCATCGGTCTTCAGCGTACGCCAATAGGCGACCGCCGCATCCCAATCGGCACCCTTCGGCGCCATCGGGCGACCTTTGAGATAGGCGAAGGTCGCATCGTCGGGCGCGATCAACCCGGCGCGCGCGCCCGCTTCGATCGACATGTTGGCGACCGTCAGCCGCCCCTCGATCGACATTTGCTCGAACACACGGCCACGATATTCGATGACATGGCCGGTGCCGCCGGCAGCGCCGATCTGGCCGATGATGTGCAGGATCAGGTCCTTGGGGCTGACGCCCGGGGGCAGATCGCCCTCGACGCGGATTTCCATCGATTTCGACCGCTTGAGCTGCAGCGTCTGAGTCGCCAGCACATGCTCGACCTCGGAGGTGCCGATACCGAACGCCAGCGCGCCCAGCGCGCCGTGCGCCGCGGTATGGCTGTCGCCGCAGACCATGGTGCAGCCGGGCAGCGTGAAGCCCTGTTCGGGGCCGATCACGTGGACGATCCCCTGCCGCACGTCGGTCGCATCGATATACGGAACGCCGAACGCAGGCGCATTGCGCTCGAGCGCCTCGAGCTGGGCGCGGCTTTCGGGATCGGCGATTGCGATGCGCTTGCCCGCTGCATCAACGCGCGGCGTGGTGGGCACGTTGTGATCGGGAACCGCAAGCGTCAGATCGGGCCTGCGCACCTTGCGGCCTGCCATGCGAAGTCCCTCGAACGCCTGCGGGCTGGTGACTTCATGGACAAGATGCCGGTCGATGAAGATGATCGCGGTGCCATCGTCGCGCTGGTCGACGACGTGCGCGTCCCATATTTTTTCATAGAGCGTCTTTGCTTGGGCCATCACCAGAAACCTTCGTATCTTGGGCGTTTGTGCCCGTCGCTTGGCAGATGCGCCGGGCCAAATCCAGCGCGTATTTGGTTGCGGCTGCAACCGCCTGCACGAGCCCTCTTCAAACCGGCGGCGATTGCGCCTATTCTTGTGACCATGCAGGCTCTTATCAATCTCGGCATCGTGATTGCCACCACCGCGTTCATGGAATTCGTCGCCTGGTGGAGCCACAAATATGTGATGCACGGCTGGGGCTGGGGCTGGCACCGCGACCATCACGAACCGCATGACAATGTGCTCGAGAAGAACGACCTCTATGCGATTGTCGGCTCGGCGATCTCGATCAGCCTTTTCGTCATCGGTGCATGGTTGTGGGAGCCGGCGACATGGATGGGCATCGGCGTGATGATCTATGGCGCGATCTACACGCTGATCCACGACGGCCTCGTCCACCAGCGCTATTTCCGCTGGGTACCCAAAAGCGGCTACGCCAAGCGCATCGTCCAGGCGCACAAATTGCACCACGCGACCATCGGCAAGGAAGGCGGGGTCAGCTTCGGCTTCGTGATCGCCGAGGACCCGGTCAAGCTGAAGCAGGAATTGAAGCGCCAGCGCGAGGCGGGGATCGCCGTGGTGCGGGAGTCTGCCGGGGCGTATTGAGCGGTTAGTTCGAAGAAGCGCCTCTCCCCTCCCGCTTGCGGGAGGGGAGAAAAGTTGGACCACATCGCGATCCCATCAAGGGAGAGGCGGAGAGATTACAGCATCCCCGTATCCGTCGGCAGCCCCAGCGCCACTCGCCCGACCAGCTCATACACGCTGCTCGCGGTCGCGATGTGTTGCGTCGCGACATGGGCATCGCGGAAGCGGCGCTGGAGCGAGCTCGTCATGTAGACCGCGCTGCCGCCTCCGATGGTGAACGCGGTCTTGGCGACGTCGGCGGAAGTTTCGGTCGCATGGGTCGCCGCCAGCCGCAGCTTGGCGCGCTCCTGCGGCGACAGTTCGCCGCGCGTCGTCGCGCCCTCCCAGCATTCGGCGATGCTTTCGCGGAAGAAGGCTTCCGCCGCCGACAATTTCGCCTCGGCGCGCATCAAGTCGGTCTGCACCACGGTGCGTTCGGCCATGGTGCGCTGGCCGCCCTGCGGCTTCTTGGCGCGGGCGAGCGCCTTGATCTCGTCCATCGCGCCCACCGCATTGCCCAAAGCCACCGAGGCGACCCCCATTGCGAGCAGCCCGAACACCGGGAACTGGTAAAGCGGCCCCTGCTCGACCGGCTTGTCCGCGATCAGCGAGACGCTGCGCGCCTTGGGAACGATCGCGTCCCTGACCGCGATATCGCCCGAGCCGGTGCCTTTCATCCCCATCACATGCCAGGTGTCGAGCAGTTCGACTTCGTTTGCCGGGAAGATCATCATCCGGTGATACGGCGCGCCATTGGCGAAGCGCTGCAGCTCCCCGTCCTTGAACACCATCGCGCCGCCGCACAGCCAGTCGCAATTGGCGCTGCCCGATCCCCACTGCCAGCGACCGGTGACCTTGTAGTGATCGCCCATGTCGTCGGCGCGGCCCATCGGCGCAAACACCCCGCCGGTGATCGAGTGCGGATCGGCATAGACCTCGGCGGCGACATCATGCGGCAGATAGGCGGCGTTGATCGCAGTGGTCGCGCCGATCATCGCGCACCACCCGGTGCTGGCTTCAGCGCGCGCGATCGCATGCAGCACGCCCACCAGATCGAGCGGCGCCATCTCCAGACCGGCGAGGCTCTTGGGGCGGACCATGTTGAAGACCCCGGCGCGGGCAAGGCTCTGGGCAATGTCAGCAGGCAGTCGCCGCGCCTCCTCGATCTCGTCACCGCGCGCGGCGATGCCGGGCAGCAGCATCGCGACCACATGGCCCAAGGGTTCGACGCTCTCGAGTGGTTCCATGAAAAAATCCCTATCCTATCCCACTGCCGTCATCCTGAACTTGTTTCAGGACCCATTTCTCGTGATCGACCATCCTGACCCGGACGTGGCATGGGCCCTGAAACAAGTTCAGGGTGACGAAGGAAAACACGCGTGCGCGCAGGTCCATCACAACCGCATCAAGCTCGCCAGATTGTTCTTCTGCATGTCGCTCGACCCGCCGACGATCGGCATGCCGAGCAGATCGCGGACGTGGCGTTCCATCTCATAGGCATCGCTGAGCGCATAGGAGCCCATCACCTGCTGGCAGATCAGCGCGATCTCGACGCCCATGTCGGCAACAAACAATTTGGCCATGCTGGTCTCGACCGAACACGGCCGCCCTTCATTGGCCAGCCACGCCGCGTGGTAGAGCATGTGCCGCGCCGCCTGCCATTTGGTGCGCGCGGTCACCAGTTTGTGGCGGATCGCCTGATGCTGGCTGATTGGTTTGCCGAACTGGACGCGCTCCTGCGCATAGCCCCAGGCCTCGTCGATCGCGGCGCGGGCGATGCCGAGCGCTACCGCGGAAATCTCGAGCTTCTCGACATCGAGCGCGCGGCCCGCGAGCAGCTTCCAGCCCTTGTTCCACATCGCCTCGCCCCCGACGATCGCGGATACCGGCAGACGCACATTGTCGAAATACACGTCTTGGCTGTGGGTGTAGCGCAGGTTGACGTGCTCGATATCCTGCATCGTCACGCCGGCGGCCTTGGTCGGCACCAGCACGAACGACAGGTTCTTGTAGCGGTCTTCTGGCGGGCCTGAGCGCACCAGGCAGTAGATGTAATCCGCCCAGTCCGCGCCGGTGCACCAGCGCTTCGCTCCGTTGATCACGATATCGTCGCCCTCGCGCACCGCGCGGGTCTCGACGCTGGCAAGGTCGCCGCCGACATTGGGTTCGGACAGGCCATAAGCGAAGAACAGCTCGCCCTTGGCCAGCCTCGGCAGGAATTCGGCCTTCTGCTCGGGCGAGCCGTTTTCGCTGAGGTTCATGCCGCCGTAGAAGCTGGTGTGGATGAAGGGACCTGCGAGGCACGGGCCGCCTGCCGCCAACTCCTCGATCACCGCGATCGCCGCGACAAGGTCCTGCCCTGCCCCGCCGAACTCTTCCGGCACGGTGAGAGCCGTCAGACCCAACGCATTGAGTTTGCTGTAGACATCGCGCGGCCAGCGCGCCGCCTTGTCCCACGCCTGCCGCGCCTCGCGCGGGGCATGTTCGCCGAGGAACCGCTGCAACGTCGCGCGCAGCGCGGAGACGTGATCGGGTTCGTCGGTGAAGGTTTGCAGGGTCATTCGCTTGTCCCCTCTCCGTCACCCCCGCGAAGGCGGGGGTTCCGCTTCCGCACGGCGGTGGAGCAATAAGGCGGGATTCCCGCGTTCGCGGGAATGACGAACAAGGTCACCAGCATCCCCCTCATTCCCCGGTCAAATTCGGAGCACGCTTCTCGGCCATCGCCGCGACCGCCTCGCGCCGGTCGCCGAGATAGTTCGAGACGCTCTCCCACCCGATCGCCGCATCCATCATCTGTGCGGCGAGTGCGCGCAAGGGTATGTTGGTCACCGTCTTGGTCCAGCGCACTGCCCATTTGGGGTTGCCCTGCAATTTGGCGATGATTTCGCCCAACTTGGCATCGAGCTGATCCCCCGGCACAGCATGGTTGATCAGCCCCAGCGCCTTGGCTTCGGTCGCGGTCAGCATGTCACCGGTCATCAGCAGTTCCTTGGCGCGGGCATAGCCGATCAGCTGCGGCCAGATCAGCGCGCCGCCATCGCCCGCGACCAGCCCGACCTTGACGTGCGGATCGCCGATCAGCGCCTTTTCGTCGGCGACGATGATGTCGCACAGCAACGCGATCGTCGCCCCCAGCCCCGCCGCCGCGCCGTTCAACCGGCACAGCAGAGGCTTTTCCATCTCGAGCAGGCTGGTGACGATCCGCTTGGCATCCCAGGCAATCGCGCGGAAGCTCGCCGGGTCGTCGATCTGCTGCTGGAACCACGCAAAATCGCCGCCTGCGCAGAACGCGCGGCCCCTGGCGGTCAGCACAATGATGTCGCTTTCGCTGTCGCGCTGCAGGTCGGTGAACACCCGCGCCAGCTCGTCGTGCATCGGGCCATCGACGCCGTTGACAGGATGGTCCGAAGTGATGATCGCGCGCAGCACCCGCCCGTCGCGCTCGAAGGTGAAGCGGGTATAAACCTGGTCCTCGATCCGGAAGGTCTGGCTCATCACACGTCTCCGAGCCGCACCAGCCGCCGCCCGAAATTGGCCCCGGTGAACAATCCGCAAAACGCTTCTGGCAGTTGATCGAGCCCTTCGAACAGCTCCTCACGATAGACCAGCTTTCCATCGCGGATCATGCCGCCCATGTCGGCCTGTGCTGCGGCGAATTGCGGAATGTCGTCAAACACCACCAGCCCGCGCATCGTCAGGCGCTTGGCGATGAATTCGGCGGTGTTGGTGATGCCAACGCGCTGGTCGTGCGGCACGCTGTAGTCTGCGACCTGCCCCGACACCACGATATGACCGTTTAACCGCATCAGCGGCAGCACAGTGTCGATCATCGCGTTGCCGACATTGTCGAACAACAGATCGACGCCCTTGGGCATCGCAGCGGCAATTGCGCCCGCGAGATCATCGGTGCCCTTGTAGTCGATCGCGGCATCGAACCCGCATTCACGGGTCAACCAGTCGCATTTGTCCTGCCCGCCTGCGATCCCGACCACGCTGGCAGCGCCCCAGGCCCTGGCCAGTTGCCCCGCTGTCGCGCCGACCACGCCTGCCGCTGACGTCACCAGCACATGCGCGCCCTCGCGCAAAGCGCCGACGCGCTTCAGCCCGAACCAGCTGGTCATGCCGGGAATGCCGAGGATACCCAGCCATAAAGAGCGTGGCAGGCCGTTGTCAGGGAGCGGCATGATATAGCCGCGGCCATCGCCGATGCTGTGGCTCGCCCAGCCGCCGCCTGCGGTCACCCAGGTCCCGACCGGAAAACGCTCGTTGCGGCTCTCTGTCACCTGTCCCACCACGAACCCGTCGATGCGACCGCCCGGCGGGATCGGCGGCGCATAGCTCGCCCCGGTCGCCGACAGCCTAGACCGCACGCCGGGGTCAACCGAGACGATCCGGTGTTCGATCAGGAACTGATGCTCGCCCAGCGCGGGGATTTCGCTGTCGGCAAAGGTGAAGTCTTGCGGCTGCGGCAGGCCTGCAATCGGGGCTTTCAGCACGACGCTGCGCATGGTTGCCATTGGGGTGTCCGCTCCTGGTTTTTGCCTGATTTTCGCAAGAATTGCAGAAGCAGCGCAAGACGCAAAGCGGAAATGTCGGCGATTTCTTTGGCGAGCATGGCAATCGCCTATGCCCTAGCGTCATGCCCCCCCACGCTTGGCCCCAGCGCTGGGCCCCCGCGTTAGCCGGGGCGCCGCTCGCTTCCCAGTTCGGCCAACAGCGCGCGGTCAGCCTCGGGCACCAGCCCTTCGAGCACGCGCCAGAAGCCGGTGACAGACTCCTGCCCTGCGCGCCGGTACGCCTGCGACAGCCGCGTGCGCAGCGCATCGAACAGCTCCGCTTCCAGCGTCGCGCCCGCCTGTGTCAGCCTCAGCAATTTCTGCCGGCGGTCGGTCTCGCCGCTGCGGGTCTCGATCAGGTTGCGGCGTTGCAGCTCGGTCAGCACCCGGCCCAGCGATTGCTTCGTGATCGCCAGCGCGCGCAGCAGCTGGCTCACCGTCAGATCGGGGTTGCGCGCAATGAAATACAGCGCGCGGTGGTGCGCCCGGCCCAGCCCCTGCTTGGCCAGCTGGTCGTCGATCGACTTGGTGAGCCGGGTATAGCCGAAGAACAGCAGCTCGACGCCGTGCCGGATTTCATCCTCGCGCAAAAACAGGGCGGATGCTGAAGGGGAAGATGGGACAGGCATGTTGACCTTGATTGCCAGCACGATTAGGTCTTGGCAAGCCCGTGTTGCAGCAAGGCCAGCGATCGGGACCATACGACCACCCATAATCCTTGCAGTTTTCAGGGGATGACATGCTGCCCTTCGCCGTTGAGCCGACTTCAAACCCCACCCCCGCCGATGCGCGCGATGCGGCGCTCGCCGATCCGGGCTTCGGCAAATTGTTCACCGATCACATGGTCGTGGTGCGCTATGACGAGGACAAGGGCGGCTGGCACGACGCGAAAGTGACCGCGCGCGCGCCGATCCCGATGGATCCGGCCTCGTCGGTGCTGCATTATGCGCAGGAAATCTTCGAGGGCATGAAGGCTTATCGGCTGAGCGATGGCAGCACCGCGCTGTTCCGCCCCGATGCCAACGCCCGGCGCTTCAACGAATCCGCAGCCCGCATGGCAATGCCCGCGGTGCCGCCCGAACTGTTCATCGAATCGGTCGAGCAATTGGTGCGGATCGACAGCGACTGGTTCCCAAAGGTCGATGGCGGCGCGCTCTATCTGCGCCCGTTCATGTTTGCGAGCGAAGTGTTCCTCGGCGTACGCCCCGCGAAACAATATCTGTTCATTACCATCGCCTCGCCCGTCGGCGCCTATTTCAAGGGCGGCGTCGCCCCGGTGACGATCTGGGTGTCGCAGCATTACACCCGCGCCGCACCCGGCGGAACGGGCGCAGCCAAATGCGGCGGCAACTACGCTGCCAGCCTTGTCGCGCAGGCCGAAGCCACCGCGCAGGGTTGCGACCAGGTCGTGTTCCTCGATGCTGCCGAGCACAAATGGGTCGAGGAACTGGGCGGCATGAACCTGTTCTTCGTGTTCGAGGACGGCTCGATCATCACCCCGCCGCTGACCGGAACGATCCTGCCCGGCATCACCCGCAACTCGATAATCGAACTGGCGCGCGGCCAGGGCCTGACCGTGCGCGAGGAGCCCTATTCGATCGACCAGTGGCGCAGCGATGCCCAGAGCGGAAAGCTCCGCGAAACCTTCGCCTGCGGCACTGCGGCGGTGGTGACCCCGGTGGGAACGGTCAAATCACCGCAAGGCAGCTTCACCATCGGCGGCAACCAGTCGGGCCCGGTGACTGCGGCGCTGCGTTCGGCCTTGGTGTCGATCCAGCGCGGCGATGCCGCCGATCCGCACGGCTGGGTCCACCGCATCGGCTGATCGCGCGAGCCAAGCCGCCAGCGCCTCCAAAAAGGCGCTTGGCGGCCCGCGCCTTTTCCGTATATAGGCGCCTCCCGCGCTGCCCCGGCCCACACCGCCCGACAGCGCCGCGAGCACGGCATTGGGGTGTCGCCAAGTGGTAAGGCACCGGTTTTTGGTACCGGCATTCGCAGGTTCGAATCCTGCCACCCCAGCCAGTGTTTGTGCCAAGCGGTGCCGGTGCAAGACACCGGCCTTGCAATTCCGCCTTGGAATGTAAAGACATTGTGCCAGTCGAGGACAGCGAGTCGCAGCGAAGGGCTTGCGACGCGGGGGCCTCAGTGGGGGCTTCTCATCGCGACCAATTTGCTCACCGAACGGACGATCGCGGCAGCCAAGCCAGCGGAGCGCGAGCTTCGTCTGTTCGACGGTGGGGGCCTGTATCTGGCGATCCGGCCGACCGGCGGCAAAAGCTGGAAATGGAAGTATCGCTGGCAGGGTCGCGAGAAGAAGCTGACGATCGGCCCTTACCCGCTGCTGTCGCTGAAGGATGCCCGGCGCGCCCGCGACGGCGCGCGCACCGAACTGCTGGCTGGGCGGGACCCGGGAACGACGCTGCAGCTGGCCAAACGCCGCGCAAAGGACGGCGAAACATTCAAGGAAGTCGCCATGTCCTGGCACAAGGCGAAGGCACCGACCTTGTCGCCGCGCTACTCGGGCCAGGTACTTGCGCGCCTCGAGGCGAACGTCTTTCCGAGGATCGGAAAGATGCCGATCGGGCAGATCACGCCGGTAGACGTGCTGGAGACAATCCGCATCATCGAGCGCCGCGGTGCGAAGACCATGGCGCACGAGGTCCGGGGGCATATGTCCGAAGTGTTCGTCTGGGCGATCGCGTCCGGCCTGGCGGAGACAGACCCTGCGGGGATCATCCGCAAGGCCCTGGCGCCAGCGAGCAAATCGAATTTTCCTGCTATATTGGCGATCGACGATCTCAAGGAGTTGATCAAGGCGATCGATGCCGTCAGTCATGCGCTGAAGGCTACGCGGCTGGCTTCCCGTTTTCTGGCATTGACGGCAGTTCGTCCCGGGGTTGTACGTCTTGCCGAGCGCGGCGAGTTCGAGGAGCTGGATGGGGCAACGCCGCTCTGGCGCATCCCCGCCGCAAAGATGAAGCTCTCCAAGGCGTTGAAGGCCGATTCCCGCCGGGATTTTCTGGTGCCGCTTTCAACCCAGGCTGTCGCAACGGTTCAAGCTGCGATGACCGCCAGCAGGCACAAGGCCTGGCTTTTTCCCGGGTTGATAGGGCGCGCGCCGATAAGCGATTCCACGCTCAGTCAGCTTTATCTCGACGCAGGGTATCGGGGTCGCCACGTTCCGCACGGCTGGCGCGCGAGCTTCTCGACCATCATGAACGAGTGGGCTGCGCAGCACGGGCGGGAGGACGATACCGACATCATCGACCGGATGCTCGCCCATGTGAAGGGGGATGTGGAAGCAGCGTACAACCGCGCGGCCTATCTGCCGCGGCGACGCGAGCTGGCGCAGGCATGGGCAGACATGCTGATGGAGGGCATATCGCCCCCGGGGTCGCTCATCACCTGAAGCATCGGGAGAGCTGGGGCCGGGTCACCGGCTTTGGTTGTTTCTGGGAGATCGCGGCATGACGGCGATTTCTGCAGAGGGACGCGCAGGAACGGGCCGCGCAATCGGCGACGTCATATCCGGCGCTGAGTTTACCAAATCGCGGCGTACTGGGCAGCCCGTATGGCGCAACAGCTACTATGAGGGGCAGATTGAAAAGCGCCTCTGGCGACCGATTGCGGACGGGACCAGGCGCGGTGGCAGGCGCTATGCCGGCGCTGTGCTGAAAAGCGCGAAGGAGCTCGAGCGCAAGACGCTCCGCGCTCGGCAGAAGCTCAGCCCGGGTTGCCGCAATGGAGCTCTTGGCAGCGTAGCGATCGAGGTGCTCGAGGCGCTATACCTGAACTTCGTCGACTACAAATCCGGTCAGCTCGAGCCAGCAGTCGCGACGATCGCCGAGACCATCAGCCGATCATATTCCGCCGTGCATGCGGCGTTGAAGCGATTGCGGAATGCGCGTTTCCTGCATTGGATCAGGCGCAGCAGACCGATCGACAACGCCGTTGGGCCTCAGGTCGAACAGATCACCAACGCCTACGCCTTGGACATCCCTCCAGAGGTCGAGGCAATGGTGCGCCAGCTTATGGGGAGGTCACCACTGCCCGACGATGCCCGGTGGGCGCGCGAACAGCGCAAGGCCGAATGGGACGCGATGGTCGAGACCCTGTCGGCCGAGAAATATCTCAAGGACATCGCCCCCGTCGACGGCCGCCTAGGGGAAACCCTCAAATCCATAGCTATCATGTTGGACAGGCGCGAATCTTCCAGCCGCAGAGAAACCGGGAGCAGGGTTATATAGTGTGGCTTCGCCACGCGCTTTTCCTGCCCCCCAACCCCGAACCCGATGGTGAAACCATCAGTGCCGTGAAAACCCTCACCGGCGCGCAGGGGCGGCTGTGCCGCCCGGGCTTTCCAGGGGGCAGGGAGCAAGCTTTGTGCCAGTCGGCACAGGCATTGCGCCGCTAGAAACGAGCGCCTGGCCGGGTATTACGCGGCCAACAGCTCACCCCAGCGATCGAAGATCGCAGTTCGCTGATCGATCATGCCGGATCGGTTATATGCCGCCTCGACCTTGTCCTTGGGACTATGCGCCAGCGCGCGATCAATCGCCGCGCGAAATTCCGGGCCCATATCGTCATTGAGGATCGTCGAGAAGGACGAACGCCAGCCGTGCGGAACGTGGCGACCCTGAAATCCCGCTCGAGCGATCAGCGCACCCATCGATCCCCGGCCGATCGACACCGCGCCACCGCGGCCGGGGAAGACGAGCTGCTCCGGATCGATCGACTTGCCATCTGGCTGGCCCTGGATCTCAGCCGCGGCGACCAGGACAGCCAGCGCCGGCTCGCTTAGCGGCACCAGATGCGCAAACCGGGCTTCCCCCTTCTTGCTGCGCGCAAGCTTCATCCGCGCCGGCGGTACGCGCCAGGCCGGGCGGCCGGTGTCGACGCACTGCCATTCGATCTCGCCCCATCGCATGCCGCGCACTGCATCGAGGCGCACCGCGGTCAATGCCAGGAATCGGGATGCGAGACGAATATGCAAATTTGCACGGGCAAGTTCGCTCGCCTGCAACAGCGCACGACACTCAGCGATATCGATCAGCGCCGGGTGTGGCTGCACCAAAGCGGTACCGGCCATCGCGCGGCCGAGCTGGGCGGCCGGATCGGCCGTGACCAGATCCTGCGCGATCGCGAAACCAAACACGGCCGAAAGCCGCTGGCGTAATCGCGAGGCCGTCGCGCCGCAGCCGCGCGCCTCGACGGCGCGGATCACTTTTAGCAGTTCGCTGGGCCGGATATCGCCGATCGCCACCGCGCCGATCGCCGGGAAGACATCACGCTCGAGCCCCGCGATTACATCGTCGGCATGCGCCGACGACCAGCGAGTAAGATTGTGCGCATGCCAGGCACGGGCGATATCGGCGAAGCAGCGCAGCTGCTCTAGCTGGTCGACGCCGCGCGCCATATCCTGCTTGACCTGGTCGCGCGCAGCGCGTGCCTGGGCAAGGTTGATGTCCGGAAAGCGGCCGAGCGTCTTGAGCTGTTCGCGGCCGGCGCGGCGATATTTCAGCCGCCATGATTTGGTGCCGGCTGGCGTCACCAGCAGGAACATCCCGCCCGAATCGTATAGCTTGTAGGCGCGCGATTGCGGCTGCGCGGCCTTCGCCGCGGCATTGGTCAGCATGAAGCCCCCTTTTTCCCGGTGCCGGGAATATGGTTCGTGAACCCGGAAAAACCGCAGAAATCGGACTGTTTCGGCACTTGACCGGCATTTGATCGGAGCGCGATTGATCCGGATAATCCCTCCGGATCAATGATCGAGTGAAATGGCAGTTTTGCGCGCCTTTCGGCTGGTCGAAAGCGTGTCGATACCCCCGCCGGTACCCCCAGATGATCGGTAATTGATCATGCCGTTGGCGCCATCGATATGATCGGGCAGGCGCATTGACGGATTGAGAACACAATGAGAACAAGGGCGCATGCCGCGCCGCCGATTCGCCATCGTGACCTTCGATCCAGATCGCATCGAGACGATCGAGGCGAACGCTGATGGACAGACGTTCGCCTGGATCATGCTGCGCGCGCTGCAGGGGTACGACTATCCCAAGGAACGCGGCATCATCAACATCACGCTAATGGACCAGCTGCCGAAACGCGAGCTGTGATCAAATAGCCGACCACTTGGCATGCGCCTGGGCGATCTTGATGTGATACGCGTTGGCGGCATAGCCGGTGCCGTTATAGCCGCTGGCGAAGGGCACGCAGGCAGCATGATAGTTGCTGATCTGGCGAAGCGCAGTCAGCAAATTATTGTTCCGGATGAACGCCGCGAACGCATCCAGGTGCGCCCGCTCGCTGACCTTCATCGCCTCCCAGAACGCCTCGACGGTGTCGAAGCCGGCAAGCTTGTGGTTGAAGCCCATGATCTGGGCGCCGCCCACCGATGCCGATCGCAGCGCCGCGCGCCGATCGAGCTGCATCGCTTTGTTCAGCCGCAGCCACTCGGCTGAACCACCGACATACAGTTTCCGGTTCCACCGCGCGGACGAAAGGTTGGGATGGCTGGCGCGGAATCGTCCACCGGTCTCGCGATCGAAGATATGCGCTTCGAACAGGATCTTGGGCAGGTGCGGCCCATCGATGAACCCGCCGGGCCCATCGGATGCAAGAATATCGGTGCGCACGTCGGTGAACCACCCGCCGCCGCTCTCGACTTCCCACACGGCGCGGATCTGCGCGACAGTGCAGCCAAGAGCACCCGCGACCTCGGAAAAGTCGGCAGAGGTAAGTCCGATCTGGCGCGCTGGCACGGGTGCAAGGATACCAAGGCCAGCGTCAATCGCAGCATCGAGGCGGTCGACCTGAGGCTGCTGCAGCTGGCCGAACATGTCGATGACGGCGGCGAAAACCGGCTTTCGATTGAACGTGGTCACTGTCGCACTCCCTTGGTTCGGTCGAGCTCGCGCTGGATGGCGGTGGGCAGCGGTCC
Organism: Blastomonas sp. AAP25; assembly: GCF_001295965.1. NCBI lineage: Bacteria > Pseudomonadati > Pseudomonadota > Alphaproteobacteria > Sphingomonadales > Blastomonadaceae > Blastomonas > Blastomonas sp. AAP25. The sequence goes on from NZ_LJHP01000002.1 coordinate 67,545, forward strand.
GGAGAGGCTGGCGCTGAACGCGGCACCCAGCGCGATCGGCACGGGGCCGCAGATCGCACTGCAGGCTAGCGTCAGCTTGTCCGCCTCGATCCGTACCTGTTCGATCGCGGAGCGATGGTCGTTGGTGGTCGTGATCATTTGAACCTCTGATCGAAATTCTGGATAGTGATCGTCAGCCCGGCCAGCGCTGTCGCCAGAGCCTTGTCCGCCTCGGTGCGAAGCTTGTTCTCTTCCGACCGCAAGCGCTCGAGCTCGGCGGCCTTTTCGGTCTGGTTTTTATCGCGCCAGATCAGATATCCGATCAGCAGCCCAGGAAAGCCGAACTGGCCGAACAGGGCGAGAGCTTCAGGGGTCATTCGCCCAATCCTTCAATTTTGGAGACCACCGCTCAGACCGTGTCGTCGCAGGGCCAGAGCATCATCCGCATTGCCATTCCACGCCCGAGGCGATTTTTGAGCTGCGCCTGATATGGATGCAGGTCATCATCCATCAGGCTGCGGCTGCTTGTCAGCGGGTTGCCTCCGACCGTCTGCACCTCGCCATCGGCATCACGGATGGTCTGCTGGTTGACACCGCTGCCGTTGTAGTTGTCGATCAGGAACGCACCCCACAGGCCAGCGAGCTTGATCTGCCCTTCGACGATGTTGCCCTTGCGGTCAGTCTCGTAATGGCAGTCGATTGCGATCGGCAGGTTGGGCTGCGAGATCCGGAACTGATCAAAAATGTAATTTGACGCGCCGAGGAAGGTGCCGCGATCGCGGGTTGGGTCCGCATTCGCCCCTACCCCAGTCAGCGGATCAGGATAGGTTCCAAGGCTGGTGGGCAGATAGCGCATATCGCCGACATCGCCGGTGACGCCGCCACCTGGTAGGGCGCCGGGGATGTTGCGTGCCCAGTCGTTATGACCATGTCCCCACAAAAGCCCGTCGATCGTACCGAAGTACGGCGCGTACAAACTTTCCCAGCAGTGCGCCAACCATTCGGCGATCTGATCGCTGGTCGGCGTTTCAGGTGCATCGGTCAGCAGGCTGCTGGTGGTTTCCCAGTCATCGATCAGGGCCTGCTTTTCCTCGATCGTCGCTGATGCGCACAGCATCACATCGGACACCGCCAGACCACCGATGCCATGAGGGTCGCTGGCAGAACGATTGGCCGCGACACCGAAGCGCGCCGTACTGGCGGGCTTGGCGCGATTCAGCACCGTAGCACCAATCACGTCGCCGGCGATCTGAGGATAGCCGCCCCACTGGATTGACGTGCCAGCAGACAGAAATAGCTTGCCCCGGTGCGGCGCAATGGAAATCTGGCGCTGCTGAGACACCATGAATTTCCGGACAGTTGGCGTTCTGCTGACGAAGCTGGAGATTTTCAGCGTACCGTTGCCCGGAGCGATGTATTCGAGGCCGGTGAACGGGATGATGTCGGGATCCCCGTCGCCTTGCTCGAGCGGATCACCGACCGTATCTCCGGTCACGGGATCATAGAGCTGGGCGATCGCAAAGTTCGCGCCGCCGAAGCGGTCGGCGTCGATAAGAAAGGCATCGCCTTCCAGAACACCGTCGACCTGGACAGATTCCCAAGGTCCTGCAGCCAGCGCACCGTCATTCGCAAGATCCCAGTAACCGGCAGAGGTGGTCAATGTGAGCAGCGAGTAGCTTGCGAAGATGCTGCGCAAATCTTCCAGCCGCGCGACTGATGCATTGATGTCCGCAGCCAACGCGGCAACTGCGTTGCTTGCGACCGATGCGAACAGATCAGACGGGCCGTCCCAGTCGCCTGCGGTGGTCGCGCCGTTCTTGACGTAAAGGCCGTTCTTCGATGGGTCAGGATCGAGAAGCACGAGTGCTGCTTCTCCATCGGCGGGGACCAGGTCCGCGAACAATTCGGACTGACTAAGGTAGACGCGATCGCCCACCGCCGCCGACACAGTCCCATTGGTCAGTGCAGCATCTTGGGCAGCGTTCCGAGCCTCGAGACCCGCCAGATATGTGCGGAGCGCGGGCATGTCGACGTTGCTGCCATCACGCAGGATGGCATTGATCGTGGTCATAACTGGCCTTTCATCGGGAAATTCAGAAACTAGGGTTCAAGCGCCTCAAGGCGCGATTCCAGTTCAGCGAGCTTGGCGGCATCATAACTGCCGACGGCGCCTGCTGTGGTGGCGCTGGCAACCACGGTCTCGACTGGATCGGGCGTCGCCACTGTCGCGCTGCCCGGCTTTGGCAGCTCGATCTCGGTCGACCATTCGTAGATTTCCGGGTTCTCCTCGCGCAGCAACAGCTGCACGCCAAAGCTCTGGTCCAGCTGCCAGTCGTCGATGACAAAAGCGTAATTGCCCAGGCCATAACGGGCCGTGTCGATCTGCACCGTCTGCATCGCCTGGTGGGCAAGCCCGGAGAAGTTCATCGGCCAGTTCACCCGTTTCTGGCATTGGCCGCGCCGCAGCATGATCTCGAGTATCCGCTGGCCGCGCGTGTGGCTTGTGATGTGGGGCAGCTCGTAATCGGCTTGGACAATATCCGTACCGCTGACTCCCCGCGTCGGTACAGGCTGAGGCTGATACAGGTTGTCCGGATCGAAATAGGTGCCGCTGACCTCGGTGGCGAACTGCTCAGTCTCCAACAGCAGAGGCACGCTGAAGCCGCCGGTAAGATCACGCTCGGAGAGCGTCGCAGTGGATGGCACCCAATAACCAGGTCGCATCCAGAAAACGCCACCGATGCAGGCGTGCTGCCCCGCCATGCAGGCGATCATGCTATCGCGTACCGCGCTGGGCTGGCCACCGGTTTCGATCAGCGCATCGAGCGTGTACCGTTTTTCGGTACCGCCGGCGTCCAGGTCCACGTCCTCATCGCAGATATTGGTCCATGCGCTCAGCAGGGTGTCGTCGGGTATTTCGTCCGGAAGCGCGCCGAAGCCGCCTTCCTCACGTGGCAGCTGCAGCCACCAATACGCGGCAGGAATGGCAAGGTCCGTCCAACCGATGCTATCGTCGCGCGGGTCACGGATTTCGTCCGCTCCTTCGATCTCGGCACTGATTGTCGGCATGCCTGCCTCGACCACGGCCTTCGTCAGCTTGAACTTGGCATAGATCGCAGCGACGCCCCGGCCCCGGTGATCGCTGGTCCACTTGCCGTCGCATTCGGCTACGAATGTGCTGTTGGCTGCTTGGTCTTCCATACCGCGCTGGAACCAGAGCCAGGCAGCGCCCGCATATGGTCCACTGGTCACCATGCCGCTACCATCGACCGTGACGACTTCGTCCCCCAGATACCAGCGCGCCACGCCCTTGCAGCGGTGCCCCGCACTGGCGAACACGAAATATCTGTAGGTATCGCTGCCAACCTTCCTTGGGTGGAAGAACGTCATCACCCCGCCCTGCCGCCGCTTCCCGATCAGAATGTGGCTGCTGGCATTGGCATTGCGATAATTGATCGGCTGCGGCTTGGTGCTGGGATTCGGTGAGAGTTGCTGGATAAGCAGGCCGCCTGCGAGTGAAAGAACGGTTGCGGCGATTGCCGTGGCTGCAGCCGTAGCAGTGGCGCTCGCCCCTGCTGCAAGGAAAAGTGCGCCCAGCTGCGGCGCAAAGACAGCCACTGCGACCGCCAAGGCTACGGTCGCCACAATTGCCACCACCTTGCCCATATCAGCCCTCTTTATCGTCGGCGCAAATCCAGCGGCCAACGGGCCATGCCGCATCGACATCAGCCAGTGGCACCATGGCTCCGCCGAAGAACTCGCACTGCTCTCCCCTGCACACGCCCATCGCCCAGCCTTTGCGGACGATGTCACCTCGCCGAGCTGCTCGCAGCGGAACAGGGTGGCCATGAACGGCGCAGACCACTTCGTGGAGCGATCGAACACCAAGGCGGCGCATCATCGCCGCCCAATCACGAGGTCGACGCGGCGAAGGGCCAACGATGTCGCAGATGTCTCGGCCTACAGTCGACTGCACGGCCTCCCGCCAGAGATCGCCGCAGTGTCGGGACCAATCGGGATCGGGAGCACACGCGGTCATAGCGGGTCCTGCCTCCCCTTGGCCCAAAGGATCGGCACCTCTGTGAGCCTGGGCAGATATTCGAAAAATCGGTCGCCTGGGAATTTGCGCTGCTGGTATTCGTTTGTGTACCGCTTGACCGCCGGGCGGCGCTGGTCGATCTGCCGGCTTTCCCCGACCGCGGTGACGGTGATCGAGCTACCCTCGTCGAGGATTTCATAACCCTGCAGCGTCCCTTTCCAGATCCGCTGGTGACCGACGACGGTCTGAAAATCCAGATCGAAGGCACCTGCGTACATTTCGAAAGCAACGCCGCGCACGGCCTGGTCGGCCACATCCTCGGCAAACTCCGTCGGCACCGAAAGTAACGTGGCACGTACACCGCTGGCGCTGCCACTGACGGTCTCGCCAACTGTATCGATGCTCGCAACGCCATGAATTCCGAGGAACTCATGGCCGCCCAATGTCATTTTGCCACGCCCGGTGAATGCGCGCACCGGGTCGGGAAAATCGATAAACAGAGCCATGAAAGGGCGGATGCCGCTTGTTGCCAGCTCTGCCTCGAGCTCCGGCGGCAGACCTCGGCTCATGGTAGATCCTCAACAAAATCCAGCTGATATTCGACGAGGTCACTCCCGACGTCGCTGTCGTTGTTGCCGGCATTTTCCGCGCTATCCGTGGACAGCTTGAACGGGGTGGTCGGCCGCATGGTTATCGCCTGGCCAACGCCCAGCGCGCTTTGCAGCGGTGGGTCGAAAGTCAGCATAGTGCGGCCGTCCTCGTCCGCGACCGTCGCGGTATGAATGATGTGCGAGCGACCATCGCCGCCAAAATAGTCGCCAGTCTGGAATGTGCGCTCGCCCGGCAAGAAGCCGCCGAAAACGATCGATGTCGCGCCTGCGGACGCCAATTCATTTATCGGCTCTGCTTCCGCCGGAACGAAAAATCGCTCACCCAGGCTGAAGGTCCGGCCATCGGCAAATGTGTACGTCTCGCCAGAAAACTGACTGTAGTACCGGCGCAGGCCGACAGGGTAGGGGCGGCGAAAGTCCCACAGGAGGACTCGATTGAAACCGCCCTGCATCTGAACGATCAGCGAATCCATCCTCGCGCCCAGCGCTGCCTTGCCGTCCTCGCCATCCCACCCCCCTCGAAACGAGAGGCGGCAGACCCAAACTGGCTTGCTGAGAAGGTAAGTTTTTCGCGTGCGGGTCAGCGGACTTTCAACCCCGCCAACATGCGGGCGCAGAAAGAACGATGCTCGAAACGGCGACAGGTCCCTGGGCCATTCGATGTCCGCCATCAGCGCGCACTCCGTCGGCGACTATCAGCCATGGCCGCCATGGTGGCGCGCTTCGTTGCATCTGCCAGACGGTAGACTTCCGCCCGCGTCGCCAGATCCACACCACCAGTGACGGTGATTCTCTGATGAACTACTGGCTGCATCTGCCCAGCGCCTGAACCACTGCCTGCCTGCTGAACGTTGACCAGTTCACCGCTCGACACCATGGCGATGGGATTGCCGTTAAGGCTGAGCGTATTCGTGTCGATGCCTGGCAGGCCTTTGATGATGCCTGATCCGCCCGTGTTGAAACGCGGGAGTGTCGACGCCGATTTCGCCGCGCGGGCAGCGGCATTACCGACCGCAGTTCCGGCACCACGGACCGACGCACCGGTTGTAGATCCGCCGCCGATCGCGCTGCCCAGCGCGCTGGCCAGCGTACTCAGGAAACCACCACCTCCACCGCCACCATTGCTCATCAGGTTGGCGAGTTGGTCGGCAAGTCGATCGAGCACCTTGGCCAGCGCGTCGAACGTTCGTGTCTCCATCCAGTTCTTGAAAAAGCTGCTCAGATCGCCGTTCATCGCGGCCTGCAGGCCTGCGCGGAAGGTGTCGCGGAAGGTTCCGGTCAGTGCAGCGCGCGAGCGCTCGGCACCTTCCTGCAATGCCTGGGCCTGCGAGTCTTCGACGCTCATGTTGCCGCCGGACCGCAGCTCATCCGCACGGTCGCGGATGCGCCGCCTCTCCTCGAGCGCATATATGCGCTGTGGATCGTCACCGCGGAGCCGCGCAAGTTCGATCTGTCGTGCATCCTCTTGGTCGGCGAGACGGCGCGATACCTGTTCGGCCCGTGCCTCTTCGAGATTTTTCAGGTCATTGGCAGCGCGGAGTTCAGCTTCAGCAAGATCGATGTCCTTGCCGCGCCACATCAGGATCTGCTTTCGCAGGAACTCTTGTTCTTTAAGAAAACGGACGGCTTCATAGTCATTGCGAAGCTCGGCAAGCTGTAGATCGATGCTCGCTTCTTCATCGGCGATCGCCCGGGCCTGCGCCTCGGCGCGCGCCTGGTCGAGCTCCGAGAGATCCTTTTCGGCTGCAAGTTTAGATGCGGCTGCATCCAGGCCGGCTCGCTCGTATTGTTCAACCTTCGAGCGCAGGTCGATCTGGCGACGCAGCGATCGCTCTGCCTCGATGTCGTTCTTTTCGCGCGCAACGGCCATCGCCTGGTCGAGCTTCAACTCTTCACGGCGGTCGGCGAGCTCGGCCGCGGTCGGACCGGAGCGACCACCGCCAGCTTTCCGCCCGCCGGAACCACCGGAGCCCGGAATGGCGTAATTTCCGCCGGATGCTTCTGCAGCGTCGGTGGCCTTGTTGGCAGCGCCGGCCATGAAGCCGATCGCGCTGCCGCTCCAGCCACCACCCTTGCCCTTGCCAGACGAAGACAGCGGCGAGCCGTCGCCGGTGAGCCGGGCCATCAGATCGAGAGCACCGGCGAGCCAGGGCATTACGCCGCGGATCAGGTTTGCAATGCGCTGGACAGCCCGGGCGACGGTGTTGCCAGCAGACTGCCAGGCACCTTCCCAGTCGCCCTGCAGCAGCTGTGAAACCGTCTGCACCACGCCGCGAATGGCCTCGATAATGCCCGTGATCAGGTCAACCGCAGCACCGATCGCCGTGATGACTGCAACGCCGCCGATCTCCAGCATGATGCGGATGACATCGCCGATCGTTTCGAACAGCGAAGCGAATGCCTGGCCGAGATCGCCGCTAATAAAGTCCTGCAACGCTTGGCCGAGATCTGCAAAAAGGCCGCTCACCTGCTCGAGCAGACCGGTCAACCGTGGGCCTAGCGCATCCTCGGCAAACTTGGTGATGTTTTGGAAAGCTTCGACGATATCGTCTTTGAAGAGCAGCACTGCAGTAAGCGCCAATCCCCAAGGCGTGAGGAAGCCAGCTGCGATGCGTGCGAGGCCGCCCAGTGCGCTGCCGACGAGGCCGAATTCGCCTGCCAGCTTGCCTAGGACGACGATAGCAGTGCCCAGTGGATTGATGATCGCGGAGATCGCGAGGAACACCGGTCCCATGTTCGCCAGGAACAATGGCAGCACCGTCGCGGCGATCGCGCCCAGCACCAGCATCGCAGGACCAAGCGCTGCAGCAAAAATACCGAAGCCGATCGCCGCGTCTTTGACGGCAGGCGGCAGGTTTCCGATCCACTCAACGGCGCCCTGCGCCCAGCCAACGACCTTTTCGGCATAGGGTAGGAATCGCTCGCCTATCTCTTCGGCCAGCTCCTGGATGTTGCCTCTCAACGCGCGAACGCGGTTGGCAAAGCTGCCAGACGTACGTTCGACGTCGCCGGTTGCATCGCGGAGGCCTTCGGTGATCAGCACCGATCGGGCCATGATCTTGCCCTGCTCGGTCAGCTCCTCGCCGACCTTGATCATGCCGAGCTCGAGCGCCTTAGCCTTTACGGCCGCCTCGGTTAGGAAAACGCCGAAATCGCGCAGCGGCTCGCTCTCGCCCGAAAGGCCAGAGCGAATCTTGCCAAGCGCTTCGTCGTAGCTGGTGTTGTAGAAGCTCGCGGCATCCTGGGCGAGCTCGGCAAAGCGCTGCGACAGGCGCGCAGCAGCTGCTTCCGTCGGTGCTGCCTGCTTGAAAAGCTGACCCATCTGCAACGCGCCAGCCTTCATTTCACTGGTGGCGCGACCCATGGCGTTGCCGGTGTCTTCGGCCCAGCGGTTCATCAGCGCCGACGTGTTGCCGAACGTGTAATCGAACGCGCTCTGCAGCTCCTGCAGATTGCTGGCGGCATTGACGGTGAAGCCTGCCAGCGCGACCATAGGCGCGGTGATTCCCAGCGTCATGCGCTGGCCGAACTGGTGAAAGCTGGCCGCAAGATCTGCGCCCAGCGTTCGCAGTCGCCCGAACGCTCCTTCGATATGGCGCGTGCCACGATCGAAATCGGCAAGATCCCACCGCAACGCGGCGTTCAGCGATGCGATTGGTCCGGCCATTGTCAGCCACCTTTCTTCTTGCCCGCGCGCCGTTGTCCGGCGCGCAGCCATGCTCCCCAGGCGCGCATGTTGGACGCGGCCTCTTTGGGATCGACTTTTTCGGGTTCGGCGGACTTCTCGCCGCCATTGCCGCCAATCAGCTTGTCGAGCTGCGGATATTGCGCCGGCGGACATTGGCTGAGCATTCCGCCCAACCAAGCACCGGTGACGATGTTGCGGAAGTCCGCCTCGAGGCGGTAGCGCGCGCCCCAGATCGCCAGCATCGTGCTGCGCGGCGTCTGGCGCAGGAAGGTGTCAGGCGAAAACCCCGCCTGACACCAGCTCTGGAAGATTACTTCCCAGTCCCAGCGCGCTTCCGACCGCCCGGCTTGCTCACCTTGGCCGCCTTGGGAGCGTTTCCCTCCGGTGCCTTGGGCGGGGCGAGCTCAGGCGACCGGGCGCCGCGCATCGCCTGGTTGATTGCCAGCATGACCTGGGGGTCTTCGCTGCAGATCATGTCGATCACGTTCTTCTGCGTGATCTCTGGGTGATTGCGCTTCAGCCCGCCATACACGATCGCGCAGATCGTCTTGAGGCGAGGCTTTTGGCCCAGGGCTGTTTCGCGCTGGTACTCCTCGATCGCGTCGAGCCACGACCGTCCAAGAACGTCTTCGGCATCGATCATGACCTCGTTGTCGAGCACCAAGTCGTAGTTGTGGCCCTCGAACGCGAAGCTCGCGCGGCCATCGAGGATATTCGCCATGAACTAGCGCTCCTTAAGCGGCCGCAGCCTTGGCGAGGATCCCGGGCTGACCGGTCAGGGTCGCCGTGCGCATTGCACCCAGCGGCGCGTTGTCGGGCACATAGGTCAGCAGGAACATCGTCCCGGTGCTTTCCTGAATGGTGCCGTCTTCCTCGACCTCGTCGATCTGGAAGGGGCGCTTTTCGCGGCTCGCCAGGTGCTCGAGGATCAGAAGATCGGTTGCGCTACCCGTTTCGTATTTCAGGGTCGCGGTCAGCTCGCCGACGTCGCCATGTCCGGGGATGTATTCCTTGACCTTTTGGCTGTCGTGATCGGTGCTCTCGACCTTGCTGATCGAGAGGTTGGGGCGGTTGACGCTCAACAGGCCGACCAGCTTGGTCAGCGTATCCGACGAGTTCGTCAGCCACAGCGCAGTGCCGTCCGAAAGGACGCCGTCTCCGGTTGCCATATCAAATTTCCTTTATGTGGGGGTGTAGGGGATCGTCATGTCGCGCAAATTCCGGAAAACCTTGATCCCGCCGCCCAGGTCTTCCGGTGTCATGTTGCGCTCGAACACCAGCTGCGCGCCGCGGTGGAAGCGGATGCCACCAACCTCGTCCGGTGTTTCGACAAGCTCGGTGATCGCGCGTGCCAGCTGCTTGGCCTGCAGCCAGGAGCGGCCGAAGCATTCGAAGCGGATGCGTGGAATATGCAGGCCCTGCGGCCCGTCCTGGTCGTACATCCGACCAGGGAAATTGATGTCGATGAAGCATGCTGGGAACGATTCCGGCTTGTCCGATCGCCGCTCGCCGACGTCGATCGCGGGTCTGCCATTGTAGACGCCGGCCACCGCAACGATTGCTGCGCTTGCGCGCAGTCGGGCGACCAGGGCCTCTTCCATGTCAGTTCGCGTTCAGGATCAGGCGCCCGGCACCTTTGCCTAGGATGTCGACGATCAGATCGCGGTGCTGCTCGAAGGCGGGGCCCAGAAACGGCTGCGCCTGCATGTGCACCGTGCCACCCTCGACAAACCAGCCATGCAGCGCACGGCCCTGCAAGACGCCAACATAGACCGAGCCGCCCTTCCCGCGTTCTGGCCCGCTATGCAGCCGATCGCTGATGACCAGGCTGTCGTGCAGCTCGTCTGTGTCGCGAGGCACCTGCTGGCGAGCTGTCTCGAGCACTGGCTCGAGCGCTTTCGCCGCCTCGGGCTTGATCGTGTCGTCCGTAACCGCGCCGCCGACCCGCCGGATGGCGGATATGGCGTCGTCGATGCCGGACATGGCGAAATCAAGCATCGGTTGCAGGCTTGCCCTTCGATGCCTGTTTCGCGTCGGCTGCAGCTGCAGCAGCGTCGACGACGAAGCCGCTTTCGATCAGCGTGCGCGGCTCGGGATGCTCGTAGGTTGCGCCCACCGTCTTGACGCGATGGCTGCCGTCTTCCTTGACGACGCCATGGCGATTTGCGTGTTCGCGTACGGTCTTTACCAGCATATCATGCTCCTTGGTTGAGGCTGGTGCGTCGCACCGCCGTAAATTCCATCTCGTCGCGCTCGAATGGCACGGCGCTGGTGATGTCCCATTGGCCACCGTCGTAGAGGACAAGGTGCGCCTCGGTGATCGCCCGAGTTGTTGGGTTCTGCAGCGTGATGAACGTCGCCGACAGATCGTTGCCCTCGATGCCCGCAGATCGACGCTCCTGACCCTTGCCATAGCTCACTGCGGCGTAAGCCTGCCCGGCATCGGCCAGGCTGGTTTCCACGGGTTCGCCGGCAGCGTTTTCTTGCGTGACAGGAAGCCGGAACTTGATCAGCCGGTCCCGCTTGCGCGAGCCAAAGCGCCCGCGCCGGGCGTCATGTTCCATCATCAGGCCAGCCAAATCCTGTGATTGACCAGCATGTGCTCGATCGCGATCTCGCGGCCTTCGAACTTGGCCCGGATCGCCTGCAAAATGACAAAGTACAGGTCCCGCGGCACGTCGGTACTAGCATCGCCGTACCCGACGCTGACGGTCACCCGAACGGCGTCGGCGCGACTGGCGATCGTCGGCCAGACGAACCCGGGGACGCCAATAATCTGCGCATCGAGCACGCCGGCGACGAGCTCGTAATTTTCCGCAGCCAGCAGCTGCTCGACACCATCGGTATTTACGTATTGGATCGTGACGATGTCCTGCACCGGCCCGATCGGCAGATGCTCCAGGTCGGCAAAACTGCTCGCAACCAGCATGACATCCTGCGTGATCATCCGCGTGTTGCAGATCTGCTCGATTTCGGCGCGCGACGCGGCGATGAAAGTCTCGACTTCGTCGTCGAAGCTCTCATCGCCGGCATCGATGCGCAGATACTGCTTGGCTTTCGCCAGATCGACCGGTTCCGCCTGAGCGGCAGTGACCGAGACCGGCGACAGCCACATCAGCTCTTCGCCCGCGCTTCAGCGGCCAGGCGCTTCTTCTTCTGGGCAGCGGTCTCTGCTTTCGGTGCGACTGCCTTGGCGTCAGCATCGGCCTTGGCCTTGGCCTCGGCAGCAGCTGCGGCCTCAGCATCGGCCTTTGCCTGCGCCTCGGCCGCGATCGCGGCTTCTGCGTCAGCCTTCGCCTTGGCGTCGGCGTCGGCCTGCGCAGCTGCTGCAGCTTCAGCGGCATCGCGTTCGGCCTGTTCAGGATCAATTGGCTCGAACCCGTCAGTTGCCTCGGCAAAACCGGCCAGGATCAGGCGTGAGGCCTCCCCTTCGCCAAATTCGTGGCTATCGCCGGGCGACAGCGAATAATCTGGGCCCGAAAGGCCCGTTTTCATCTTCAGCATCGGCATGGATCATCTCCTTCGCTGGCCCGCGCGAGCAACGCGCAGGCCAGCGAAAGCCCGGGCGAGGTTTCCCCCGCCCGGATTTCCGTTTCGACTGGCATTAAGCCGCCTGGCGAAGGGCCTTGACGGCGGCGGCATCGGTCAGCTCGCCATCGAAGCGGACCAGACCGGCCATGCCGACCTTCGGCCAGAAGCGCTCGCGCACGGTTCCGATCAGCGGGCTGCCGACCTTGCGCACGATATAGGCCGACATGTCGCCGAACAGCACCGAACGGTTGTTGGAAGCCATCGCCGGCACGTCGTCGTTCACGAAATACTGCTTGCCGAGCAGCAAATCGGGCGCTCCGACGCGGACATCGCCCATCTGCCACAGATAGTTGCCCTGGCCGTCCTTCAGCTTGCGGATCGCGGCAAGCGTGGTGTCGGCGAACTGCCAACCGCAACGCGGGCTGCGGCGGTATGCCGCGTTCACGGTGTGCTGGAAGGTGATCAGCTCGTCGGCCGCAATCGCGGCGGCAGCTGCAGCCGTCACGCCGACGGTGGCCGCAGTGACGATACCGTTGGGTTGGCTTACGCCGGTGCCGATCGTCAGGCGCTGGTTTGCGAGGCGACCAAGGCGCTTGCCGAGCGCTGCACCGACGAACTGCTCGAGGTTGAACGCCGAGTCCTGCAGCAGCTCGAAGCTGATCTTCAGCCACGGCGTCGCATAGACATAGGCGTTCAGGTTCTTTTCGCCGAACGCCAGGTCGCCGCTGTTGTCATCGGTCAGATCGGCGCCCTCGGCCAGCAGAGCGGCAAGGTTGCCGGTGTCGTCATTGGTCGGGATGTCAAACGCATTGCCGCTGCTGGTGATGATCTCGGTGGTGATACCGGGATCGTACATCGGGCCCCAGTCCTTCATCGCCTGAACGATGAAGTTGGCGAGCGTGGTGGGCACGGTGAAGCCGCCAGCAGCATCGGTGCCGGCAGTCTGCACGCGGTTTTCCACATAGCCGCGGCGCAGAAGCTGGCGCTGCTCAGCGCTGAGGCCGGACATATCGCCGCCCTCGCGCAGCATTGCATAGAATGCGTCGCGATATTCGTCCTGCATCTGAGCACTGGTGCGCTCTTCGTCGCCTTCGGGATTGTCGACGCCCGATGCGCTGCCATTGGCGCCGTTCGGGCGATTCTGGCGACGGCGCTCTTCTTCGCTCGTTTCGCGGGCCGCCTGGCGCTCTTCGAGCTCGATCTTCTTGTCGAGGGCGTCGAGCTTGGCCATCACGGCGTCGTGGCGCTGCTCGGCTTCGGTGATGCGGGTGGTGTCGGTTTCGGTCTCGATCGAATCGAGGATCGAGCGGGCCTCGGCCACCAGCGTGCCGCGCTGCTCATAGTACTGCTGCAGGATCATTTGTCGCTCCAGGTCACAAAAAAACCCGCCAGATTGGCGGGTGGTTGAGGACGCCGCGGTTGCGGACCGTCGCCTCGGGCTGGGCCCGGTAAATTGCTGTCAGATTTTCCGTTCGCGCTGCGATGTGCGCATGCGAAGGCGCGCCAGCGCACCTGACTTGTTGTGCTGGCGACGTTCGGTACGGGCCGTTTCCAGGCTGCGCATTCCGGCTTCGGTGTCCGGATAGGCGGGAAATGCCGTGTAAGTGATCTCGATCAGGTCCGCTTCGTGGATGGTCCGCAGCGGCGGCTCGACTGTTTCGTCCCATTCCTCGCGACGCGCGCGGAATCGGAAGCTCATGCCCTCGATGTCGCCGCGCTCAAGCTGGACCTTCAGGTCGCGGCCATCATTGGTGTCCGGCAGATCGTTTTCGAACGCCAGGCCGCGCGTGTCTTCATTCAGGCGCAGGGTGGTGCGACTGCGACGGCCGACAGGTCGCGCGTCATCATGGCTATCCAGCGCGACCACGTCGGCCTCGCCCAGCGACTTGGTGAAGCAGCCTGGCGCGAACTGTTCGGTCCACCATCCGCCGATATCGGTCCGGTTGTTCCACAGGACAGCATAGCCCACCGCCGTGCCGATCCCGTCGTTGCCCTGCGCAACGCGTAGTTCGCCGCCGGTAACAAGCGCCCTGCGCTCAACCCCATCAGTCTTCGGCGCTGGCATCTGCAGCATCCTCCTCATCGTTATCGTTTAGCGGTGGACCGCCGTTGTGGCCGACGCCGGCGCCGGCCATGGTCAGCGGAACCGTGGCCTGCTGCACGTAAAGGACATCGCCGCCGTCCAGCGGCGCACGCTGCTCGAGCGCGCGGGCTTCGTTTGGCGTCAGCTGACCAGTCTGGATGGAGCGGGCCAGCGCCTCGCTGCGTTCCTTGAATGCTCCGCGCTGCAGCCCGTCGAGATTGTGGCGGACGCGGCGTTGCGGGTTTTGCCAGCCATAGAGCTTCAGCGTCAGCTCATCTTCGAAAGCCTTAGCCCACTGCATGACGAGATGCTTTGCCAGCCACAAATCCTGCTGCTCGGTATTGCTGAACGTACCTTTCGATAGATCCTGCACGAACACCGGCGGCATCTGCCAACCGCGGCTGATCTCGATGATCTGGAAGGCCCGCGCCTCAACCATCTGCCCTTTCGAAGGATCAATCCCGACTGGCTTCAGGTTGTGGCCTGGCGGCATCCCGAATATGTTGCTGTTCGACTTTTTGGCGAGGTCGATCGCGCGTTGGATATCGGCATGTGCACGCCGATATGCATCTGCGCCTGATGGGACTGGCCCTTCGAGCGACAGTGGCGGGATACCTCCGCCGAGGAAAAAGCCGCCCGCAAAGCCCTCCATGGCGATCGCCAGCGATATCGCCTTGTTGATCTTGGCGATCGGCGAGTAGCTGCCCAGGCCGTCGCGCTTGAGCATGAATGGCGTGTCGATCACGTCCCTGGCGGCGTAATCTCTGCCGCTATGCGTGTAGATCTTCTGCCCGTTCACGCGCCGAATGGTTGTAAGCGCCGGATCCATCGGCCAGATCGCAACCGGCTTGGTCCCTGCGCGCTCGATCCAGGCCAGGCCACGACCGCCGGTAAAAACCTGCTGCCAGTGCCAGCGGCGCCAGCCATAGCTGCTTTCGCCTTCGTTCGGCGCGTAGCTCAGCAGCTGAGCCACCGAATCGTCCACCCGGGCGCCATTATCGCCCGCCTCGAACGTCGGCAGCGGCAGTGCAGCCAGCGTCCGCGACAAGAATGCGACGATCGAAAGCACCGCCGGCACGCACAGGGCGGCCTCGATCGACACGATCGGTAGCGCATTCTGCTTATCGGCGACGCCAAGCAGCCGCAGCAGCTCTTCCGGGCTTTCCGTTAGGCTGTATTGTGGGTCTTCGATCGAGCGCTGCTCGACACCGCCGAGCAGCCAGTCGCTGAACCACCCCATCAGGCTTCGCCCTCGTCGGCCGTGATCGAGAATTCCGGGTCATCCCATGGCGAAGTGGGCATAATTTCCTCTTCCTTCGTCATAGCCGCGCCCAGCGCGCTGATCAGCGCGACCGGGTTGTCGATCTTGGCTTCGACCCGTGGCTTGTTGGGGTAGACGTTGTCCTTGCGGTCAGCCTGTGCCACCACGTTGTTCATTTGCCATTCCATCACCGGGTCGCCACCATGGGCGATCGTTCCGGCCTTGGTCAGCGCGTCGAGCTCTTTCATCGGCTCGGAGAAGTTCAGCACGATGGGCCGGTACTCGATGACCGGAAACCCTTCCTTCTGCATGGTGGTGATCATGTAGGTCGCCTGATGCGGATCGTACGCCACCTGCTCGAGCTGGCAGAAGCTGCGCACATCGCGCAGCGTGTCCAGGATCTCGTCATAGTCGATGATGTTGCCATCGGTCACGTTGACCAGGCCCTGCGCATCCCAGCCCTGATAGGCAGGCACGCTCAGGACCGTTTCGGAGGGGAGGAAGTAGAATCCCACCCGAACATAAGGGTCGTCGACCGTCGCCTTCGCGCCGATCGGCAGGAACAGCAGCTCGAGCGCCGCGATATCGATCTTCGACGCCAGGTCGAGCCCGGCGATGCAGCGCCTGCCCCTCAGCCGTTCGAAGCTGAACAGCTCGCGGCCGCGCATCGGAACGTCCGCGTCATGGCAGCGGCGCCATGCCTGGATGTCGAAGTATGCCGCCTTCGAAGCAACCCAAAGGTTGAGGTGCTTCGTCTTGAAAACACCGGACTTTCGTGGCGTCGCGATCGCCTCGCGCTGTCGTGCGCGGAGGAAATCGCCTGCCACCGAGATATCCAGATTCGGATTGGCCTTGCGCAGCGTTTCTTCTGCGCGCCAGTCGTCGTCATCGTCGGCCGCGTACTCGACGAAGAACGTTTCGTCGTCGAGCGGAGGCCCGCCGTTATGGCCCAAGCCAGCGGCCGCCAAGACATCGCGGGTGTCTTCCATGACGCCGATGCCCTGCAGCTTGTCGCGTTCCTCTTGGATCTTCGCGTAACATGGACCGGCAAGGTTATCGCCGGCGGTGGTGATCAGCAGCTGCAGCGGTTGTTCGCGCGCCCCCATCCCGGTGAGCATCGTGTCGACCTGGCCGTCGTCGGCATGCTCGTGATATTCATCGTGGATCGAGCAGCTCGGGCTTTGCCCATCGCCCGGATCTCCGATGATCGTCTCGAACTTGCTCTCGTCGTCGATCCGCACCAGGTTCGCGGCGTTGACCTTGACGTTCCATTTCGAGAGCAGCGCCGGCGTCCGAGAGGCCATCAGCTTGGCCGGTTTGAAAACCTCCCAGGCCTGCTTCTCGTTGGTCGCTCCCGAATAGACCTCAGCGCCGAACTCCTCGTCGGCGCAGAACATGTACAGGCCGATTCCCGCGGCGATCGCTGACTTGCCGTTCTTGCGCGGCACCACGACGAACAGCACCCGGAAGCGCCGCAGCCCGTCGCGCTTGCGGATCCAACCGAAAGTGCAGCACAGTATCCAGATCTGCCAAGGCTCGAGCCTGATCAGTTCCTTCGCCCTGGCCCATTTGCCTTTCGAGTGCGGGAGCCGCTCGATGAACTTGCAGACCCGCGTTGCCTTGGCGTTATCGAACCGATGGGGGAACAGCTTGCGCCGTTCGACCTTCAGTTCATCCAGGAACCGCTGGCACTGCCGATGGATCGACTTGCCTGCAGGGATCTTGCCGGCAACAACATCACGCGCATATTGCTTCGCGATCCCAGGATAATCGCGCGTCTCCACATGCAGTTATGCCGCGCGGCGATGCTTCCTGCGCGTGCGCCGGCTGATGTGGAGGCGGTTGCTGCGCTTGGCAGGTTTCGCCTGCTTGCCCTTGCCGCGCGGGTACTTCGCATAGGCAGGCTGCAATGTGCGGCGGGGCGCCACAGCTTCCAACCGCTCCATCGCCACAGCCGCTGACGATGCAGCAGCCGAAACGCCAGCCATGGCCATCGCCAGGACCGGGAAGATGCTTTTGCCCAACATGCGCATTGAGGTCTCCTTAGAAATCGTCGAACTCGCCCGCCTGGGGCTTGTGGCCTTCGGCTAACTTCATGGCGCTGGCCGGGTTGAGCATCAGCTCACCGAGTAACGACTGCGCCTGGCGCATCGCATCCGAAAGCATCGCAACCTCGGGCCGCGCGCGAATGATGAACCCTGTCTTGGTCGCGGCCTCATAGGTATCGCCGACCGACTCGAGCACCGCCTGGTACCGCTGGATCTGTTCGAGCCGCTGGGCGAGCAGCGCGATATGTTCCGCATAGGACGGATGCGACCGCTTCTGCTGCTCCAGGATTGCGGCGATAGTGCCGAAGTGCAGCTGCGCCAGATCACTGAGATGCAGCGGGCAGATCAGTGGCCCTTCGCCGGGCGCGATCGTCGCCGCGGTCTGCCGATCCTTGCGGTCGGTGCCCATCAGCTTCTTCAGCGCCGGCGACGTCGGGCGTCGACCAGATCCCGGCCTAGCCCCGCCTCGCGCCATGCAACTTTTTACCCTTTGAAATCGACCGCGTAAGAATCTTCCCACCAAGGCGGTGTCCGGGGGGCGATGCATGGAGACACTGACCCTCCCCCTCCCCATGTGATGATGCTCAATCGAAATCTTCGATTTAGCGACGTCGCGTGAAGGCCCGCTCGGCCTTGGATTTCTCGTCGTGGCAGGGGTCGCATAGTCCCTGCTTGTTATCTAGATCGTCTGTTCCGCCCCATGCGAGCGGTATCTTGTGGTCGACAACGTCAGATGCGACCTCGAGCCCCTTTTCCAGGCACAATCTGCATAACGGCTCTTCAGCCAGGACCTGAGCGCGATCGCGCATGCCCGCACGGCCGCGTTTGCGCTTGTCCTTTACGAACAGACCAGGCCGTGCCCATGGCTTGCCAGGCATCCAGCCTGGTGGCCGGTAGCGTGGCGGCTGCGATGGCATCAGTCGATCGACATGCCCAGCTCAACGAGCTCCGCATTGATTACAGCGAGGCGATCATTCAGCGCGGCGACAGCAATCGGCACTGCCTGGGCGAGGATAACGCCGGTAAGCTTCGCAGGCCAGCGAGCATCCCCATGAAGCATGCTCTCAGCCGGGTTGGGCAGCTGCAGCACGTCCTGTATCTGCATCCGCTCACAAACCAACTTGGCCACACGGCTGAAGTTGTCGATATGCATCATCAGCTCCCGATCGTGCCAGTCTGCTCAGCGCGCGCAAGCACGAACGATTCCTCGCCCGCTTTGGCCGTAACGCCCAGCTTCGCTAGATCCTGGGCCTTGGGCCCGGATGTCGCCTTCAGCAGCGCCGTCTTGTCCAGCTTCGGCTTGGCAGGCGCGAACACCTTGCCCCAGCGCAGCTTTGTCAGCGCGCTGATCAGCGTGTCTTCAGCACCAGCGATCGCCAGCACTGTCTTGCCAGTGCGCGATCCAATGATGCATCCGCCCAGCTCCATGGATTTGCGCTTGGCCGGCAGCAGCTCGGCCGCCACCTTCGCCCACCAGGGCTGAACCTTCTCGTCGATTGCGTCCATCTCCTGGACGATCGGCACCAGCTGCTCGTCTGCAGCGGCGTTAATCTTGGCGATCGCGTCATTGCGCTCCGCCTCGATGCCCGCACGCTCACCGTCCAGCACGGCGAACCGCTCGAGCATGGCCGTGGCCTGCTCCAGCGTGCGTGGCTGGCGATGCTTGGTAGCGGCCGTCTCGCTCACAGCGTCGACGTCCGCTCGATCGGTCCGGTGCGCAGATCCTGGATGACATCATCCACGGTGCGCGCGCGGCTGAGTTGTGCCTGGGCAACGCGCCCGGCGGTCAGTTCGCCATGCACTTGACGCAGCCAAGCTAGGCTGACGACAGTGCGAGCCTTCGGCTCCTCGGACTTGAATGCGCTTGCGCGCAGCTGCTCCAGATCGATCCGATCGTCGCTCACATCCGCCTCCGCAAATTGGTACAGCCGCCCTGGCGCACGTCCGGCTGGCGAAACGCCGCGACGATCTCGCCCGCGATGGCTTGCGCCTCGCTCTCCAGGTCGTCGAAATGCCTTTGGTTGCGCACGCCCAGCGATACATCGTGGCACAAGACATCAAGCCGAGTGCTGGCGCGGGATAGGCGGCTGCCCGCATCGCCACCGTGAAGACCTTTCGGCATCGGTGCGTCTCCCGCCCACGAAAAAGCCCGCAGGCACCTCGGGGAATCAGGTGTCGCGGGCTACGGTCACAATTATCGCCGGGTCAGATTTGGCAGTCTCGATGCGCTTTTGGCAGGGGCTTTTTTGTGACACCTGCAAAAAACCTACATGCTCAGGCGATCTTTGGACTCATCGTCCCCCATCGTGATAGGTATCTGTGATTCTAAACAAATGCGGTTGATCAATATGAAACCTGATACGCGTTCTGACGAAATGGGCATCCGCGCGAATAACAGTATATCCAAGTTCATCGAGTATTATATCGAGCCAGAAAGGCGTTTCGATTATGCAGTAATGATTGACGGACCTTGGGGCTCGGGCAAAACCCACCTAGTCAAGGAATTTGTGAAAAATAGCACTGTAAACTCGCTTTATATCACGCTCAATGGTGTGTCTTCGACCGACCAAATCGACGCGGAAATCTATCGGCAGCTCCATCCGATTTTGTCGGGCAAAGGGATGAGGATTTTAGGCGCTGTATCGCGAGCGGTCGCTAAGGGTGCGTTCAAAATGGATTTTAGCGATGGCAATAGCGCCACCTTAAACGCAAGTCTGACTGAAATCGATATATCTAAGGAACTTAGCAATCCCGGCAAACGATTGCTGGTCTTCGATGATCTCGAGCGGTGCAAGATTCCGGTGGGCGAAGCGCTCGGCTATATTAACAGCTTCGTGGAGCATGACGGCCTTAAGGTTATAATCCTCGGTAATGAGGCTGAAATAAAGGATGATGGCGATATGACGTATCGCCAGATAAAAGAAAAATTGGTTGGTCAGACCTTAAAGGTATCGTCACCGGCCGGCGAAGCGTTCGAGGTATTTGCTGAACTGGTTCGGCATCCTCCAACTCGCGGATTTCTGAAGCGTCACAAGGAAAATGTACTGGCGCTTCACCGCCAGGGAGGACGCGGCAATCTTCGGACGCTCAAACACGCGATGTGGGATTTCGAGAAAATCGGCTCGCTTCTAGAAACGCGCCATTGGAACAAACAGGCTTCGGTATTGAAGATCATGAATGTTGCAATGGTGTGTACCATGGAAGCCCGCGCTGGCGTTCTCGATGCAGACGTCCTGAATTCGCTCATCGATAATGCTGTTGCAAGGGCGATGCGTCTCCAAGCTAAAAAACCCAAAAACCGTGCGGATGAAATTGATGATCGCTACCCTCAAATCAATTTTAGTGACACACTGCTGACTGCACAGATGCTCGGTTCCACGCTGCTCGAAGGGCAGATTAATGGTCCCGGGCTCGTGGCAGTGTTGGACGCTTCAGCCGACTATGCCGCCCCTGGAGACAGCCCGCTATGGAAGCAGGCGAGCGCGCTTTTCTTCGCCGACGACGAAACTAGCGAGCGCGTAACGCATGAATTGGAAGAAGCCTTCGCAAGTCATCAATTCACGTTGCGAGGTGAGATTTTGCACGTTGCCGGCATCCGTCTTTGGCTTGCTAAGATTGGTATGATACCGAAGGAAATTGATGAGGTGGTTGACGAGTGCAAGGCCTATATCGACCACGTTGGTCGTGCGGCTCAGCTGGAGACCAGCCTAGATAGGCCAAATGAACATGGCGGACGCAATATCTATGGCGGCTACATGATGGTTCAGTCAAACACACCGGAGTGGCTTAGTATAGCTGCACATTACGATGAGGTAGAACTCACTGTAGCGAAAGAAAAATATGGGTCGATCGCGCGCGACCTCCTTGAGGTCCTGCCCACGGATCCAGACGAATTTCTGTTTGACCTTGCGGTGAACGGCGTGCGCCGAGCTCGATATAGCGAACATCCGGTCTTAATGAGCATACCGGCGAAAGAGTTTGCGACGGTGATCTTCGAAGCATCACCCGAAATTCAGGCCCGCGCGTTTGCAACCTTGCAAAACCGCCACGCTGGCCGCAGCATCCCTTCGCTTCTCCCAGAAAGGCTGTGGATCGCAGAAGTGAAGAATGAACTCGAAAAGCTCATCGTTGCCGCCAAACCCATGACCCGCTATCGGCTAAATCAACTGATCGAAGAACACCTCGACCCGCTTTTTGCCGACTAAGATGCGACAGTTCATAACAACCCCGCATGCATCGCCGCCAAGTCGCCGGCATCCACCCGCTTCACCGCATCGGCATAGAAATTCGGCCACATATCCAGCGCCTCGAGCAGCATTCGCCTCGCCCGCCTCGGGCTGATATTATGCCGCGCCGCCGCTGCGCTGATTCCCATGTCGCCCACGATCATCGCCAGAACCGGCTGAGCCTGGGGCAATGCCGCGCGCCATCGGCCATAAGCCATCTCCGCTCTCACCCATCCCAGCGCCTCATAGAACGCGCCACCAGCGCGCGGAGAGGCATCGACCCGGGTTTCCAGGCTCACGGTGCGGATGGTCAGCTCGGCGCCGATTTTCGCGGCAATACCGGCGATCACGTCGGCGTCGGCGAGCTCGAACTGGTCGATTACACCACGCACATACAGCATGTGCAGGCTGCCCTGCAGCTGTCGGGATGCATGTTCATGCGTTTGGGCGGTGCCATGGCGCTTGTGATCCCACCGGTTGGCGATCGCGTGCTGCTCCTTGCGCAGCGCCCGCTCGGCGGCGGCCTTTCCGGGGTGTCGCGCGGCATAACTGGCGGCAATTCCTCGCCTGCGCTCACTCAGTTGCGCTTGCGCTACCTTCTTGCCCTTCGCTGCGCCTTTGCGCGCAACGCCTGCCTTCGATCCCATATCTGCCAATTCCCCGCAACTTCGATGCACGGGGAACATAATCCAGTTCGGCAGGAGGTAGGAGGGGCTGATTTGTAACGCTTTTCGGCCCACTGGCAGGCGGTGTCGCCGTGCGATCGCCCGGGTTGATTATCCACCCTCGCGCGCGCAGCTGCCGCACTGCCATCGGCTCGTCATCGGGCAGGCTCAGGCCACGAGGCCCAGGTATGCGCATTAGCTGCCCTTCCGCGACCAATGTCCGCAGCGCACGGCGCACCCGCGTGCGGTTGGTGCCAAGCGCGGCACCGATCTCGCCCAAGCTGGGAGACCCATCCCATTGCCGGATATATTCAGTGACGAATTTCAGCACTAACAGCTTCAAGCTTGCCATCTCAGGGCGCTGTTTCAGGTCGGCACGGGGCGCTGTTGGGCGGATCTGGCTGGCCATGCTGGGAACATATCAGGAAACGGGCTAAAATGCTCTATTTCGATAATTTGAGTCCCATAGCTCAGCTGAAAAAAACGCTGCAACGTGATTTCGACGTTGCGATTTCGAGATGGTATCGGCCATTAATGCCCCCACCCATCAATAGTACGAGGATGAGGTGCTACATTGGACGCTGGAATTCCTGCAGAAATCGCACAAGTCAGCTATAATTCGTGATCGCCAAAATCGGCAAGAAACTCCCGACCCTTCGCTGAAATCATAAGTTGCCTGGGAGACTGGTCGAGCCCTCCGATGGAAACTATGGTTTGCGGAGCGACAACGACAAGATAGCCAGCTTCTATCACCCGACGAATTAGGACCATCATCACCGGCGTCCACAGAATGCCTTGGCCCGGCGGTAATCTGGCGGCATCGAATAAGATATCCATTTCAAGTTGTGAAAACTTGTCATGGGCAAACCGGAGGTTGATTTTGTATAGACGAAGAGATTTACGATCAATCTCCCCGCGGTCGGCTCTCCTGTGGCAATTTGCACAGAGAGCGATGAGATTGTCGTAGTCATGCGAACGACAATTCGCCCAGGGGATAATGTGGTGAATCTCGACCTCAATGTATCGGCAGGTGGGTATCGCACAACGGTGTCCAGCCTCGACAAGGACGCGCCGTCTGATTTCGGCCGGTATTGGAGGACGACGTTCCCCGTCAAATGACTCGTTCATTATCGACCAGCCTCCAAGGCATACATCCTGATCGCCTTCGGTCCAGACCAGGCCGTGCCATGCAACGCATCGGCCTTCGCTTGGAGGTCAATCCGCCGTCCAGCCCTCCCGTTGTCATCGATATGGGCCAAAGTCACAGCATCCGGCCAATCTTGCTGCGCAAACATCTGCAACGCCAGCTAGTGATTAGGGCTGAAATTTTGCATGAATTCCACTGCATTTAGCTAGCTGACCCTCACATACGTCACTCTGGTCTGTTCGAAAACCTCCGGGCCGAACTTAGGAGCGACTCTGTCATAATCGGGAAATCGTATCGTGGTGCTGGCATAGCAATCGGCAACCGTCGCGCCGTCGCTATCACCCAAGGCGTCGTAGAAAACCCCGATCTTGAACGACCGGTAAATTGGCATCGGGTTTTGCCTGAACTCTACCGATGGCTGCGGCACCTCAATGAAGAACTGGAACTCGGCATGGTCGCCCGGCAGGATGCCCTGCATATGTTCGCCGGGCTGCCGCACAAATGCCTCGTCTGTGTTGAACGGGAGATGGTGTTGGCCAGCAGACCCTTCGAACTTAGGATATCGAAAGGTGACGTTCAGCGCAGGCGTTTGTCCTATGTTGATAGCTCGAGCGATTAAGGTGATGCGCGAAAAATCCTTCACCCGCTCGATGCTCAGGGGCCGGACCTCGAACTTTATCCAAGGCCTGGTACTAATCGAGGCGATCCTGTTTGCCGCCCCCATCTCTCTGTTCGCGGCTGCACCGCTGGTAACGGCGGCGCGCGTCAGATCAATCTGGTGCCAAAGCAGATAGGTGCCGACCACCGTCACCAATATCTGGACTGTCACCAATAACAGACCGGCCCCTGAAATCACTGAGGCCTGCCTTGTGATGGCAAGCTCGGCGTCTGCGCGCAAATGGTCGCGATGGATATCGTTCACTGCTCTGATGCATTTGCCGCGGTCGATCGCGAGGTCGCATTCGGCCTTGATCCGGGCTGCCGCTTGGGCGCGCTCTGCTGTAACGCCTAAGCGAGCAGACGGAACCA
The DNA here is from genome assembly GCF_001295965.1 of Blastomonas sp. AAP25. Classification (NCBI taxonomy): domain Bacteria; kingdom Pseudomonadati; phylum Pseudomonadota; class Alphaproteobacteria; order Sphingomonadales; family Blastomonadaceae; genus Blastomonas; species Blastomonas sp. AAP25. The sequence continues at coordinate 91,852 of NZ_LJHP01000002.1, forward strand.
GCGATTGGCTCGAGATCCACAAAGCAGCTGGTGCGGCAACTGCGAGAACGAGCATAAGAATTCCGAGCCAGATCCATGAAACCGACCCAGCGACACCATTTGCCGGATGGCTGCTACCCTCACCCATGCCGCTTCACTTTCTTGGCGCGCATACCAGGATCGCCTTCGGTACATTCCATCCTTTGATGTGAAGCGTCCCGTCGATTGTCACCAGATCTAACCGTCCCGACGATCCAGTATCGTCGACATAGAGCAAAGTGACGCGATCAGGCCGGTCAGGCTGCCTGAGTACTATCGGGGGCCGCCAAGCGCCTGCATCGAAAATGCACCGCTCTACATCGTAGATATTGGCCTCCGAGACATAGTCGAAGTCAGGCTTGCGATCGTCCCACTTCGATATCGGCCCAGCAGCTGCTGCGGCAGGTAGCATCAATCCCGCAAACGCAAGCAACGCTCGGGTCATCCGAACGCGGCCTTGATATTGTCGGCGAACACCGCGATCGCCGCGACCAACGCTAGGGCAGCCGTCGTTGTCGTGACGATAAATCCCTTGCTGGGAAGGTGCGATACTCTCTCGGTCAGCGTGGCGATGTTGACCTTCACGTCGCCCAGTTCGTCGGCAACCTTGTCAATCCGACCTTCTAGCCTTGTCACGCGATCGTCTGTCGGGCCAGAGCCTCCACTGCCAGAATCCGTGCCAACACCTTTGATCTCAGCATGCATAAAACGAATTTCACGCTCCGCTTTCAGTATTTGGCTCAAACGGTCGTCAATCGCCATTGCGCTGCTCCTGAAGTAGCAGCAGAAGCTCTTTTGAAAGTTTCAGCAGCTCGTCAATATTTCCAGTAAGATTTTCCCACTCGTCTGCGCTCACCCCTTTACCGGTGTAAGTTCTAAACATAATACGGACCATTGCGGATGTCACGCCAACGTGACTAATCAAAGCCTCGGCGCTCTTTATACGGTATGTAGTTTCGTCGACCAACTTGCTGGATCCTTGATAAATAGAGGCTTTCCGCCATTAACGTGATCAATGATCGGTCCGCAGATCAATCCAAAAGACGCATCATTCAATCATCTCGGGCGCGTCGATCCGCGCGATCGCGAACTTATGCTCGCATCGCAGGTTTAGACAATAGCCAGTCAGATCGCGTCCGTTGCTGATCCAATTTGCCCACCGTGCGAACGCAAACCAACCCATGCTCGTCCGCATACGTAAACCGGATCAAGTCACCGGAAGCGCCAGGCTTCAGCATCCATCGCTTCGCCATATCGGCTCGCATTCCGGTCTTTGGCCTGCCGGTCGCAGCGATCGGAGTGGTTGGCGCAGACGGCGGCAGTGCAACTGGCGGCGGCGCACGCCGTAGCCCCTGCGCCTTATCGACCATGGCGGTGCCAGCCTCGTAGATCGATTTGACTGTCTTGATCGTGTTGGGATCGTTGAGCATCTTTGCGGCCGCGACTAGCAGGTGAACAGGAACCGCCATCGCTAAGCGCCCGCCTTAAAAACGCGTTCGTCATCTTCGGCGCGAAAAGCGCTCCGATCATTATGCAGGGTGTTGTGCTTGGATGGTCCTTCCACGGCTGACCTCATTATGATTATGAAGCTGTTTCTCTCAGGCTCGCCCAGCTTGTTAAAATACTCGATCAACTGCCGCTGCTGATAATCTAGCGCCAAAATGGGGGTTTCGGTCGAAGGATCGTCAGTTTCACCTGACAAATACGCTGCTGTAGTCTGCAGTTCCCTCGCGATTTTGTGGAGATATTTGCTCCCGTAGCCGTCGCCTGACACAAGCTTGTATATGGTCGTTTGAGACACACCAACGCGCCTCGCCAACTCAGATTGCGAGATGGCGAGCTCCTCCATCCGAAGTTTCAGGCGGGACGATTCTAACACTGCTGCATTCTAAACCTTTAGGTTTTGAGACAAACAAACCTTTCGGTGTTGACTCGATAAAACCAATGGGTGTAGCAAGCACTCATGGCACTGATTCGATCTTCATTCGAAACACCACTCGACGCATTGCTTGAGGCTGTGCGCATTTTTGGTGGCCAGTCAGCAACAGGTCGGCACCTAGGAGTCAGCCAACGTGCCGTCTGGAGGTGGGTCAAGCAAGGCACCGTGCTCCCAGCCGAGCATGTCCTCGCCATCGAAGCTGCCACCGGCATTTCCCGTCACGATCTGCGGCCCGACATTTATCCCGTCGATCTGCCTGCTTCTGCAGCATCATCCTTGCTTTCATCCAATCCCTCAGGGGCCCCCTTCCCCGAAGGTCGCACTTCCAGTCGTCCCGATGCCAGTCTTGACCCTGTTGAGGCATCCCAAACGGTGGCTGGTGGGGAGGCGGCGCAGTCTTTCGACGACCCGGGCTGCGCCGCCGACGCCCCCGAAGTAGGGGCCCCTCCCATCGGAAAGGCTGCGGCATGAAGTGCGGCGACGGATCTCTCATCATCGCCGCAATCCTGTCGCTGTGCCTGTTGATCTGCATTGGCGTGGCCTGTGGCCTTTCCCTTTACGGCATCGCCACATCGGAGGCCGCCTGTGCATCCTAACGCGCCTAAGCCCGGCAGTCCCTTGCCGTCGAGCAACCAGAATGCAGACCGTGCTGCTAGCGGCTCTGCAACCGAAGGGGCGGCACCGGCATATGCCGCCCCCGAGGGTTGGTCATGACGAAGGCGCGCGCGCCTCTCTCGATAGACGCTGGCCTTGCCCGCATCGCCGGCCACCTTCCCGGTGGCTACACCGATATGGCCACGATCGTCGGCCGCGCGGTCCGCACCGTGCGCAACTGGGGCGATCCCGATACGGCCGAACAGATCCCGCTCGATTGTGCGATCGCGCTCGATCTCGCCTTCATCGCCGCCGGTGGAGACTGTACTCCGCTGTTCGAGACCTATCAGCTGCAGCTCGAGCTCGCGCAGATGGAGCGCTTCGCCTGCAATATCGCCTTGGGCAAGCATGCCGCCAAGGTCATCCGCGAAGGCGGAGAGGCGCATTCCGCGCTGCTGCTCGCAACGCTGCCCGGCGCGACGGAAAACGACCGCAAGAACGCGCTGCGTGAATGCAGCGAGGCCTTCGATGTTCTGAAGCGTGCCCTGCCTCTGCTCGGCGCACCGAGCGCCGATGGGGCGGGCGGCACAAACAATGACCCGATTCCCGATCAGCACCACCCGCCGTGATCGACACTTCATAACCCCGGCGCGAAAGGGGTGCCTGGTACGGCTCGCGAGGCCCCCAGCGGCTGATTATTGGGTCAGCCCCTGCCTTGACAGGCTCGGCGGACATCGATCGCACCCCGTCGCGCAACATCCCGCCAACCATCAGCCAGCCCGCTGCGAACCGCGCTTTCGGGATGGCCTTTCTGCTGCCTGAAGAAAGCTCCCGATATGCCCGAAACAATGACCCAGCCCGCTTCAGCCCGCTTCGCAGACCCGGGTATCGGCCACGCCGAAATGCCTGCCGCCGAGCCGCGCCGCCTCAAGCACTGGACTGCCTATCGCTCCGGCGCTGCGCTCTCGGTGTCCGGAATGGACGCGGTAACCGGCAGCACCATGACGATCACCGGCGTCAGCACCCTCGGGCCCGATGCTAGGGGCGGCGTCTTCATCACCGATGCCACCGGCCAGCGCTGGGAACTGGTGCTGTGACCACACCGCCGCCCATCCCGGCTGCGCTAATGTCGCCCGGCACCTATCTCCGCAAACGCCGCGAGGCCGCAGGTGTCAGCCTCGACCTTGCGGCCGTCGCATTGGTGCCCTGGGCCCAAGCGAAAAAGGTGTTTGAGCCTGCCGCGGTGCGCTCGGTGATCAACAACGATCTCGTCGCCCAGGTCGTGCATGTTTCGGCCTGGATTGCCGAGCTCGAGCGCGACATGCGGGTCGTCGACGGCGCGGTCACCGCGCGCCTCGCCTGCATCATCCCGCTCGACGTCGAGATCTATGATCGCCTGGTCGCGCACAAACATGGTGTCGCCGTCCCGCTTCCGCAGATCTGCCGCGAGTGCGGCTGCAGCTGGCACCACCCCTGCGTCCAACGCGTCGAAAGCGGCATCCCTGGGTGTTTCGCCGAATACGGCTGCGCCTGGGCGGGTGCCGACCCCAACCTCTGCACCGCCTGCGAGCGCAAGGCTGCAACACCCCAGCAGGAGACGGCAGATGCGTCCTGATCCAACCCTCTGGAACCTGCAGGCTGATCGCGAGCCACAGGAAGGCTTCTTCGGCGAACCGATCAGCGCCGCGACCGCCGGCATCGCGCTCACATGCGGCTTCATCCTCATCCCGGGCCGCCTGGCCCTTTCTCTCGTCATGGAGCTGATCCGGTGAACCAGAGCACGATCCACCCCGCCGACTGCCGCTGCAGCAAGTGCCCCGGCACCCGCGAACAGCGCCAGCACCGCTTTCGGATCACCGTTTTCCTTTACATGGCCATCCTGATCGGTGCCGGCACCCTCATGATCATCGCGACGGCCGCACGATGAGCGCGCCCCTCTCTGCAGATGACCAGCTGCGCCTGTTCGTCGAGCGCATCGAGCGCCTCGAGGAAGAGAAGCGTGGCGTCGCCGACGACATCCGCGACACATACGGCGAGGCGAAAAGCCAGGGCTACGATCCCAAGATCATGCGCCAGATCGTGAAGCTCCGCAAAATGGAAGCGCACGCTCGCCAAGAAATGGAGCTGGTCCTCGAAACGTACAAAGCCGCGCTGGGGTTGGGCTGATGGCGGGCGGCGCGCAGCCCATCAACCTCTCGGCCGACCAAGCGCGCGTGATCCATTGGTCCGGCGTCTCGCAGATCCGCCTGCGCCCGGGCGTGATGGCCGATCGTATCGTGGCTGGCTCGCAGGCGTGGATCCGCGAGCCTTACGCTTTCATGCCCTGGGCAGACAATTACGCGCCCACGGCTGCGTTGGCGCGCGCCGACAGCGTCGCAACGCCAGGCTCCGGCAACATCCATTTCCTGGCCGATGGCCGCAAGCCAGCCGGGTTCGGGATCACCCGCTTCGCCCGCACTCTGCCCCGCCAGATGAGCCGCGGCTTCCTGCAGGTACTCTCGATCGAGATCGACGAGCTGCAGCGCTGGTCACTGCAGGATGAAGCCGCCCTGGGCTTCTCCAAGGCAGATTACGTCGCCTCGTGGAACGTCGCCGCGGCCGCGATCGCGAGCTTCGGCGGCGATTCTAGGGGCATGCTCTGGGCCGACAATCCCCGGGTGCGCATCATCAACTTCAGGCTGGTCAGGCAGAATATCGACGCCTGGCTTGCGTCCCGGCGCGAGGGTGTCGCGCATCGAAAACTTGCCGCAGCGGTGCCTGAAACCGCTGCGGCAAGCAGCGCTCGCAAAGGCAGGCAAGCCTCGCGAAGCGCACCTTCCGCAACCAATGCAACTGGCCACGAAAGGACCTGATCCATGAACCAGACCATACCGCTGAACAAGCTGATCCTATCACCGCGCAACGTCCGCCGTACTAACGGCGACGAGGATATCGAGAGCCTCGCCGATTCCATTCACTCGAAGGGTCTGCTGCAGAACCTCGTCGTCTCCGAAAGCATCGAACATGCCGGCAAGCACGAGGTCGACGCGGGCGGCCGTCGCTGGCGCGCACTCAATCTTCTCGTCGACCAGAAGCGCATCGCCAAAACGTTCCCGGTACCGGTCCACATCATCCCGCGCGACGACGCGCTCGAGGCCAGCCTGGTCGAGAATCTGCAGAAGGTGGCGATGAACCCGGCCGACGAAGTCGAGGCGTTTCACGCGATCGTCCATGGCGGCGAACCGTCGATCGACGACGTCCCCAACCGCATCGCCAATTGCGCCCGCCGCTTCGGCCGCACCGTGCGCTACGTCGAACAGCGCCTGCGCCTGGCTGCGCTGGCGCCGGAGATATTGAGCGCGCTGCGCGAATACCGGATCTCGATCGAGGCCGCGCGCGCCTATGCAAGCCATCCCGGCCACGCCGAGCAGCTCGTCGTGTTCAAGAAGGAAGACGCCAGGGCACTGACCCAACCCGAATGGGCGCACCGCCCGGTCAGCATCCGCGAGGCGCTGGCAGGCAAGAGCTTCCCGCTCGATCATCGCTTGGTGCGCTATATCGGGCTCGACGTGTACATCGGCGCCGGCGGCAAGACCGAACGCGACCTGTTCTTCGGCGACGACGATCGGGAGCTGCTGATAGACACCGCGCTGGTGCGCAAGCTCGCGACCGAAAAGGCGCTGCACGAAGCCCAGGCGCAAGCTCACACCGGCGGTTGGCTGGATGCGGCGGTTACACCGGTCGACGGCCCCTATTGGTCGACTCCCAAAACGCCCGACGGATTTAAGGAGCGCTGGGCCAGCAATCCCGCAGATCTGCCGCTGGTCGACAAGCACAACGCGATCGCGATTTTCCGCGTCAATGCAGACGGCACCGGCGTCGAATTGGCACAGCATTGGTTCCAGCCCGCACCGCCCGCTGCACCCGGCCAAGCCGACAGCTTGCCGCCAGCGATCGACCGCGACTGGCAGGCTGAAGCGCGCGAGGACGAGATCCGCACGATCGCCGCCCGCCTGGCCGCCCCCAAGGTGGCCGGCACCGCGCTGGAAGGTCGCGCCTTTTGGCCCGCCAAGGACCGGGCATGGATCGATGTCATCGAAGAGCACGAAGGAAAGACCTTCGTCGCGCTGATGATCGAGGTCGATCCCGCCGATCTCCAAGAGCGCCTGGTCGAAGCTGAGGCCGAGTATGAGGCGCGTGAAGCCGAAGCAGCCGAGAAAAGGCGGCGGGCCGAAGCGGCCCGAGCCGCTGGTCTTGATGGCGTCGAAGCCAACGACACCGCCGCGCAGGCCGGCTCCTCGATCGATGAGCCGGTCGCATGAGCCAGGACACCATAGAATCCCGCGTCGCCAGGATCATCGCCGACCAGTTCGGCGGGCTCAAGCTGGCCGACATCGATCCCGATATGAAGCTGCGCGACGACCTTGGTGCGGACAGTCTCGATTCCATCGAGATCGTTCTGGCTCTCGAGGAGGAGTTCGGCGTGCCGATCGCCGACGATGACTGTGCAGCCTGCCCCACTGTCGGCGAGCTGCAGCAGCTGCTCGTAAAGCTGCAGGAAGCGGTCGCATGAACGCGCAGGAGCCCACGGCAGAATCGCGGCGCGCTGAGCGCGAAATGCGCGCCGCCGTTCGCGAGCAGCTCGTTGCGATGGGCGTGCCCGGCAATACCGCGGTCGAGATTGTCGATTTAGCTTTCCACGCAACCGATAAGGCAATGGATGCGCTGGTCGCCGCGACCGAGGTCTCCCAGGATTCGCGGGTGCGTATGAACGCGCTGCTCGTCGCCACCAGTCTTGTCGACATCCGGATGAAGCAGGCGCGCGACTCTGCAAGCGAAATTGCGGGAGCGCTTGGCTGCCAGATGATGCACGGCACCATCCGCGTAGGAGGTCAGCCATCATGACCGCCACCGCCGAGAAGCCCGAATTCGCCACAGCTGTCGGCAACATGCCGGCGCTCAATTGGTGCAGGCTCGATCAGCTCCACATTGATGACGCGTACCAGCGCTCGATCGACACCCCGGGCAGCCAGTCGATGATCCGCGCGATCGCGCGCAAATGGAACTGGGATCTGTGCCAGCCGCTCTTCGTCGCCAAGCGCGATGATGGGCGCATGTATGTCGTCGATGGCCAGCACCGGCTCGCTGCGGCAATAATGCGAGAGGACATCGACCAGTTGCCCTGCATCGTGTCTATGACCAGCGGTTCAGCTCAGGAAGCGCAGCTGTTCAGCGAGTTCAACCGACGCAGGCGAGCGCCCAGCCAGCTCGATCTATACTTCGCGGATCTCGCTGCAGGCGAACCTACCGCGACCGACATCAACTGCGCGCTGATCGCTGCAGGCCTGTCGATGTCGAAGCACACCAACGCCGGGAGCTTCAAGCCCGGCCAGGTGATGAACATCGCCGGCCTTCGCAACTGCCTGCGTGTGCATGGCCTCGATGTGCTGTCAGTCGCATGCGACCAGATGGCGAAGGGTTGGGCCGGTCAACGCCTGCAGTATGCAGGCACGCTTTTTCCCGGAATAGCCGAGCTCGTTCGCCACGAGCGCGCGTTGGCGCAGCGCGCGCCGTGCTGGGCAGAAGGGCCAAGGGTCCAGGCGATTGCCCCGTTCCTCGCCAGCAAGCAGCAGATGGATTGGTACGGCCTGGTCATGCGCGCGAAAGGCGACACCCCGGGCACCAACACGCACGTCATCTCCGGCCAGGTGCTGCTGCAGCACTGGACCGCCAAGCATCCGGGAGGGGCGTGACCATGGAGATCGATGTTGAGGAAACCTTCAAGGGCTTTCACTGCCAAGTCCAGCACGCCGAAAATGCCGAAATAGACCCTCGCGAGGGTATTGTCAGCGTAAAGACGGTCACCATGCCCGGTAGCAATCCGTTGGTGTTGATCAACATTAGGCATGCCGACGGCACATCGAACTGCGCGGTGCTCGATTCCTCCAAGTTCATGCAGCTGACAGCGCTGATGTACGACGCAAGCTGCGAAGCAGCGACGCTTAGCCACCAGGCTGCAGAGGCGACGGTCCAATGACGCGCTACGCAGCGAAGACCGAGGTCAGCTCGGAAGCTTCCCGGATGGAGATCGAGCGAACGCTAACGCGTTATGGAGCCGACGCATTCAGCTACGGCTGGCAGGGCAAGACGCAGACGATGGTCTCGTTTCGCGCGCACGATCGCTATGTTCGCTTCGTCCTCACCTTGCCGGATCCTGATCTTCCGGAGTTCAAGTCGTACCGGCGCGGGGCCTTCATGGTCGACCGCGCGCCCGAGGCCGCGCGCAAGCTCTGGGAGCAGGCCTGTCGGCAACGCTGGCGTACTCTGGCGCTCGTCGTGAAGGCAAAGCTCGAGGCCGTTGAGTGCGGCATCAGCGAGTTCGAGGACGAGTTCCTTGCCAACATCGTGCTGCCCGATGGCCAGCTGCTTGGCCAAGCCATCCGACCGCAGATCGCCGCCACGTATGCAACAGGCAACATGCCGCCGATGTTGCCCGACTATTCGGAGGGCAGATGACCTGCGAATACATCCGCCTTCCTGATGGCACCGGCATGTTCGTCTGCGGAACAAAGGCGCGGCCGAAGTGCGTGAAATGCGGCAACCGCGCCGATCTCGAGTGCGACTGGAAGGTTCCCGGCAGGCGATCCGGCACATGCGACAAGCCGATCTGCGCGCGCTGCACCATAAGCCCGGCGCCGGAGAAGGACCTTTGCCCAGAGCATGCTGAAGCCTGGGCCAATTGGCAGCAGGCAAGACGCGCATGAACCAGCTCGCCCAGCAGATCCAAGAAGACGCGCGCCGCCGCGAAGAGCGTGTTGCAATCGCCCGCAAGTTCTCCAATGGCACGCCGCTGGATGTTGATCGAGGCGGATCGTTCCCGCTGCAGATGCCCGATCGCGGCGCCGGCGACGCCCGGCCGTATGCAGTCAGCGCCGATCCCTGCCCTCGCTGCGCCACGCGCGGCGCGCTCGGATGCGCGCACCAGAAACCCTACCAGCCCAGGAGCAATTGAAACCATGGCCAGCCAGCCAGTCCCGTCCGGCCGCATGTTGAAGATCGGCGAGGTGATCGAGCAGACCTCGCTTAGCCGCCGCTCGATCTACCGCCTAATGGACGCGGGCCAGTTTCCGAAAAGCCGCAAATTGTCGCCGCAAAGGGTCGCCTGGTCCGAGAGCGAAGTTGAGGCCTGGAAGCAGTCACTCCGGGGCAGCTGAGGCGCTCGGCAAGGGCCCTCACAAACACAAGAAAATCACAAAATCATTTTAATGCAAGGGGATAAGCCAATGTTCCAAATCCTGCCACCCCAGCCACGTTCAGCTGCAAACTATTGAAAAACAATGATTTGCCCTCTCGCTCCGCATTTGGCGCCTGCCAACTGTGTGACCTATCGTGTGTCGCAGGGTCGAACGAGTGGCATGAACCATGTCCAAGAAAGATACCAACTTCAGACGATTTCGCCGTCGCCTGGCGCGAACTGGATCAGGTCGAGGTCGTAACGATATGCATGACTGATGCTCGTTAACACCGGATCGGACAAATTTTCCCCGTTCGACACTCGCGGAGCCCTGGTCCGCTTGACCGACAAGCCAACTGATTTGCCCAGCCGCGCACTACTGGCCATGAAGCTCGCCAAATCGGCCACTGCATCCTTTGAGACCGCCCAACTGGCCGACACGCAGCCGGTGACGCGTCGCGCCTTTGGGTTTCAGATCGAAGGGCCGCTCCCGCGCAATAGCGTCTCTTGGCAGTCCAGAAAGGCGCACCGGCGTGACCATCCCAACGATCGCCCGCCGCTTCCCAAAAAAATCGTGCTGGACGCTCTTGCGGACCTGTGGTGAGCAAGGCGCATGTCCGCCCTGCCCCCGACGATCGTGACGCCTGCGATTGAGCCTGCCAAGCTCAACGCCAAGGAGCTCGAAATCCTGCGGTTGCTGGCCGAAGGGCATACCGTGAAATCAATCGCTGCAGGACTCAACCGCTCGGAAGCCTCGATCAACGAACGCCTGCGCGAAGCGCGGCGCAAGACCGGGGTAGGCAGCAGCCGCGAATTGGCCCGCTTGCTGGACGCCCAGAAAATCTGGGACAGGAAAATCGATCTGTCATCACAGTCACCCTCGACCGATAGCTCGGACAGGCCGCCGCACAGGCACGGCCCATGGTCGAAAGGAAAGATGATGATGCTGATTGCCCTACCCCTCGCCGCCGCCGGGCTGTTGATGACCTCGATTGGTGCGTTCGAAGATGTCGTGGCACCGGGTTCCGAGGCGGTGGTCCCCGCGGGCGCCTCGCCTCTGGTCGGCACCTGGTCGCTCGATGTGGCGCAAATCCCCTCCGCAGAACGGCCGCGTGCAGTCACCATCGCGTTCCGTGAGGCGACGGAGGGGCATTGGAACACACGGGTCGAGATCATCGCTCCGGATGGATCACGGATGACGGCCGAGTCCACCGCCCGTCTCGACGGCGTGGCGGTTCCCGTGACAGGGAATATGGGTTTCATCGACAGCATCTCGTTGCGCCAGCCCGAGCCCGCCACACTGGTGATGACGCTCGCAAAGGACGGCAAGCGGGTGTCGACACGTGTCTACACCTCGGCAAAGGACGCGCAGACGATGACCGAGACGATCGTCTGGGCCGCGGAAGGGATGCCCAACATTGTGACGACGACGTTCAACCGCACGAGCTGAGACGCAGAACGCCCGGGTCCACGGGCCGGGCGTTCTCATGTCCCGCTGTTCCGGCCCGTCAGAGCCGCGGGGGCTGCCGTCTTCAAACCGGGTTCCCCCACTGGTTCGCAACCGCATACCCCTTGGTGACGGCACTGCCGCCGATGCGCAGCCGACGGCCCCCAGATTACATCTTGGATCAAGCAGCACGCCGCACAAAGTGGATGCCTGCATGCCGTGTCGATGGTAGTTGCACGATAGCTTTCGCAGCTGAGGACCCCGCCATCACCGAAGAACGCAGTCAATCGCTAGACAGGCCGCAGCGGCGGTTGCTGCGCCGGATTTTCAACGGCCGCACCGTTCCCGTCTTCGTCGATGGGCGGCCTTTTCTGACCTACAAGGAGGCAAGCCGATACCTCCTCTCACTTGCGGATGACGACCGCCAGAAGGCCTTTCTGGACATGAGAAGCGGCGCGGCGATGGGATCCGTGATCGAGGAGTAGATCGTGCGGCCACGCAGGCGCGTGCCATGATTCAGCCTGACGCCGGCTTCACTGAAAGCGCAGCGTGTTCTCGAACCCCTCATTTGCCCTGGTCATCTTGGCGAGTTTCCTGAGATTGGCTCGAACATATCGTTCGAAACGCGGATCGTCGTAGATGCCCGTGACCACATACTCATCCTGTGCCAGCAATTGCTTGAGACGATCGGCGAATGCGACCTGATCATCCTTGTCGGCAACCATCCTCAGGCTTCGGCACACCCATTCTTCAGCCGCTGCCTTGTCATAGTCGTCCCGAGCCTCATACCCCCGCCTGTCGGCAGCCGCCTGATCAAGACGCGCCGCATCGATGCGGCATTCGAGCCATTTGCGGACCTGTTCGCCGTTCCATGCTTTCGACAATATGCTCATCCTGTTTTCCTGCCCGGCAGGGCAGCCTCTGGCTAGTTGCCATCCGCATCGACCGTGAAAACCATCGGTTTTCCGCGAGACGCAGGGTCCCAGCCGGCATCCAGCGCTGCCTGAATTCCCCTTGATACAATCGCATCACTGATCTGAAGGCGGCCTCGCTGCATTCCCTTCAGCAAGCGTTTGGGCGGGGGAAATTCCAGCAAGGCTTCGCGCTGGGTATGCTTCTGCAGCAAGGCGACCGTCACGCCTTTCCAGCCTTCGGAATCGCACCACTGCGGCTCGCTCCGCACCTCCCACTCATAATGAAGCCCGCCGACGTCGACGATACCGGAAAGTCTGTTGATGTTGGTCATGCTGCCACGCCTAGCAGGTCTGTGACCATAAACCATCGGGCAGGTGAGCGATTTCACGAAGTGCTCGCCGTTGGGCTCACGATCCACTAACCATCGTACATGGCAGAAAAATTCGAACGACATCGACAACCATGGACCAGCGCAGAGATCCAGAAACTCCACGCACTGGCAAAAAAGGGCATGCCGTTGAAGGCCATGGCCAAAGCGCTGACCCGTAGCGAGGAATCGGTGAAGGACCGCGCGAAGGCTGACGGATTACCCATCAAAAAGCTGAGATAGCGATGAGCGAAACATTACATGAGCTGCAGCTGAAAATGGATGCTGCGGCACGGGCACTGGACTTCGAGGAAGCAAAAAGATGCCGTGACAAGATCAGTCTGATACGCGGCGGCGCCACAGCTTCTGAAGCCGAGGAAGCCGATTTGCTGGGTGTGGAACGGCAGCAGCCGGGTGCTATGGGCTTGGGAACCAGCCAGCAGCGCGTGACGCCCCCTGAAGGCTGGAAGCCGCCGCCAAAGCCCGATCCGATGACATCCGGCAAAACCGCTCCCCGCAAACCACGCAGATGACACCATAGCGGGCAACCCATCATTATCTTGAGGAACCCGCCACAATTGGTAAGACACCTCCAAGAAGGAGTTTGTGATGGCACGACCCATAAGGAAGCGAGCCTTCAGCTGGCAGAAGGGCGCGAGCGGCTCTATCAGAAGCTCGCCTGGCAGCTTTTCGCGGAACTCGCGCCCGGGCGCTATGCCGTGGGCGACCGCTTGCCTGCGGAACGCGAGCTTTACATACAGTGCAACGTCAGCCGCCCTGCGGTGCGCGAGGCGATGATCGCGCTCGAGGTGCAGGGAATGATCGATGTCCGCACCGGATCGGCGGCCCATGTCCGCTCCTTGCCGTCCGAAACCGATACGCCAGGTTTCAACGTGACCGCATTCGAGCTGATGGAAGCGCGCCTGCTGATCGAAAAAGCGCGCACAGCCATTATCCAGCCGGTGGTCGAGGAGCACCGCGCGATGCTGAATGCCCTGCGCGTGCACGACCCCGCCGCAGCGCGCACCGCCATGCGCGGACACATGGCATCCGTCATCGACCATCTGCTGTTCGCGGCCGAGGAGGAGGCCGTCGAGGCCGCCCGCCGCCATGTCGCTACCACCCGCGAGCGCTCTGCGCGCGCCGTCAAGCTCTGAGGATTTCCATGCGCCCGCTTCACCTGCACCCCGACCGCCTGTTCCCCGCCGACCCCGAAGTCCGCGCCATCACTCGCAGGCTTTACGATCATGTCGCAACGCTGCCGATCATCAGCCCGCACGGGCATACCGATCCGCAATGGTTTGCCCAGAACGCGCCCTTCGCCAATGCCAGCGAACTGCTGCTGCAGCCCGATCACTATGTCTTCAGGATGCTCTATAGCCAAGGGGTGCCGCTCGAAGCTCTTGGGCTGACACCGGTGTCTGTCGATGCCGCCCCCGCGGTCGATCCGCGCGAGGCCTGGCGCATACTGGCGGGCCATTATCACCTGTTTCGCGGCACGCCTTCGCGCATGTGGCTCGACTGGGTGTTCGCCGAAGGCTTCGGGATTGCCGTGCAGCTCACCGCCGGAACCTCCGATCTGTATTACGACCGCATCACCGGTGCGCTGGCTACACCCGAATTCCGCCCACGCGCCCTGTTCGAACGGTTCAATATCGAGGTGATCACCACCACCGAATCGCCGCTCGACACGCTCGATCATCACCGAACGATTGCCGACAGCAACTGGAACGGCCGGGTACTGACGGCCTATCGTCCCGACCCGGTCGTCGACCCCGAATATGAAGGCTTTCGGGACAATCTGGCGCGCTTTGCCGAACTGACCGGAGAGGATACGTTCAGCTATGCCGGATATCTGGCCGCGCACCGCAAGCGCCGGGCGTTTTTCGCCAAGCATGGCGCGACATCGACCGACCATGGCCATCCGACGGCCCTTACGGCGGATCTGTCCCGGGCAGAGGCCGATGCGCTGTTCGCGCGCGTCATCCGCCCAGATGTCTCGCCGCAGGATGCCGAGCTTTTCCGCGCGCAGATGCTCACCGAAATGGCGGGCATGAGCGTCGAGGATGGTCTGGTCATGCAGATCCACCCCGGGGCGTTGCGCAACCACAACCCGCAGGTCTTCGCCCGTTTCGGCCGCGACAAGGGCGCCGACATGCCGATGCGCACCGACTATGTCCATGCGCTGCGCCCGCTGCTGGCGCGGCACGGCAACAACCCCGATCTCACCATCATCCTGTTTACGCTCGACGAGACGGTGTATGCGCGCGAGCTCGCCCCGCTCGCAGGGCACTATCCCGCGCTCAAGCTCGGCCCGGCCTGGTGGTTCCACGACAGCCCCGAAGGCATGCGCCGCTTCCGCCTGTCGATGACCGAGACCGCGGGCTTCTACAACACCGTCGGCTTCAACGACGACACCCGCGCCTTCCTCTCGATTCCCGCCCGGCATGATGTCGCCCGGCGGGTCGACTGCGGTTTCCTTGCGACTCTGGTCGCCGAACACCGGATGGAGGAATGGGAAGCGGCAGAACTGGCGCATGACCTCTCTTATGCGCTGGCGAAGAAGGCGTACCGGCTGTGAGGCTTTCACTCGAAACGCTGGACTCGCTCTCCCCGGCCGTTGCCCGCCCGGGCTATGACTTTGCACGCCAGCGGGCAGGCATCGTGCATTTCGGCATCGGCGCGTTCCATCGCGCGCACCAGGCGGTCTATACCGACGATGCCATGGCGGCGGGCGACCGCGACTGGCGGATCATCGGCGTGTCATTGCGCTCCGCCGATGTCGCCGAGCAACTTAATCCGCAGGACGGCCTGTTCACGCTGACCGAGCGGTCTTCGGACCGGACGGCCACGCGGCTCATCGGCAGTGTTGCGAAGGTCATCGTCGCGCCGCAGGATCCGCAGGCGGTGATCGAGGCGATCGCTTCGCCCGACACGCACATCATCAGCTTTACCGTGACCGAAAAGGGCTATGTCCGCAGCCCCGATGGATCGCTCGATCGCGCCAATCGCGCCATCGTGTCCGACGCCAGCGCAGCAGGGCCCCCGCAAACCATATATGGCTTCGTCGCAGCCGGCCTTGCGCGGCGCAAGGCAGCCGGGCTGCCGGGCCTGACGCTGCTGAGCTGCGACAATCTGGCCGACAACGGCGCGCGGCTGGCGCGGCTGATGAGCGACTATCTGACCGACACCGACCCTGCATTGGCCGAGTGGTTTGCCCGGACCTGCCGCTGCCCCGGCACGATGATCGACCGGATCGTGCCTGCGGTGACCGACGCCGATCGGCAGCGTGTCGCAGCCTCGATCGGTCTGGATGACCGCGGCGCGGTGATCACCGAACCGTTCAGCCAATGGGTGATCGAGGACGACTTTGCCGGGCCCCGCCCGCGCTGGGAGACGGTGGGCGCGCAGCTTGTCCCCAATGTCGGCCATTACGAGGCGGCCAAGCTGCGGATGCTCAATGGCGCGCACTCGGCCCTGGCGTATCTGGGTCTCGCGCGCGGTCATGAGTTCGTCCATCAGGCAATCGCCGATCCGGAACTTGCCGGGCTGATCGAGACGCTGATGCGGAGCGAGGCCGCTCCTACCCTGCCCCCGGATTCGGGCATCGACCTTGGCGCCTATGCCGATGCGCTGATCGCGCGTTTTGCCAACAGTGCGCTTGCCCACCGCCTGATCCAGATTGCGATGGATGGATCGCAGAAGATCCCGCAGCGCTGGCTCGAACCTTTGGCAATCAATCAGCAGGCGGGACGCAGCACGCCCGCCACATTGCAGGCGCTTGCCGCGTGGATACAGCATGTGTCTGGCGCTGCACGACCGGTCGACGACCCGATGGCCGCGCAGCTTGCCGATCTCTGGGCCAGCCATGGAGCAGACGGGATTGCAGCGGCGCTGTTCGGCACCGGCGGGGTGTTCCAAGCCAGCTGGACGCCATCGGCCGAGTCCGCGCAGGCATTGCAAGCCCATCTGGACGCTGCCCGCAACTGAGCGAGGCGGCTTTTGCCATCGCCGGGCGGGGATGCCTCAAGCATCGGATCGACATCTGAACGCAACGCATGGGCGCAATAGCGGTCGGGGCAACAAAAACTATCTTGCCAACCAAAATGGTAGAGATTAGTCATGTCTCCGCGGGCCATGCTGCATGCAGCCGGTCCGCACCAGATTTCACAGGAGTTTCGCCCCATGCCTCCTAGCAAACCCGCGCGCGCCGATACCGGTCCGCAATCAGCAGTCCCGCTTTCCGCGATTGCCGAAGCCATCGCCAGACTGCGCTTCGGCGCGGTCGTGCTGACCGTGCATGACGGCAGGCTGGTGCAGATGGACGTGACCGAACGCCAGCGTTTCTCCTGACGGTCACACGCTGCGAATGCCGAGACCGGGACAACGGAACGGCATTTTCCTGAAGCCCCGACCCCCCATCCACCAATCACCAACCACCAACCACCAACCACCAAATTGCCGTGCCGACCGGACAACCGGAAGCACTTCCACCCCTGGGAGTCCTGCCGAATGTCCATTACCCTTGCCGCGCGCGCGTCTGTCGTCGCGCTTGCCGTCGCACTTGCGCCACAGTCGCCAGTGCTCGCCTCTGATCGCGATGTCGCCGAAGCCCCGGGCGATACAGCAGACGCCGAGGCCGAACAGCAGCCCGAAACCGTGATCATCGTCTCGGCCCGCCGCCGCGAGGAATCCTCGCAGGACGTGCCGATCGCCTTGTCGGTGGTTGATGTGACCACGCTCGACAACACCGGAAGCTTCAATGTCAGCCGCCTGACGCAGCTTCAGCCCAGCCTGCAGTTCTATTCCTCCAACCCACGCAACTCGGCGATCAACATCCGCGGTTTGGGCGCGCCATTCGGCCTGACCAATGATGGCATCGAGCAGGGCGTCGGCATCTATATCGATGATGTCTTCGTCGGCCGGGTCGCGGTGGCGACGCTCGACTTCCTCGACATCGCGCAGGTCGAGACGCTGCGCGGGCCGCAGGGCACGCTCTACGGCAAGAACACCACTGCCGGCGCGATCAACATCACCTCGAAGGAACCGAGCTTCGATTTCGAAGGCCGCGCCGAGGTCACCGCGGGCAATCTCGAGTTCCGCCAGGCCGAGGCGTCGGTGTCCGGTCCGCTGTCGGATACTCTGGCGGTGCGCTTCGGAATTGCGACCACCGACCGGCGCGGTACGATCTTCAACATCGCCACCGGCACGCACGTCAATGAGCTCAACAATCTGGGGCTTCGCGGCTCGCTGCTGTGGAAGCCGAGCGATTCCCTCAAGGTGACGCTTGCAGGCGACTACAACCGCCAGAACCCGGAATGCTGCGCGCAGATCTATGCGCGCTACGGCAGCACCCAGCGCCCGGCCAACCGCCAGTTCCCCGCGCTGTCGGCCGCGTTCGGCTATGCCCCGCCCAGCCTCGATGCCTTCGACCGGGTGACCGATGTCGATGCCGAATTGAGCGCCAGGAGCATTCTGGGTGGAGCATCGCTCAAGATCGAATGGGATGTCGGCCCTGGCACGCTGACCTCGGTCAGCGCCTGGCGCTTCTGGGACTGGACCCCATCGAACGACCGCGACTTCACCGGCCTGCCGATCACGCTCAAGGTCAACAACCCCTCGCAGCAGGAGCAGTTCACGCAGGAGGTGCGCTATGCCGGATCGCTGGGTGAGCGCATCGATTTTGTCGCAGGCGTGTTTGGCTTCTACCAGACCATCGACACCCAGGGGATCCAGGAACAGGGCACCGCCGCCAGCCGCTGGCTGCTTGCGCCCACCAGCGCGCTCGCGGGCAACCCGGCCGTGCTCAACGGGTTGGTCGCCAACAACACCATCGGATTCAAGAACACCAGCGTTGCCGCGTTCGGTCAGCTCAGCTGGAAGGTCACCGATGATCTCACGATCCAGCCGGGTGTCAGGATCAATTACGACAAGAAGACCGGGTCCTATGACTCGGTGGTCACAGGCACAGCCTCGAACGGCACCCGCCAGCTGGTCAGCTTCAACGGGCCATTCCCCAACGACCCGTGGATTGTCGCACAGCGCGGGGTGCTGGCCCCGCAGTTCTTCGAGCCCGAGTTCTCCGACTGGAACCTGTCCTATGACCTGACGCTGTCCTACCGGATCGCCCCCGATATCCGCGCCTACGCGACCTATGCCAGGACCTTCAAGACCGGCGGCATCAACCTGTCGGGCGTTCCCAACGACGCGGCGGGCAATCCGCTGCTCGCGGCAGGTTCGGTGAAACCCGAGAAGGTCGACCATTTCGAGGTCGGCCTGAAAACCCAGTTCTGGGACCGCCGCGCGACACTCAACCTCGCGGGCTTCTGGACCGAGATCCGCGATTATCAGGCGACGGTGAACAACGGCCAATTGGGCGTGCTGCGCGGCTATCTCGCCAATGCGGGCAAGGTGCGGGTGCGCGGGATCGAGGCCGATTTCAGCGTGCGTCCGTCGGATCGGTTCAACGCCTATGTCAGCGGCGCCTATACCGATCACGAATATGTCCGTTTCGTCGATGCACCATGCCCGCCCGAGCTCGCGGGCGGCGCCACGGTGACCGGTACGCAGGTGCCCGGAGCGCCAGGCGTCCCCGGCGCGCTGAGCCCGGCAAACTGCGATATCTCGGGCCAGTGGCTGCCCGGCATCTCGAACTGGGCGCTCTCTTACGGCTTCGAGTATAACGAGCCGGTATCGATATTCGGCCTCGACGGCTTTGCCTATGCCGGGTTTGACGGCAACTATCGCTCGAAATTCTCGTCCAACCCTTCGCGCTCGATCTACACCGACATCAGTGGCTATGCGCTCAGCAACTTCCGGCTGGGCTATCGCACCGATGACGGGCTCAATCTCTTCGCCTGGGTGCGCAACGCCTTCGACGTCGACTATTTCGAGCAGCTCGCGGCCAACACCGGCGGCAATACCGGGCTGATCGCCGGACAGCCGGGCGACCCGCGCACCTATGGCCTCACTATCGCCTCGAGCTTCTAGGCGCGCCGACCCGCACGTCGGGCCCGGCACGAATCCTGGTCCCGGCAAATCCCGGCAAAGGCGCCGGGTCCGGAACCGGGGCGGGCCAGGCTCGTAACAGTCCTTGCATGCGTTGGGCAGCAAGGATTGGAGCGCCAGTGAACCGGCTACATGACGATTACTGGAATTTCCGCGGCTCGTTCAAGATCGCCAAGCTGATCGATATCGGAACCCATATGTCGCTGGTCCGCCGGGCCAGCGGGCGGTTTGTAGCGCTCGACAGCTATGCGCTGGATGACGCGGATCGCGGCCTGCTGCTCGAGGTAACCGATGGAGGGCGGCTGGTCGATGCGATCATCAACGTCCACCCGTTCCACACGCTGCACTGTACCGCGCTGATCGATGCGCTGCCGGGCGCACGGCTGATCGGAACGCGGCGGCACCTGGCGCAGTTGCCCGATCTCCCCTGGGATCAGGCGGTGATCGAGGACGCGGCCACCCAGGCGGAATTTGCGAGCGACCTGGAGTTCTCGATCCCGCAGGGCGTCGACTTCATCAGCGCCGACGAAAAGGTGCATGTCGCCTCGGTCCTGGTGCGCCACCGCGCCAGCCGGATCGTCCATGTCGACGATACGATTAACGTGCTTCAACCCCCCGGCATCCTGAGCGCGGTGCTGCCCGAAGCCAAGCTCCGCTTTCACCCGATGCTCGCCAAGGCGCTGCAGAAGCGCAGCGGTGCCGCCGATGACTACGCCAGCTGGGCGCGCGAGCTTGCGCAAAGCTGGGCCGATACGCCGGTCGTGTGCGCTGCGCACTCGGCGGTACGCCAGCTGCCCCCCGGCGGCTGGGAAAACGAAATCCTCGGCGCGCTGAAGGATGTCGAGAAAACGCTCGACAGCCACCGCGCCACCTACGGCTGACCCGGCCGTACCACCCCCGTCCATTGGAGACCAAAACTATGAGCGAACGCAGTTTCGAGACGATCAACCCTTTGAGCGAAGAGCCGATCGAGACCTACACCTACATGACCGACGCGCAGGCGAACGACGTGATCGAAGCGTGTCACAGCGCCTTTCTCGACTGGCGGATGCAGAGCCTGGAAGAGCGCGCCAGAGTGATCGGCCGTATCGGCGATGAATTGCGCGCGTCGAAAGATGAATTTGCGCAGTTGATGACAGACGAGGTCGGCAAATTGCTGCGCGACAGCCTGCAGGAAGTCGACCTCGTCGCATCGATCTGCGACTACACCGCCAAGCAGGGCCCCGAAGCGCTCGCCGACCAGAAGCGACAGGTCCAGAATGGCGAAGGCTATGTCACGCATGCCCCGCTGGGCGTCATCTACGGCATCCAGCCGTGGAACTTCCCCGCCTATCAGGCGGTACGCTATTCGATCGCCAGCCTGATGGCGGGCAACGGCGTGCTGCTCAAGCATGCCGAAAGCTGCACCGGCAGCGGATTGTTCCTGCGTGATGTGTATGAGCGCGCAGGGCTGCCAAAGGGTCTGTTCGGCGTGCTGGTGATCGATCATGACCAGTCGGACCGTGTCATCGAACACAAGCGTGTGCGCGGCGTGACGTTGACCGGCAGCGACAAGGCCGGCCGCGCGGTCGGAGCCAAGGCGGCGTCGGTGGTCAAGAAGACCGTCCTCGAGCTCGGTTCGAACGACGCTTACATGGTGCTCGACGATGCCGACATCGATCTTGCGATCAAGACCTGCGTGCAGGGCCGCATCTACAACAACGGCCAGACCTGCGTGAACGCCAAGCGCTTCATCGTCACCGAGGCCAATTACGACGCGTTCGTGAAGGGCTATGTCCAGCAGTTCGAAGCGCTGAAGATGGGCGATCCGACTGCCGAAGACACCCAGCTTGGCCCGCTGGTCTCGAAGCGCCAGCGCGACTCGCTGCACGATCAGGTCGAAAAGAGCGTCGCCAAGGGTGCGCGCGTGCTGACCGGTGGCGAGATTCCCGATCGCAAGGGCTGGTTCTATCCCGCCACGGTGCTGGTCGATGTCGAACCCGGCCAGCCTGCTTATGACGACGAGCTGTTCGGCCCCGCCGCATCGATCATCCGCGCCAAGGACGACGAGGACGCGATGCGGATCGCCAATGACAGCCGCTATGGCCTGGGCGGCGGAATCTTTTCGCGCGACACGGAGCGGGCGAAGGAGCTGGCTGCCAGGCATTTCGATACCGGCATGGTGTTCATCAACAACTTCAACGTCGCTTCGCCCGACATGCCGTTCGGCGGGGTGAAGGATTCGGGCTATGGCCGCGAGCATGGTGATGAGGGCTTCAAGGAGTTCGTCAACGCCAAGGCCATCCTGGTTGCATGAGCGAGAAGGACAGACTGCGCTGTGACGTCGTGGTGATCGGGGCCGGCACTGCCGGCCTCGCCGCCGAAAGGGCTGCGCGCGCCAATGGCGCATCGACGCTGCTGATCGACCCGGACTTCAGCGGGACGACCTGTGCCAATGTCGGGTGCATGCCGTCGAAACTGCTGATCGCGGCAGCCAAGGCACGCCACGCGGTTGATCGCGCCAGCCAGTTCGGCATCGATGTCGGTGAGGTCAGCGTCGATGGCGCTGCGGTGATGAAGCGAGTGCGCAAGGAGCGCGATCGCTTCGCGGCATCGACGCAAAAGTCGATCGAGAAAATCCCTGACGCTATCCGCATCAGGGGGCGGGCTAAGTTCACCGCACCCGGCAAATTGCAGTTGGACGACGGCCGGTCGATCGAGGCGCGGACGATCGTCATCGCGACAGGCTCGCGCCCTGCTCTGCCCGATGCGTTTGCCGCGCTGGGAGACCGTGCGCTGACCAACGAGACCGTATTCGAGCTCAAGGCTCTGCCAACGCGGCTCGCGGTGATCGGATCAGGTGCGATCGGACTGGAAATGGCGCAGGCCTTCGCGCGGCTGGGGGTCAAGGTCGCATTGTTCGACAAGTCCGAAACCATGGCCAAGCTGCGCTGCCCGCGCGTGCACGAGGCGCTCAAAGCGATCATCGCGTGCGATGTCGATCTGCATCTGGGTGTCGATGCCACGCCTGAACCGGCCAAGGACGGCGTCACCATGCGCTGGAGCGGCAACAGCAAGGGCAAGGCGGTGTTCGACCATGTGCTGGTCGCGGTGGGCCGACCGCCGGTGCTCGACGGGCTGTCTATCGATAAGGCCGGGCTCGATCTTGATGACAAGGGCGTGCCGTGTCACGACCGCGCGACGATGCGCTGCGGCGACAGCAACGTCTTCCTCGCAGGCGATGTCGCTGCCGATCTGCCCCTGCTGCATGAAGCATCGCATGATGGCGCGATTGCGGGAAGCAACGCGGCGGCCTATCCGGCGCCGGTCCCGACCGATCGCTATGTGCCGTTCAGCATCACCTTCACCGATCCGCAGGTCGTGACCATCGGAAAGGCGGAGGAGGATGGCGCGGTGAGCGGCACCGCCGATTTCACCGATCAGGGCCGCGCGCGGGTGGAGGCGCGCAACAAAGGGGCTCTCACCCTGTACGCAGCCGCACCTGACGGTGTGCTGATCGGCGCGGATCTGGTTGCCCCGGCGGGGGAGCATCTGGGCCATTTGCTGGCGTGGGCAATCCAGCAGAAGATGACCGCGACGCAAGTGCTCGAGATGCCTTTCTATCACCCGACGATCGAGGAAGGGCTCAAACAGGCGCTGCGCACCGTCTGCGCCGCGACGCCGATCGATATTCCGGAAAATCAGGACGCTGGTTCGCCGGCTGGGGCATAGCGCCAGCGGCGCCCGGCATCATTCCACCGTGGGAAGGCACACCTCGAACGTGCTGCCTTCCCCGGGAGCGCTGTGTTTCAGCCGGATGGCGCCGTCGTGCAGTTCGACCAGCTGCTTGACCAGCGCCAGCCCGATCCCGAGGCCGTCCTGCTTGACCTTGCCACTGACATCGGCCTGCTCGAAGATCCCGAAGATCCGGTCCTGCTGATCGGGCGCGATACCGATGCCGTTGTCGCTGACCTCGATCCAGGCGGTCCCGTCCCCGACCCGCGCAGTCACCCTGATCTCGCCTGCCGCTGGCGTGTATTTGGCGGCATTGCTGACGAGGTTACCGATGATCTGCGCCATGCGGGCGTGATCGGCGTCGAGCAGCACCGGTCCCGGCGGAAGCTCCACATGCAGATTATGCCCTGCCTCGTCGATCGCCGGCCGCGATGTTTCGACCGCGAACGCCAGCACATCGTTCAGGTCCACCCGCTCGCGCTGCAGCGATATCTTGCCCTGCTCGATCCGCGAGATATCGAGCAGATCCTCCACCAGCCGGGTCATATGCGTCAGGTAGCGGCTCATCGAGATGCGGATTTCACCCTCGACCGGCTGTCCTTTCTTGCGCTCGAGCATGATCAGCCCGGCGTTGAGCGCCATGATCGGGTTACGCAACTCATGCCCCAGAACGGCGAGAAACCGGTTCTTCTGGATGTCGGCCTGTTTGAGCGATTCGGTCAGCGCGGCGAGTTCATCGCGCTGCGCCGCCAGTTGCCGGCGCTGGGTATAGAGCTCCAGGAAGACGCGGGCCTTGGACCTCAGGATATCGGCCTCGATCGGCTTCTGGATGAAATCGACCGCGCCGGCCTCATAGCCCTTGAACCGCCGCGTGCCGTCGCCTGCGCCTGCGGTGACGAAGATGATCGGGATGTGCCGCGAGCGTTCGCTGTTGCGCATGAACTCGGCCAGCTCGAAGCCGTCCATGCCGGGCATCTGGACGTCGAGAAACGCCAGCGCATAGTCCTTGACCAGCAGCAGCTCGAGCGCCTCCTCGCCGCTGCGCGCGGTATCGCAGCTCAGCCCCTCGCGGCGCAGCAGCGCATTGAGCGCGATCAGGTTTTCCTCAAGGTCATCGACCAGCAGGATGCGGACCGGTTCTTCAGCCATCGACATCACGCTGCCTCCTGCTGCAGGTGCAAGACGATCTCGTCGATGCTCATCGCCTTGGCCGCCGGGCAGGCAGCCAGCGCTGCAAGCGGCATGGTGGCAACTTCGGCGGTCTGCGGGTCCTGAACGATGGCAGTCCCGCCCGCCGCGCCGATCGCGCGAAGACCTTCGGCGCCATCATGATTGGCGCCGGTGAGAATGATGGCTGTCACGTCGCGTTCCAAAGCATCTGCAGCGGTTTCGAAAAGCACGTCGATGGCCGGGCGCGAGTAATTGACGGGTTCATCCGAAGACAAGGCAATCGACATGTTTTTCTCGAGCAGCAGATGATAGCCGGGAGGAGCAAAATAGACCGTTCCTTGCTGGAGCATTTCCTTATCCTCTGCCTCCTTAACCTCCAAAAGGCATCTTGCCCGCAACAATTCGACCAAAAGATTGTCATTGCGTTGCGGAACGTGGAGGACGACCAGAATCGGGCATGCGAAATGCGGCGGCAAGGCGGTGAGGATCGACGACAGCGCCTGCACCCCGCCGGCCGACGCACCGATGACGATCGCCCGGGTCATGGACCGGTCCGCTGATAGATTTTTTCTTCGCGCACGAAATCGGCAAAGGCATCGGCGTGCGAGGAGAATCGCAGGCTCTCCTTCGACCCGAGCCCCAAGAAGCCCCTGCGCGCGAGCGAGTCGCGAAACAGCCCGACGGCGCGGTCCTGCAGTTCTCGGTCGAAATAGATCAGCACGTTGCGGCAGGAGATCAGGTGCATCTCTGCGAATGCGGCATCGGTGACCAAGCTGTGGTCGGAAAAGACGACCTGGCTGCACAGCGACTTGTCGAACACTGCGCGCCCGTAATTGGCGGTGTAATAATCGGACAGCGATGAACGCCCACCCGACGCCTGATGATTTTCGGTGAAAAGCCGGATCCGATCAAGCGAATATACCCCGGCTTGCGCGGCCTTGAGCGCGGTCGGGTTGATGTCGGTGGCATAGAACATCGTCTTCTTGGCCAGTCCCTCCTCGTGGAACAGGATGGCGAGCGAATAGAGCTCCTCGCCGTTGCTGCACCCTGCGACCCAGACCTTGAGCGAGGGATAGGTATGCAGGTGCGGGATGACCTTCTCGCGCAGCGCGCGGAAATAGGACGGATCGCGAAACATCTCGCTGACCTGCACCGTCAGGAAATCGAGCAGTCGCGGCAGCAGCGTCGAATCGCGCAGCACCGCGGCCTGGATCTCGGAGATGCTGTCATAGCCCAGCTGCGCACGCGCCTGCAGAAGCCGGCGCTTGATCGATGCGCGGGCGTAATGCCGGAAATCATAGTGATAATGCTGGTACAACGCCTCCAGCAGCAGCTGGATTTCGATGTCCTCGATAGAGCTGGTCACTAGCGCGGCATCCATACCCGCACCAGCGAGAGCAGTTTGTCGACGTCGATCGGCTTGGCCATATAGTCGTTGGCCCCCGCATCGAGGCAGTTCTGCTGGTCGTCGGGCATCGCCTTGGCGGTCAGCATGATGACGGGCAGCTTCGCCCATTTCGGATTGCTGCGCATCGCGCGCACCGCAGTCAGCCCGTCCATGACCGGCATCATCACATCCATCAGCACCAGGTCGATCGGCTTGTCGGCCCCGTCGGCGCTAGCCTCCAGCATATCGAGGGCCTCCTGGCCGTTGCGCGCGATCTTGGCGATCACCCCGCGCGGTTCCAGAACGCTGGTGAGCGAATAAACGTTCCGTACATCATCCTCGACGATGAGCACGCGTCGCCCTTCCAGCGCCGCATCGCGATGCCGGGCCTTTTCGAGCATCCGGCGCTGCTCGGGGGGCATCTCGGCGACGACCTGGTGGAGGAACAGCGAGACCTCGTCGAGCAGCCGTTCGGGCGACTTTGCGCCCTTGATGATGATCGAACTGGAATAGCGGCGCAGGCGCTGCTCTTCC
This sequence comes from Blastomonas sp. AAP25, assembly GCF_001295965.1. Classification (NCBI taxonomy): domain Bacteria; kingdom Pseudomonadati; phylum Pseudomonadota; class Alphaproteobacteria; order Sphingomonadales; family Blastomonadaceae; genus Blastomonas; species Blastomonas sp. AAP25. The sequence goes on from NZ_LJHP01000002.1 coordinate 118,158, forward strand.
TCTGCGGTCAGATCGCGCCCGGTATAGATGATCACCGGCGGATAGGCGCGGTCGCTGTCCTGGCTGAGCTCCTCGAGCAACGAGAAGCCCGAGGCATCGGGAAGCGCCAGATCGAGCACCATGCAATCGAACGGTTCGCTGCGCAGCAGCTCGAGGCACTTCGCCACCGTCCCCACGCCCACGGTTTCGACATCCTGCGACTTGAGCAGCTCCGACACCGCGTCGCGCTGCACCTCGTTGTCCTCCACGATGAGCACTCGCCGCATCGAGGAGGCGAGCTTCTGCTGAAGACCGGCCAGCACCTCGGCCAGCCGCTCGCGCTGCACCGGCTTTTCCAGATAACCGATCGCTCCCAGCGCCAGCGCGGTCTGGCTCTGGTCGGCGCCGGAGATCACGTGGATCGGGATGTGCCGGGTTTCGTCCTGGTGCTTGAGATGATCGAGCACGGTCAGCCCAGACTGGTCGGGCAGACCGATATCGAGCACGATCGCGCTGGGCTTGTAGTCGCGTGCGATGTCGATCGCCTCCTGCGCGGTCCCGGCGACGATGCACTGGAAGCCCAGCTCGTGCGAAAGGTCGCACACGATCGAGGCAAAAGTCGCATCGTCCTCGATCACCAGCAGCAACCTTTTTCCGGTATCGAGCACGTTGCGATCGTCCTCTATGCTGGCCGGCCGCGGCTTGGCAGCCGGACGGCGCCGGGCGGGTGGCGGGCTCGCCACTGCCGGCTGCGGCGCGGCGCGCGCCTGGTCGCGCACCCGAACCTTGGACGGATCGTAGGTCGCAGGGATGGTCAGCGTGAACCGGCTGCCTGCGCCGACCTCGCTCTCCACGGTGATCGCGCCGCCGAGCAGCCGGGCGAGCTCGCGCGAGATCGACAGGCCGAGCCCGGTGCCGCCATATCTGCGGCTGATCGATCCATCGGCCTGCTGGAATGCATCGAAGATGCTGTCCTGCTGCTCCTTTGTGATGCCGATGCCTGTATCTGTGACCGTCAGCGCGACGCAGTCCTCGCCAGCCGACGCCACGGTCAGCTGCACGCTGCCGCTTTCGGTGAACTTGAGCGCGTTCGACATCAGGTTCTTGAGGATCTGCTCCACCCGCATGCGATCGGTGAGGATCGACCGCGGGCAGTCGTCGGACAGCTCGAGCGCCAGCGTCAGCCCGCGCTCGTTGGCGATCGGCTGGAAGACCTTTTTCAGATCGCCCAGCAGCCGGTCCATCGGCACCGATGCCGGCTGGATTTCGATATGCCCTGCCTCGATCTTGGAGAGGTCGAGAATATCGTTGATCAGGTTGAGCAGATCGTTGCCCGACGACTGGATCGTCTGCGCGAACCGCACCTGCTCTGCCGACAGATTGCCATCGGGGTTGTCACCCAGCAGCTTGGAGAGGATCAGCAGCGAGTTGAGCGGGGTGCGCAGCTCGTGGCTCATGTTCGCCAGAAAGTCGGTCTTGTACTGGCTCGCCTGTTCCAGCTCGCGCGCCTTGAGCTGCAGTGTGGCGCTCGCGCGCTCTAGCTCGTCGCGCTGGGTCTCGAGCGTCTGCGCCTGTTCTTCGAGCTGGCTGTTGGTCTGTTCGAGCTCGACCTGCTGCAGTTCGAGCCGCGCCTGCGATTCGCGCAGCGCCGATCCCTGCTCTTCGAGCTCCTCGTTCGAGACCCGCAACTCTTCGGATTGCGCCTGCAACTCGCTGGCCTGCCGCTGGGTTTCCTCGAGCGCGTCCTGCAGCCGTTCGCGGAATCGTGCGGAGCGCAGCGCAATGCCGATGGCCCCGGACGCCTCCTCGAGCAGGTCGAGCACGACATCATCCACCGGTTCGAAAAAGCCGAGCTCGATCACCGCATTGACCGCATCGTCGGCCTTGGCCGGGGCGATCACGAGATGCCGCGGCGCCGAGCGACCGAGCGACGATCCGACCGTTAGATAGCCCGGCGGCACATCATTGAGCACCATGATCCGGCCATCGACCGCGACCTGCCCCATCAATCCCTCGTTGAGCGTGAATTCCACCGGGACGTCGGCATCACCGGGCACGCCGAGCATATTGGCCCGCCGGAAGCTGCCACCCTCGCCCTTGAACAGCGCGCCTGCCGGGCTGCCGGTCCGCTCGTGCAGGAACGACAGGATGGCTGCGCCGAGCTCCGCGATGGTCTTGTCCCCCATCATCGCCTTGCCGAGGTCCGCCTGCGCCGCCTGGAGCCACTGCTGGCGCTCGCGGCTGCGGGTGTTGCGGATGAACAGGATGAAGATGGCGATCGTCAGGGCAATGCCGCTGAGGCTGGTGATGACGGCACTGACGACCGCCGCCTGCGAGGCGGCGGCCATCGCGACAAGGCGAGATTCGCGGACACGCTGCTCCTCGCGCGTCATGCTGGCGACCTGTTCGCGGATATCGTCCATGACATTCTTGCCACGATCGGTGTTCAACGCGGCCACCGCGGCCTCGACACCGCCCGTACGCCGGAGCTCGATAACGTCCGCCATGATCTGCATTCTGGCCATGACCCGGTTTTTCAGCGCGGCGAAGGTCTCCTTCTGCACCGGGCTGGCACGGGTGAGGCCGTCAAGCTTCCGCAACTCGTCATCGGCCCGCGCGACTCCCTCCGAATAGGGCTCGAGATAAGCGTCGCGCCCGGTGAGCAGATAGCCGCGCTGCCCCGTTTCGGCATCGAGCATGGCTGACAGCACATCGTCGAGCGTGGTCAGGACGACATGCGTGCGCCGGATCTCGCGCTCGCTGGCGCGCACATTCTCGATGTTCAGATACGCCACGGCTGCGCTGATCACGAAGAAGGCGACGCCGATCACCAGCCCCACGACTGCCCATCGGCTCGCAAGACTTTGGGCATGCGACGTAACGCTGGCTGTTTTCACTGTGTCTCTTCTCGCAATCCGTGTTGGCCATGGCTTAGCCAAGAGCGGTGACCATATACAAGGACGCAAAGACCATATCTTGCGTCCGGCACGGTTCTGGACCTTGCCGACGTCGCCGATGCCAAATCGCAATGGGCAAGGCTCTGCACGTGTGCAGGTATCCTTCAACACACGGATTGTGCTGGCATGCGGGCAATACCACGGCCAATGGTGCTCCTGCGCGCAAAGGCGTGCGATGGTACCAAGGCAGAATTTCCTTCATGTTAGACACGATTACGCAGTTCGTCGACATCTACAGTGCGCAGATAGGGCTTGCCTTGCTCCTCGCCATATTTGCCGCGTTCATGACCGAGCGGTTTCCGCCTGTCGTTGTTGGCGTCACCGGCGCTGCGGTGGTCATGGTGCTGGGGTTCGTGTCGGTGGCCGATGTCCGCGCCGTGTTTTCGAACTCCGCACCGCTGGCGATCGGCGCGCTGTTCGTGCTGTCGGGAGCGTTGGTGCGCACTGGCGCAATCGAGGCGGTGATGGGGCTGCTGCTGCGCCGCGCCGAGAGCAAGCCCAGGCAGATCATGGTCGAGGTGTTCGGCGGAACGCTTGCCGCTGCCGCCTTTGTCAACAACACCCCCGTGGTCATCATCATGATCCCGATCGTCAAGAAGCTGGCCAAGACGCTGGGCACATCGGCCACCCGGCTGCTGATCCCGCTGTCCTATCTTTCGATCCTGGGCGGGACGCTGACGCTGGTGGGGACATCGACCAACCTGCTGGTCGATGGGGTGGCGCGCGGGCTCGGCCAGCCGGCCTTTGGCGTGTTCGAGATTACCGGCGTGGGTCTGATCACCGCGCTCACCGGCGCGCTGACGCTGCTGCTGCTCGGCCCCAGGCTGCTGCCCGACCGCCCCGAAAACGCGCCTGCCGACAGCGAGGCGCATGAGTGCCTGTCCGAACTGACGGTGCTTCCTGATTCCGAGATGATCGGCAGGGCGATCGAGGACATATCGGCGCTGAAGCCCGAGCGCGCGCGGATCCTGGGGCTCAAGCGACAGGGCAGCTTCCGCCGCAAGGGCTTCGAAAGTGCGGTTCTCGAGGTTGGCGACCGGCTGGTGATTGCAGCATCACCGCACGAACTGGCAGCGTTCGCCGCCAGCAGCGGGTTCGAAACCGGGCTCGCCGGGCTCGGGGGAGGTCTCGCGCTGCACGGCGATGAGCGGCCCGAAGACGTCACGCTGTACGAGGCCACCATCGCGCCCACGCATCCCAGCATCGGGCGGCATCTCGACGAAATTCCCATGCTGTCGCGGCTGCGCGTGCGCATACTGGGGATTTCGCGCGCGCGGCACCTGCCGGGCCCCGATCTGCCCACTGCCCGGCTGCGCGCAGCCGACACCCTGCTGATCGCCGCGCGACCGCCCGAACTGGCTCAGTTGCAGGACAACATCCACCTTGCCGGGGTCTCGACCGCCAAGGCGACCCCCTATCGGCGCGCCAAGGCTCCGATCGCGGTTCTGACGCTGTTGGCGACGGTGCTGGCAGCCGCGCTGGGTGTCATGCCGATCGAGGGCCTTGCCATCATCGGGGTGGCGGTGGTGCTGATCACCCGCACCATCGACCCTGCCGAGGCCTGGGCCGCGATCGATGGCAGCCTGCTCGTCCTCATCTTCGCGATGCTGGCGATCGGAACCGGGTTCCAGAATGCCGGCAGCGTCGATCTGATCGTCGGCGCGGTGGCACCGATGCTGACCAGCGCGCCCTTGTTCCTGCTGATCCTCGCAGTCTACACGCTCACCTCGCTGCTCACCGAGGCGGTCACCAACAATGCTGTAGCGGTGCTGCTGACCCCGATCGTGATCGGCATCGGCGCCAATATGGGGATCGACCCCCGGCCGCTTGTGGTGGCCGTGATGCTCGCCGCCTCGGCAAGCTTTGCCACCCCGATCGGCTATCAGACCAACACCATGGTCTATGCCGCCGCCGACTACCGGTTCTCGGACTTTCTCAAGATCGGCATCCCGATGAACGTCATCGTCGGGCTGGCAGCGTCGATCTCGATCTATTGGCTGTTCTGAGGCCATCTGGAATGAGATATGCCGCAAGGAGAGCAGGTCCCCTGCCCGCCAATCAGGATGAGACATGAACCCGATCTACCGCGACATGCCCACCACGATCTTCGAGGCGATGTCGATGCGCGCACGGGCGGCAGGCGCGATCAACCTGGGACAGGGCTTTCCCGACGGGCCACGCAACGATGCGGTCATCGATGCGGCGTGCGACGCGCTGCAGCAGCGGTCGAACCAGTATCCGCCGATGGTCGGCATCCCCGAGTTGCGCGGCGCGGTGCCGGATTGGTACCGGCGTCACCAGCAGCTTGAGCTTGGCCCCGACGAGGTCGTGGTGACCTCCGGCGCGACCGAGGCGATTGCGGCGGCCTTGCTGGCGGTGATCAGCCCGGGCGACGAGGTGCTGCTGTTCCAGCCGCTGTACGACGCCTATCTGCCGCTGGTGCAGCGCGCAGGCGGCGTCGCGCGGCTCGTCACCCTCGACCCGTCGGGCTGGCGGATCGATGCGGAGGCGCTCGCCGCGTCGATCACGCCGCGCACCCGTGCATTGGTGTTCAACGATCCGATGAACCCGATGGGGACCTGCGCGCATCCCGATGACCTGGCGCTGCTGGCGCGGATCTGCGCCGAGCATGACCTGATCGCGATCTGCGACGAGGTGTGGGAGGCCTTGGTCTACGATGGCGCGCAGCACAGGTCGCTGATGCAGTATCCGGGCATGCGCAAGCGGACGGTGAAGATCGGCTCTGCGGGCAAGATCTTCGGGCTCACCGGGTGGAAGGTAGGGTGGATGTGCGCCGCCCCGCCGCTTGCCCGCATCCTCGCCAAGGCGCACCAGTTCCTCACCTTCACCACCCCGCCCAACCTGCAATGGGCGGTGGCGCAAGGGCTGGCCAGCCAGGACGACTGGATCGCGATGGCGCGCGCCCAGCACCAGGCATCGCGCGACTTTTTCTGCGACGGGCTGCAGGGCCTCGGTCTGGTGACCGTACCCTCGGCGGCGACCTATTTCGTCTCTGTGGACCTGGCAGCATCCGGCGTGGCAATGGACGACGTGGCGTTTTGCGATGCGATCGTCGACCAGGCGGGCGTCGCGGCGATCCCGATTTCGGCCTTCTATGCAGAGGCGGCGCCCGGGCATCTGGTGCGCTTCTGCTTCGCCAAGGAGCGTGCGACACTGCAGGCGGCGCTGGACCGCCTGGCCGCGGCCCTGCCCCGCCTGGGATAGCCCGATCGGCCTATTGCCGCAGATCGTAGCTCTGCCGCATCAGAAAGGGTTCACCTGCTCCCCGCGTCATCTTGGTGATCCTCAGCCGGTTGCCCTCGCGGGTGACGATCTTGCGCGCGATGACAGTGCGGTTGTTTTCGCGGCTGGTGCCATCCAGCACGACGGTCGCCGACAGACCATCTGCCGACAGGCGCGCTTCGACGACCTGCCAGGCCTCGGGCGTGTTGCGGCCATTGCTGATCTGAAGCACCTGCTGCGACGCATCGAATGTCCAGCTTTCCGAGGACTTGACGATCTTGCCCGGGCCATCGTCGAAGGTCCAGGCCAGCGTCTGGCCGTCGCTGGTCATCATTGTCGGCAAGGTGGTGCGTGTGTCCTTCCTGTAGTCGCGATAGTCGAGCGTGCCCGTCCACGCGCCGCCCAGCGCCTTGGCGACCAGCGCCGCGCTGTCGGACCGCGCGGGCAGCGCGCCCTGCGCGACGCCGATCGTGCGGTCGCGCCCGGCCTCGAAATCCGCCAGCGTCGGCACGACCAGCTGATCGACCGCAACGCCCTTGCCCGGAACGAAGTTCGAGATCGCCGTGCGGTTCCATGCTTCGGGAATGCGCACCTTGATGCCGCTGGCGGGAAGCGTCATCAGGAAGATCGATCCTGACGTCGGCCCCTCGGCGCTACCGGCGCTGGCTTCGCCGATCACCGTCGCCCCGGCCTTGTCCTTCAATTGCGCGATAGTGCGAGTTGCGCCCGAGCCGTTGCGCGGACCGCTCAGGATCGTCAGGCGGCCATCAAATCCAAATGCGCCGATCGGTTGCTGCAACAGGGTGGTATCGCCATCGTTGAGCACCGCGTCACGCTGTTTGGGGATTCGGTCGAACCAACCATCTGGGGTCTGCTCGAAATCGGTCAGCGGAGGCGTGAAGCGTGCCGAGGGATCGCCCCACGTCTCGAAATATTGCGGCAGATCGCCATAGCGCACCGCCTTGTATCGCACCGGCTTGGACCAGACGAACGGCTGATCGATCAGGTATCGCCCCAGCGCGACCGAGACATCCTCCGACCCGCCGCCGTTCTTGCGCAGGTCAAGGATCAGGTGCTCCGTCCCGGCCTCCTCCATCGCAGCGAAGAACCCGCTGAGAAAGGCGGTGGCCTGCACCGGGTTGCGATAATTGACGAAGGTATCGATCCCCAGCCGCGCGACCTTGCCGTTCAGCCGCCAACTAACACTGTTGTAGAATTCGCCGCGATATTTCGCCCCCGGCCCGGCAAGGCCGGTCCATTGTACAAAGCGGATCGGCTTGAGCGTTGCGGTGGACGCGTCCTGGCTCCCCACCTTTTTCCATTCGATCTGCCATGCTTCTGGAAAGCCGAACAGCGACGGGTAATTCTCGTTGAAGTCGTCGCCCATCAGGTCGCTGTCATTGGCAAGCTTGGCGGCGATCGCCTGATCGGTGGTGCCATCATACGACACCAATTCCGCGAGCCTGAGCAGCAGCTGCGGCACCGGAGTGCCATTGATGCTGAGGATTTCGCTCCCCGCCGGCGGCGCGCCCGTCTGCCCATCGTTCGACACCACGATCATCCGCCCCTCGATCAGTTGGAAGCGCAGCGGCAGATGGGTGGGGTTGGCGGTGCGGAACGCGGTCATCGCGTCGGACATTTCCGCCTTGGTGTGATCGCAATGGATTGCCGCGAGCAGCCGGGCGATCTCGCCATGCAGCGCGAGGTCGGTGATCGGACGGCTGGTGGCGGCTTCGAGCTGGGCGAACGCGGCATCGATTTGCGCCTTGGCGCTGTAGCGGTACAGGCCGGGATGAACCGTCTCCAGCGCGCGGCGCAACAAGGCAATGTCGCGCGTCGCATCTTCGGGGCTGAGCAGACGCACGGCATAACGCGGCTGGGCGATGGCGGCGGCAGAGGGCTCGGCGGGGGCGGCAGCAAGGGCAACGGGTACGCTCATCAGGACGGCGGCGGCGGCTAGGGTCAGGCTTCGCATCAGGAACACTCCAAGGGTCGGTTACGCAGCCTGTCCTGACCGGAACGCCGACCTGGCGCGCCTCAATACTCAGATTTCCTGCGGTATTTGTGATTTGAGCCGCCACTGGCTGGGGCTCATCCCCGCCATGTCCAGGAACGCGCGGTTGAAACTGGCCTTGGAGTTGAACCCGGCATCAAATGCCAGCGTCAGCAGATCGCGCGGATCATCGCCGCAGGCGAGCACCCGCTGGATCTCGATCACCCGGTGACGGTTGATGATCGCGTTGAAGTTCTCCCCCGCCGCCGCTCCAAGGCCGCGCGAAAGATAGGTGGTGTTTGTGCCAAGGATCCGCGCCAGCCCCGCAAGCGTCAGCCCCGGGTCGCGCCACAAATGCTCGGCCTCGATCCGCCCCAGCCACAGCCTGCCCTGCGCAGCCCAGTCGCGCCCCGGCGCGGCGCTCTCCAAAGGCTCGGGCGGCGCGGCAGGGGTTGCCTGCGGAAATGCCGTGTCGGCGTTGCGCCATCCGCCGATGCCCAGATAGAGCACCAGCGCCGAGAACGCGACATAGAGCGGAAACTGATCGAAATAGTCGCGCGCGGGGTCCAGCCATTTGGCGAGCAGGAATCCCGCCCAGATCAGCGTGATCAGCGCCAGCGCCGCAAGGAAGTTGCGGATCCAGCCGGGATCGAAATCCACCCCGTCGGTGCGGTTGTCGTCTAGCCACATCCGGTAGGCACGGTACTGCCGGTACGCCGCGATGCTGTAGGCGGCGATGCTCACCAGCGCGGCGATATCGAGCAGCGGGTCGATGAAAGGCTCGTGGGCAACGCCGTTCCACCAGTTCTTGGTAGCCAGCGGCAACGGGAACACCACGGCATAGGCAAGGAACTGCGCGGCAACCGGGACGAAATGCGGCCAGATCCGCACCGGCGCCGCGCCCACCAGCGTGGCGGTGTAGAGATAGATCAGCGGCCCGAAGGCCACCGTATACGACAGCGGCGCAAAGCTCAGCCACGGCCATTTTTCGAAAAAGCCGGCATAGCCGATGATGTACGGCGTCATCAGCGCCGCCACCGCGATGATCAGCAGCGCAAGCCAGCGATTGGCCGCGCGGTTCTGCCGCGCGCGCAGCAGCAACCCGGCGAGCAACAGACCCTGCGCGGCGCAGATCAGCAGCGTGATGCTCATCGGCCCGAATGCGATCATCGCCCGGCGCCTACCATCCCATGCTGCCGGGGCCGCCCTTGAAGGGACCCGCATAGGCCGAGGTGATCCAGCCGCCGTAGAACGCGCCTGGCTGGGGCACCACCGTCTCCCCGTTCACAGTGCAGCGGTCGAACGGCGCGGCATAAAAGGCGATATGATCGCGCAGCATGGCAAAGCTGGCGCTGGGGCTCGGATAGCTCCAGCCGACCCGTGGCAGCACGACGCCGCCTGCCACCACGTCCCAATAGACCGCAGCGCCCTTCCATTCGCAGAACGAGCTTCCCGCCGCGCGGCGCAGAACGCCCGGCGTGATCGCCTCGGGCGGGATGTAATAGCTGGGCGGATGGCTCGTCTCGAACGTGCAGATGCTGCTGCGCGTCTCGGCGATCAGGATCCCGCGATGCTCGATGCGGACATGCGCATCGCACGGCTCGGCGATCGCGGGGCGGGGGAAGTCCCAGACGCTGCGCTGGCCGGGGCCGACAGGATCACGCTCTGGCCTCATGCGGCAGACCTTTCTCGTTCGCGGCGACCGAACGCCACCTAGTTTTCGGATGTAGCCGCGACCGAATCGCGGTGCGGTGCCTCATAAGTCGCCCAGTTGGCGGTTTCCGACGGCACCGGCGGATCGCCTGCCGGGCCCGCGACATCGTCCTTCGACCCGCAGCGCAGCTGGTGCAGGTGCACCTTGGCGATCATGTTGGCGGAGATCGGCGCGGTGATGAACAGGAACAGCGAGATCAGCAGCTCGTGCATCGTCCAGCCACCCTGATCGAAGGTGAAGAACAGCATCGAGCCGACCAGAATGCCGCCGAGGCCCAGCGTCGTCGCCTTGGTCGGTCCGTGCAGCCGCTCCATCAGCGTCGGCAGCCGCACCATGCCCCAGCTGCCGATCAGCGCGAAGCTTGCCCCCAGCACCAGCAGCGCGCTGATCGCGATATCGACAAAAAGACCTGCCCCGCTCATTCGACGATGTCTCCGCGCAGCAGGAACTTGCAATAGGCGACCGTTCCGATGAACCCGACCATCGCAAGCAGCAGCGCGGCCTCGTAGAAAATGTCGTTCACCGTCGCGATGCCGATCACGATGATGAGGCCGATCGCGTTGATCACCATGGTATCCAGCGCGACGATCCGGTCGCCCACCGATGGGCCCTTGAGCAGGCGCCACAGGTTGAGCGCCAGCGCCAGCGACAGGCAGACAAACGCAAAGAGCACGGCATAGGCGATCATCTGAAGACCCTCTTCAAGCGCGCTTCGTACCGCAGCTTGATCCGCGCGATTTCCGCATCGGGATCGGCCGCGTCGAGCGCATGCACCAGCAGATACTTGCCGCACGCCGACACGTCCGAAGACACGGTGCCGGGGGTCAGGCTGATCGTTCCGGCGAGCACGGTGATCGCCTCGGGCGTGTGCAGATCGAGCGGGATGGAGAGCCAGGCGGGGCGCAGATCGCGGTTGCGGCGGAACAGGATGATCGCGGCAATCTCGAAATTGGCAACGACGATGTCCCACAAAACCAGTGCGATATAGGCAAGCCCGGCGCGATACCTGACATCGGGCCGCCCCGGCCAGAAGGGCGCGGTGAAGATGGGCAGCAGAATGCCGATGACGATGCCGAGCAGCAGTCCCCCCACGGTCAGGGTGTTGGCCATCAGCAGCCAGACGATGACCAGCAGGACCGACAGGCCGGGATGCGGGATCAGGCGGCGCATGTCACGGCTCCCCCAGAACGGCGCGGACCGCCGATGCGCTATCGAGGATCTGGCCCGCAGCGGCGGCGCCATAGGCGGTGCCCGCCCCCGCGCCGATCGACCAGGCGGCGAGCAGCGCGAGTGTGATGACGGGCGCGACCATGTCCGCGCTGGAAACGACCGCGGGCTCGGCGCCATCGGTGGGGGGGATATCCTTCCAGAAGATCGCGCTGCCGGTGCGCGCAAAGCCGATGACGCCGATCAATGTGGTCGCCAGGATCACGCCCCAGGCCCAGCCCCAGACACCCTGCCAGCCCGGCGTATCGACGATCGATTCGAGGATCAGCAGCTTGCCGATAAAGCCCGACAGCGGCGGCAACCCGGTCGCGGCGATCGCGGCGGCCATGAACATCAGACCGACCGTCTGCTGCTGACAGAACGCAGGGCCAGCGCTCGCGGTATCGGCAAAGCTCGCCCGGCGACGCGCGACGACATCTGCGACTAGGAACAAGGCTGCGCCTGCCAGCGTGGAATGCACCAGATAATAGATCGCCGCGGTCAGCGTGTCGGCCTGCCATCCGGCCACCGCGATCAGCAGCGTCCCGGTCGATCCGATCACCGCATAGGCGGCCTGCTCGGAGAGGCTGCGGGCAACGAATACTCCGGCAAAGCCCACGATCGCGGTGATCGCGGCAGCGGGCAGCAGATAGGGCGCGGGCGCCCAGGCGGCAGCGCCGGCACCATCGCCGAAGATCTGCGGCACCACCCGGATGATCGAATAGACCCCGACCTTGGTCATGATCGCAAACAGCGCTGCGACCGCAGGCGTGGTGACCGCATAGGTGCGCGGCAGCCACAGGTGCAGCGGCGCGATGGCCGCCTTGAGCGCGAAGACGCTGACCAGCAGCAGCGCGGCTATCCGCAGCAGCCCCTGATCATCGGGCCCAAAGGCTGCAACCCTGAGCCCCATGTCTGCCATGTTGAGCGTGCCGGTGAGCGCATAGAGCAGCCCCAGCGCGATCAGGAACAGCGACGATCCCACGATGTTGACCACGACATATTGCACGCCAGCCTTCAGCCGGGCCGGCCCCTGGCCGTGCAGCATCAGGCCATAGGATGCGATCAGCAGCACCTCGAAGAACACGAACAGGTTGAACAGGTCGCCGGTGAGGAAGGCGCCGTTGAGGCCCAGCATCTGGAACTGGAACAGCGGATGGAAATGCCAGCCCTTGCGGTCCGCTCCGGTCAGCACGGCATGCACCAATGCGATCAGCGAGACCGTCGCGGCCAGCGTCAGCATGATCGCCGACAGCCGGTCGACCACCAGCACGATGCCGAAGGGCGCAGGCCAGTTGCCCAGCGCATAGGTTCGGATGGTGCCATCCCCAGCCTGGACCAGCAATGCCAGCGCCGCGATCAGCATCGCCGCGCAGGACAGCAGCGAGATCGCCGTGCCCAGCGTTCGCTTGCGGCGCATCACCATCACCGCAAAGGGCGCGGCAAGAGCCGGGATGACGACGGGCGCGATCGCCAGATGCTGGATCAGGCTCATGCGCGCGGTCCCGGCGTGGTTTCGCCGCTGGCGGCGTCAGCGGGCGTGCTCGGCGCATCATCGCCATCGACCTGATCGCTGCCGGTTTCAAGAAAGCTGCGCAGCGCCAGCACCACCGCAAAGGCGGTCATGCCGAAGGTGATGACGATCGCGGTGAGCACCAGCGCCTGGGGCAGCGGATCGGTATAAGAGGTGGCCGTCTCGGACAGGATCGGCGGAGCGTTGAGCGTCAACCGGCCCGAGGCGAACAGGAACAGATTCACCGCATAGGAAAACAGCGTCAGCCCGAGCACCACCTGAAACGTGCGCCCGCGCAGCGCCATGTAGATGCCGCCTGCCACCAGCACGCCAATGGCGCTCGCCACGAGAAATTCGAGCGTCATGGCGCGTCATCATGCCGCTGCGCTTCGACCTGCGCGGCGTGCGCGCGGGCAGCGCGCTGAGAAATCTGGCTGAGCTGCGCCAGCGCCTGCATCACCGCGCCGAAGACCACCGCGAAAACGCCGATATCAAACAGCAGCGCGGTGGCGAGCTCGACCTCGCCGACCAGCGGGATATGGAAATAGCCGAATGCGCTGGTGAGAAAATTGGCGCCGAACACAAGCGAGCCCAGCCCCGTCGCCATCGCCACCAGCACGCCGGTGGCGATCAGCATGTGTTCGCCGACCTTGCGCCGCGCATCGGTCCAGTCAAAGCCCGAGGCGAGATATTGCAGCAGGAACGCGATCGCCACCACCAAAGCGGCGATGAACCCGCCCCCGGGCTGGTTGTGTCCGCGCAGGAAGATGTAGATGCCCACCGCCAGCACAAGCGGCAGCAGGATGCGGGTTGCCATCACGAACATCAGCGGATGGCGCTCGGGCGAATGCGGCATATCCTCCTGCCAAGAGCGCAGCCGCGCGGCCGCCGCGCCGCGCGCGGTGGTATCGAGCAGCGCATAGATCGCCAGCCCTGCAATCCCCAGCACGATGATCTCGCCCAGCGTGTCGAACGCGCGGAAATCGACCAGGGTGACGTTGACGACATTGGTGCCGCCGCCGCCCTTGTAGCTGTTGGCGAGGTGATAGCTCGAGATCGGGTCATTGGGGTTGCGGGTCAGCATCGCCCAGGCTGCGCCGCCCACCCCCAGACCGCCGCCGATCGCGAGCACGGCATCGCGGATCCGGCGCGGCTGGCTGGAGAGCAGCGGCGGTGTCTTGGGCAGCAGGTTGAGCGCCAGCAACAGCAGCAGGATCGTCACCACCTCGACCGAAATCTGGGTGAGCGCCAGATCTGGCGCGGAGAAATGCACGAAGGCGAGCGTGATCACGAGGCCGATGACGCTGATGTAGATCAGCACCACGAAACGCTGGCGCTGTGCCCGCAGCACCGCGATGGTCGCCGCGATCAGCAGCGCCCAGGCGATGATCGCCACCACCGATGCCGACTGGCCGGGGCGCATTCCGGTCAGGCTGCCGCCGCCGGCCACAGCGCCCTCGATCACGCTGGCCACCACCACGGCAAAGGTCATCAGCAGCATCCGCTGCAGCGATGGGGTATGCGTCGCGACGATCAGCGTGCGCACCTGCGCATCGGCAAAGGCCATCGCCCGGTCGAACATGGCCTTGGCATCGAGATGGCGGACCGATTCATACGCGCGCAGCAACCCGGCATGCCGCCACAGCAGCAGCGCACCGATGGCAACGGCGGCCATGCTCATCGCCAGCGCCAGGTTGACACCGTGCCACAATGCCAGCCCCAGCGGCGGAGCGGCATCGCCGATCACCGCGCCGGCGACCGATGCGACCAGCGGCCCTGCCAGCGCCATCGGCACCAGCCCGAGCAGCACCGCCAGAACCACGAGGAAGGCGGGCGAGGCCCACATGCCGACGCCCGGATCATGCGCGCGGGCATGCGGTTCGGCATCGCGCGGCGCGCCGAAGAACAGGTGCACCGCCAGCCGCAGCGAATAGGCGACTGACAGCATCGCGGCGATCGTCGCCACCACCGGCACCAGCCAGGGCAGTCCGAACAGGGCGATGTGCAGCGTCTCGTCGAGCATCATCTCCTTGGAGATGAATCCGCCCAACGGCGGCAGCCCCGCCATCGCAGCGGCGGCGAGCGTCGCCACGATCGCCGTGATCGGCATCACCTTGGCAAGCCCCCCCAGCCGCCGGATATCGCGCGTTCCCGTTTCATGGTCGACGATCCCCGCCGACATGAACAGCGCCGCCTTGAACGCAGCGTGGTTGAGAATGTGGAGCACCGCGGCAACCGCCGCCATTTCGAGCGAAAAGCCCAACAGCATCACCAGCAGGCCGAGCTGGCTGATCGTCGAATAGGCCAGGATGCCTTTGAGATCGTGCTTGAACAGCGCCACCCAGGCACCCAGCAGCATGGTGATGAGCCCGACGCTGGTGACGATGACGGTGTACAGATCGGTCCCCGCCAGCACCGGCCACAGCCGAGCGAGCAGGAACACGCCTGCCTTCACCATCGTTGCCGAATGCAGATAAGCGCTGACCGGGGTGGGCGCTGCCATCGCGTGCGGCAGCCAGAAATGGAACGGGAACTGCGCCGACTTGGTGAAGCAGCCGATCAGGATCAGCATCAGCATCACCGGATAGAGCGGCGAGGCCTGGATGATGTAGCCGCGCTGCAGGATCGTCATCAGGTCGAACGATCCGGCGATGGTGCCAAGCAGCACCATGCCCGCAATCAGCACCAGCCCGCCGCCGCCTGTGACCGCCAGCGCCATGCGCGCGCCCTGGCGCGCCTCTGCCTTGTCGCGCCAGAAGCCGATCAGCAGGAAGGACGACAGGCTGGTCAGCTCCCAGAATACCAGCAGCAGCAGCACGTTGCCCGACAGCACGATGCCCAGCATCGCGCCCTGGAACAGCATCAGGCTGGCAAAGAAGCGCCCCGTCGCCTCGCCGCTGGCGAGATAGAAATGACCGAAGATCACCACCAGCAGGCCGATCCCCAGGATCAGCCCGGCGAACATCAGCCCCAGCGGATCGAGCATCAGCGAGACATCCAGCCCGATGGCCGGGACCCAGGGCGTCGACACCGCGGGAACCTCGCCGCCGATCACCCGTCCGGCAAGCCCCAGCACCAGCGCCAGCCCCAGCGCGCTGCCCGCTGCCGCCAACCCGCTGTGCACCGCTCGCCCCGCCCCGCTGCCGATCGCGATCAGCAGGGCGGCGAGAAACGGCAGGATAACAAGCGTGTAAAGCGTCAACGGGACTGCCATTGCCGGGCCGAAATGCTCCTTAGGGGGGATAAAGCCTGGGGGTGGGCGATATCGCTGTTCGCTTTGTCCTAGCCGCAGGCAGCCGCGACAAACAAGGAAAACTGGTCAGAAAACGACACCGGCAACGCGTGGCAATGCAGCCTTTGACCCTTATTGCGCCATCCAACGCGCTAGCTGGGTGTCCGGATTCGATCTGAACGATGGACGATCGAGCGCCTCGACCATGCGCCCGTCGATCACCAGACACAGCCGGTCGGCGATGCGCGCGGCATCCTCGATATCGTGCGTCACCATGACGATCGGAAGATCAGACAGCGCGCGCACCGCCTCGATCGAGCGGTGCAGCTGACGCCGGGTGGGGTGATCCACGGCGGAGAACGGCTCGTCGAGCAGCAGGATGTCGGGCTTGCGAGCGAGCGCGCGCGCCAGCGCCACGCGCTGCTGCTGCCCGCCCGAAAGCTGCGCGGGGCGCCGATCCTCAAGCCCTTCGAGCTGCATCTGGGCAAGCAGCCGCTGCGCCTCGGCTTCGCGCTTCTGGGCGCCGATGTCGAGCATCGCCTCCATCACGTTCTGCCGGGCAGTCATGTGCGGGAAGAGCGCATAGGACTGAAACACGAACCCGACGCGGCGATCGCGCGCGGCAAGATCGATCCCGGCGGCGGTATCGGCCCAGACCTGGCCGTTGCACACCACTTTGGCCTCGGTGGCGCGATGCAGCCCGGCGATGCAGCGCAGCACGGTGGTCTTGCCCGCGCCCGACGGCCCGACCAGCGCGACCGTCTCGCCGCGCGCGACCTCGAGCCGGAAATCGAGCGGAATGGGGGCGTCTTGGCGCAGGGCGATGGCGAGCGCTTCAGCCATGTCGGCACCCCCGCTGCGACAGCACGAAAGTCATGCTCACCGTGGCCAGCGAGATCGCCATCAGCACCAGCGCCATACTGTTGGCGCCCTGCATGTCGAACCCCTGCACCCGGTCATAGATCGAGAGCGCCAGCGTGCGCGTTTCGCCGGGGATCGACCCGCCGACCATCAACACCACGCCGAACTCGCCGAGCGTGTGCGCAAAGCTCAGCACCGCACCGGTGAGCAGCCCCGGCCAGGCAAGCGGCAGCTCGATCCGCCACAGGCAGCGCCAGCTGGAATGGCCGCAGGTCGCCGCCGCATGGCGCAGGTCCTGGCCGATGGCCTCGAACGCGCGCTGCGCCGGTTGCACCGCAAATGGCAAGTTGACGATCACCGAGGCGATCAGCACCGCCTCGAAGGTAAACACCAGCCCGTCTCCGAACAGCGCCTGCCAGGCGCGGCCGATGGGCGAAGACGGCCCCATGCCGGAGAGCAGGTAAAAGCCGATCACCGTGGGCGGCAGCACCAGCGGCAGCGTCACCAGCGCCTCGATCACCGCCCTGCCCCGAAACCGGGCGAACGCCAGCCAGCGCCCCAGCAGCAGCGCGATCGGCATCAGGATCAGCACTGTCATGCCCCCCAAGGCCAGCGAAAGGTTGAGCGCCTGCCAGTCCATGCGCGGTCAGTTGGCTGCGCTCGGCAGCGCAAATCCGTGACGATCGAGGATCGCGCGCGCAGGCGGCTGGTCGATATAAGCGTAGAAGCGCCGCGCGGTCTCGTCCGCCGAGCGCATCAGCACCATGCGCTGGCGCAATGGCGCGTGCAGCTCCGCCGGGATCAGGGCAAAGTCCGCGCGCGCGCCGAGCGCCGGATCCTGCACCAGCGACCAGGCGATGATCCCCCCCTGCGCCCCGCCATCGATCGCGAACTGCAGCGCCTGCGAGACATTTTCACCCAGGACCAGATGCGGTTCGAGCGGTTGCCACAGCCCCGCCTGCTCCAGTGCCTCGCGCGCACGTCGGCCATAGGGCGCGTGGTCCGGATTGGCGATGGCGAAGCGGCGGATGTCGCCCCGGGCCAGCGCCTTGCGCAGTCCTTCCAGGCCTTCGTCCACCTTCAGCGGCGAGGCCTTGGGGGCGATCAGCGCGAGCCGCCCGACTGCATAGAGCCGTCCCTGATCGGTGGTCCTGCCCGCCTTGGCGAGATCGAGCACATACTCCTCGTCTGCCGAGAGAAACATGGCAAAGGGCGCGCCCTGCTGAAGCTGGCGGTAGAAGTTGCCCGACGATCCGAACAGCAGATCGACCTTGCGCCCGGTGTCGCGCTCGAAGGCCGCCGCGATCTCGGTCAGCGCCAGCCGCAGATCGGCGGCGGCGGCAATACGCGGCGGCGGCGCGGGCCTGTCGCACGCCGTCAGCGCCGCGCAGGACAACGCCACACCGGCCAGCACCGTCATCCACATTCGGCCGATCAGGACCCGCATCGTCGCACCTCGCATCAGGCGATATGCTTTGCGGCATACATCGCTGGCTGGCAAGCCGTGAGTGCGGCGGCAGCATTGGAATTGCGCGCACAGCGATGCTAATGCGGAGGACAATGACCAGTCCGTCCCCCTCCCCGCTCAAGATCAAGGCACAGGTCTATCTCGATGGCGCAATCGCGATCGGACCGGGCAAGGCGGCCCTGCTCGACGCGGTGCAGCGCGAGGGATCGATCGCCGCTGCCGGACGCAGCATGGGGATCAGCTATCGGCGTACCCGCGATATGATCGACACGCTCAACCGCTGTTGGGGAGAGCCCGTCGTGCTCACCGAAAAGGGCGGCAGGACCGGCGGCGGATCGCGGCTTACCCCGCGCGGTCAGCAGGTGCTTGCCGCCTATCGCGCGCTAGAGCAGGCGCTGAACCAGACCGCGGCGCACCATGCGACCGCGCTTGTCGGCCTGCTGGGGCAGGTCGAGCCGGACATCTGATCCTGCAGGGCCGATGAAAGCCTTTGCTCCGCTGGCCGGGCGGGATATCGTCCGCGCCTGACTGCAAGATCGCCACCTCAAGGAGTTCGCCCGATGCGCATGATCCACCCCCTTCTGTCCGCTCTTGCCCTGGGCATGGCGGCACCGCTGGTCGCCCAGACAGCTCCTGCAACGGCCCCTGCCGCCGCGCCTGCGCCCGCGCCCGCAGCCTTCACGCTGCCCGCTTTGCCCTATGCCCCGGATGCGCTGGAACCGGCGATCGATGCGCAGACCATGACCATCCACCATGGCAAGCATCACCAGGCCTATGTCGACAATCTCAACAAGGCGGTGGCGACAGATGCCGCGCTGAAAGGCATGACGCTCGAGCAGCTGGTCGCCAAGGCCGCGACATTGCCCGCCGCCGTGCGCAACAATGCCGGCGGGCACTGGAACCACGGCTTCTTCTGGAAGACCATGGCGCCGCCTGCGCAGGCGGGAACCGCCTCGCCCGCGCTCACCAAGGCGATCACCGCGCAGTTCGGATCGATGGACCAGTTCAAGGCGGCGTTCAAGGCGGCGGGCACCGCGCGGTTCGGATCGGGCTGGGTGTGGCTGATCGTCAAGCCGGACGGTAAGCTGGCGATCACCTCCACCCCCAATCAGGACAATCCGCTGATGGATGTCGCCGAGGACAAGGGCCTGCCGATCCTGGGCAACGACATGTGGGAGCATGCCTATTATCTGAAGTACCAGAACCGTCGCGCAGACTATCTCGACGGCTGGTGGCAGGTGGTCAACTGGGGCGAAGTTTCGCGCCGGTTTGCCGCAGCCTCGAAGCGCTGATCCTGGCGCCCGGCGGCAGCGGGCAGAGGCGCGTCAGATCCCGCGCCGGGCTGCCGGTGCGGACCTGATTGCGCGGGCTGATCCCCCGCCGGACTTGGCCCCCGCATTGACACTGACACTGGCACTGGCACTGGCACCCGTACCTGCGCCGACCTGACGCCGGATGGACGCCCATTGCTTGGCGCGATACAATTCGCTGTCCGCATCGCGCATCAGCGCCTCGAGACCTGCGCTGTCCTTGGGGCCATGCGCGGTGCCGACACTGGCGGTGATGACGATCTGCTGATTGCGATACTGATACGGCAGCGACAGCACGGTCTGCACCGCACGCTTGAGCGCGTCGCTGTCGCTTGCCGTTTCGATCAGCAGCGCAAATTCGTCGCCGCCCAGCCGGGCGACGCAGCTGGCGTCCTGGCAAAGGTTGCGCAGGCGCTCGCCCGCCTGGACCAGGATCGCATCGCCGGCGGCATGGCCGAACGCGTCATTGGCCTGTTTGAAGCCATCCAGATCGATCATCACCAGCGTCACGCGCCTGGCACCTTCGGGCGCTGCAGGCGCGGAGGCGAACTGCGCGCGGAACGCCCGGCGGTTGGCAAGCCCGGTCAGCGGATCGGTTTCCGACAGCATCTTGAGCTCGTGGCGCAGGAGCAGGCCGCTGACGATCTCGTTGAAGCTGTTGACGATCAGCATCAGCGTCAGCGCCGAGACGATGACGAAGCAGACCCCCATCGCCTGCACGCCGATATCGGGCGACTGGACCATGATCGTGAGCATCGGCGTCAACGCCACGATCACCACCCCCATCGCGACCCTGGGCATGCTGGTCAGGCACACCGCCCCGGCAAAGGTGATCATGAAGATGAACACCGGCGCCAGCACCCGCCGCGTCTCCGGCGTGTCGAAATAGGCATCGACCGTCCACAGCCCGCCCACCAGGCCCATACCCAGCGCGATCCAGGTGGTGGATTTGAGGTAGCGGCGAACCTTGTCGATGGCGACCGGCACGCCGCGGCGGCGGTACCACACCAGGCAGCGACAGCAGCCCAGCACGATGAACCCGCCCGGCAGCAGCAGATGGTACATGATGTCGAACCCGCCGCCCGAGGCGGCTCCGGCCACAACCGCGACAAGCGCGATCGAAAAATACAGTATCGGGACGATCGATCCGAGCCGGGTATATTGCAGCAGGGCAAGTTCATCGCGGATATCCGGCGCAAGGTTGCCACCATCGGTCGCAGCCCTTGCCCGCTGCCATGCGGCGCGGATGAACATTGTCAGACGATCAAGAATGAACCATCCCCCGGGCACTTTAGATTTCAGTGTCTTGACTATGCCTTGCCCAAGGTAAAAGCCGGGTTAACTGGCGACGGCCCGATCGGGCTGGCCCAAGAGTGCAATCCGGTGGCAACGGTTCGGCGCACGAACCAAAACGGCGCTTGCCCCGACTTTGCCCGCCCCCTAGAAAGCGGAACAATCATCCGGGCGGACGACCCAGCCCCGGTGCTCGCGGATCCTTACAGGCATGAACAGATTTGTCAGCGCAGGGGCCATCTTCAGGCGCGATGCCGGCATGGGTTACGGTCTGGCGATCGTCACCTTCGCCGCCGCCCTGCTGTTGCGCATCTATCTGCGCGATACCCTGCCGCCGGGCTTTCCTTTTCTCACCTTCTTCCCCGCGGTCATCGTCACGGCCTTTCTGGCGGGGCTGCGGCCGGGACTTTTGTGCGCGACGCTCTCGGGGCTTGCGGCATGGTATTTCTTCATTCCGCCGCTCAACAGCTTCGGCCTTGATGGCGCGAGTGCGATCGCGCTGGGCTTCTACATCTTCATCGTCGCGGTCGACATCACGCTCATCCATCTGATGCACAGCGCGGCAGACGATCTGCGCGGGGAAAAGCAGGTGACGCAGGCGCTGTATGACCAGCAGCGCACGATGTTCCAGGAACTGCAACATCGCGTCGCCAACAACATGACCTTCGTCGCGGCGCTGCTGCATCTGCAAAAGCGCAAGGTCACCGCCGACCCGTCGACCGCCAGCAGCGCGCTCGACGAAGCGCAAAGCCGGATCGAGACGATGTCGCGCATCCACCGGCGGCTTTATGATCCTGCATCGGTCGACCTACCGGTGGCGCAGTATTTTCAGGAAATCTGCTCTGACCTGCTACAGGCGACCGGGGCCAAGAACATCGTGTGCATGGTCGACATGCCCACGATCCGGCTGGATATAGCGCGGCTGACCACGCTGTCGCTGCTGGTGACCGAACTGGTGACCAACAGCCTCAAGCACGCCTTCGCCGACAATGGCGGCACGATCACGCTGAAGCTGGAGCAGCTAGACCCTGCACGGCTCGCGCTGACGGTCAGCGACAATGGCAGGGGCCTGCCCAAAGGAGTCGATCTGGCCGACAGCAAGGGGCTCGGCACGCGCATCGTGCAGTCGCTCGCGGCGCAGCTTGGCGGAGAACTCAAGCCGGTCACCGGGGCGGGCGCAGGCGCAGCCTGGCGCGTGGTGTTCGCCGCCTGACGGTCAGTCGGCGATCGCCGGATCCAACGCCGCCACCGGCGGGATCGGGTCGGCCAGCGTGATCTGGTCCAGGATCACAGCGGTTTCATCGCGCACCTTGAGCATCAGCGCACGCAAGCGGCATTCATCCTCCGCCAGGCAATTCTTGCACTTTTCATAGGCATAGCGGCTGGCGCAGGGCACCAAAGCGAGCGATCCGCTGGTGATCCGCACGATGTCGCCATAGCGGATGTCGACCGGCGCGAGCCCCAGGGTGTAGCCGCCATCCTTGCCGCGCTGCGAATGCACCAGCCCGGCGCGCGCCATTTCCGAAAGGATCACGGTCAGGAACTTGGGCGGGATGTTCTGCGCCTGCGCGATGTCCTCCAGATGCACCAGCCCTTCGCCGTAATGGTCGGCAAGGTGCTGAAGCGCACGGATGGTGTATCGGACTTTCTGGCTGAGCATGTCCGCGTTGGCGTACGCGGCACCCGGCCGATTTTCAATGCTTTTGGTAGAGTGACCGCGAAATCAGTAAATTCCGCCCTGCTGCTGCAGGAATTCGCTGTCGCTGCGCGGGCGTGCTGCCGGACCGGCGCGCTTCTGCACCGCCTTGACCGCTGCCATTTCCTCCTGCCGGATGGTGCGGCGTGGCTCGGTCTCGGGCTTGAACGCTTCCCAGATCACCGCCGCCTTGGCCTCGTCGCCCGGCCAGGCGCCATAGACCCTGCGGCCCGACCGGCGATCGATACGGACCATGCGCGTGCCCGCAGGCGCGCGGAATTCGGTTACCGGCATGTCGGGCAGAACCTGTTTGGCGAACTGCTTGAACACCGGCGCGGCCAGCCTGCCGCCCTGGGCATAGCCGCCCATGCTGCGCGGCTTGTCGAAGCCCAGATAGATGCCCGCCACCATATCGGGGGTGCCACCTACGAACCACACGTTGGTGGGTCCGCTCGAGGTTCCGGTCTTGCCGAACATCGGGCGCTTGAGGTCGGCAAGGTTGGTCGCGGTGCCGCGCGTAATCACGCCCTCGAGCATGTGCACCACCTGATAGGAGGTGATCGGGTCGATGATCTGGCGTCCGCGCGGGGTATAGCGCGGCATCGGCTTGCCATCCCATTTGGCCATGTTGCAGCCCTCGCAGGTGCGCGGATCGGAGCGGAAGATAACCTTGCCGCGGCGGTCCTGCACATAGTCGATCATCGTGGGCTTGAGCTCGCGACCGTGGTTGACCAGCATCGAATAGGCGTTGGTGATCTTCATCACCGTGGTGTCGCCCGCACCCAGCGCGATCGAGAGATAGGGCTTGTAGTCGCCGATGCCGACCGCCTTGATGGTTTTCACCACATTGGTCATGCCCGCATCATTGGCGGCGCGCACCGTCATCAGGTTGCGCGACTGTTCGAGGCCCCAGCGCATCGTCTGCGCGCCCGCGCCCGCCGATCCGCCGAAGTTGCGGAAGCATTTGTTGCCGAGGCTGGCCGACTGATAGACGCAGAAGGTGCCGTCGACGATCTGGGTCGCGGGCGTCATGCCGTTGTCGAGCGCGGTCGCATAGACGAACGGCTTGATCGTCGAGCCCGGCTGGCGATCGGCCTGGGTCGCGCGGTTGAACGGGCTGATTTGCGAATCGAAGCCGCCCTGCATCGCATAGACCCGGCCCGAGCGCGGGTTCTGCACGACCATTCCGCCCGAGATTTCGGGCACATTGCGCAGTGCGTAGGTGTCGCCCGCCATCGGCGCCACGGCGATGATATCGCCCGGCTTCATCGAATCGAACGCGGTGCCGCCAACACGCTTGCGCGGCATGGTCGCGGTCGAGCGCGGCAGCACGCCCTTGTCGCCATTGGCAAAGCCGATTTCGGCGGCACTTGCGGACTTGTCGATCACCACCGCAACGCGCCAGTTTTCATAATCGATGTCGATATAGGTCGAGGCGAGCGTGGAGGCCCATTGATCGCTCATCTCGATGGTGTTGAGCGGGCCGCTCCAGCCGCTGCCGCGGTCATAGCGCAATAGCGCATCGCGCAGCGCCTCGGTGGTGGCCTTCTGCATCGCAGGGTTGAGCGAGGTGCGCACCCACAGCCCGCCGGCATAGACGCTGTTCTTGCCGTCCTCGGCCTTCTCGCCGAACTTCTCGACCAGCTGGCGGCGGACTTCCTCGACGAAATAGCCGCCGATCTTCTCATAGCCGTCACCCGTGCGCGCAATGGTGCCCAGCGGTTCGGCTTGCGCCGCAGCCATCTGCGCTTGCGTGATCCAGCCATTGGACTGCATCGCACCCAGCGCCCAGTTGCGCCGCTCCAGCGCGCGTTCCATGTGCACTTCGGGCCGATAGTTCGACGGCGCCTTGGGCAGGATCGCGAGATACGCGGCTTCGTGCAGCTTGAGCTCGCCGACGTCCTTGCCGAAATAGGCGCGCGCCGCCGCCTGTACGCCATAGGCGTTGCGGCCGAGATAGATCTCGTTGAGGTAGAGCTCGAGGATTTCCTGCTTGGTCAGCACATCCTCGATGCGATAGGCCAGGATCGCTTCCTTGATCTTGCGGGTGATCGAATATTCGTCGCCCAGCAGC
Source organism: Blastomonas sp. AAP25 (assembly GCF_001295965.1). NCBI lineage: Bacteria > Pseudomonadati > Pseudomonadota > Alphaproteobacteria > Sphingomonadales > Blastomonadaceae > Blastomonas > Blastomonas sp. AAP25. The sequence goes on from NZ_LJHP01000002.1 coordinate 142,697, forward strand.
AGGTTCTTGGCAACCTGCTGGGTGATCGTCGATCCGCCGCGCGCGCGCTGGCCCGACCCGATCTTGGTCACATAATCGAACACCGCAGATGCAAGGCCCGGATAATCGAGACCGTTGTGCGAGAAGAAGTTCTTGTCCTCTGCCGACAGGAAGGCCCGGATCAGCGGCAGCGGATAATCCTTGTACTGCAACTGCACCCGGCGCTCGCGCGCATAGCTGTTGATGATCTCGCCATCGACACCGCGCACCATGGTGGGCAGGTCGGGTTCGTAATCGATCAGCGTATCGGCAGACGGCAGATCGCGCGCGAAGATCACCCAGATCAGGAAGATGCCGACCAGCGCGGCAGCCAGCAGATAGGCCGCCCAGCGCACCCAGCGCTTGGTCCACGCATCGCGCATCGAGGCCAAGGCCCCGTCTCCGCCGCGCCGCACGCTATAGGCGATATCGCCGTTCTCACCCTCGCTCATGGCAGCGCGGTTAGCACATCATTCCTGAATAATGCCAGAGCGGATTGGACGGCACGAGACGGGTCGGGCCAGAGCTGCAGATCAGCCTGCTGCCCACCAATCATTCCTTTTCATCGTCACCCCCGCGCACGCGGGGGTCCCTCGTCCTTTCGTCACGGCGAGCAAAAGCGGGATTCCCGCCTTCGCGGGAATGACGGAAGCGGGATAATGCCCTCAGCGCGACGCCAGCTTGCGGGCGAAGAACACCGTGATCGCCTGGCTGACCGACTCCGCGATCCGGCGGCGATAACCCGACGAATTGAGCAAAGCGACATCGTCGGCATTGCTGACATAGCCTGTCTCGAGCAGCACCGAAGGGACATCGGGGGCCTTGAGCACCATCAGCGAGGCGAAGCGGTGGGAATCGGTGCGGAAGTTCATCTTGTCGTCACCCTCGCGCCGCAACAGCCGGGCAAAGTCTGCCGACAGGTTCATCGTCTCGCGCTGGGTCAGATCGATCAGGATCGACGAGACATCGGACGGTGCATCGGCCAGGTTCACCCCGTTGAGGATATCCGCCTTATTCTCGCGCGCCGCAAGCCGGGCGGCCTCGCGATCGGAGGCAACCTCGGACAACGTATAGATCGTCGCGCCGCGCGCGGTCTGCGAGGCCGCGGCGTCGGCATGCACCGAGATGAACAGGTCCGCCCCCAGCCTCCGCGCGATGCCATAGCGTTCCTGCAGCACCAGGAAGCTGTCGCTGTCGCGGGTCAGCGCCACCCGCACCCGCCCGCTCTTGAGCAGTTCGTCGCGGATGGCCTTGGCGATCTGCAGCGTGACCTTGCTTTCGTGCGTGCCATCGTGCGGGCTGATCGCGCCGGGGTCATGCCCGCCGTGCCCCGCATCGATCACCACCAGCGGGCGGGACTTGTCGTTGGGCCCTTCGATCCTGGGCAGCGGCGGCGCCTTGGCGGGCTTGGGCAACGGGATGCGCACGCTGTAACGGCGCGGCGGCGGCTCTGCGCGAAACCGCGCGGGCGGCACGAACGACTGGCGCGAGGCGGAAAGCACGCCGCGCAATTGCGACGAGCCCACCTCTGCCACCGAGAGCGTGAGGCTGCGGCCATCTTCGGAGAAGGTGCCCGAACTGATCGTTGCGGGCCGATCGAGATCCAGCACGATCCGGGCGGTGTCGTTGTCATACTGTGCCATGCGCACCGTGCGGAACAGCCCTGTCTGGTTGAGCGCGCGCGATCCTGCGGTCGCGCCCTTCACATCGATCGCGATGCGGTCGGGCCCGCTCAGCACGAAGCTGCTCGCGCTTTCGATGACATCGTTGAAGTGGAGCACGACCTGGTTGGCGCGCACCTCTACATCGGACACCTCGCCCGCCTGCGCGGGCAGGGCACATGCCATCGACGCGCAGATGGAGGTGAGCCACAGCATGCGCCTCTTATGCCCCCGGCGCGATTGTCCGGTCCAGTGCAATTTCATGTTCCCCGGATTCCTGCCTGTGTGCTTGATGAAGGCAGGATTAGGGTTAAGCGGGAAAAACCCTGTGAAACGATCTGGTTAACAGGAATTTCAGCATGATTGCGCGGGATGCTGGATGTTCACATGGCGCGCATGCGATTGTGCGTTGCAATATTAGCCGGCTCCCCGCCTTGACGAGCTTTTTGTTGCTGTATTCACAAAGCGATGCTAGCAAAGCTATGCGGCTCATTGGCTTAACACGCCATGCCCGCATTCAATGACAGCATTGCGGACGCATTTCGCCCCCGGTGCCGTATCATCAGGTTGACGCTTTATGGGTTTGAATACCGCCTTTTCCGCGACCCCGCTTTCGGGCGGTTGGCTGCGGAAAAGTGTTGCGGCCAGTGCGCTTGACGCCCTGCGAACCTGTGAAGCAGACACAATCCTTCTTGCAACAACCAGTTTGCGCAACGCCCCGGATCTCCGGGGTGGCAGCGCCCTAACAAACAGAAGCGCAGCGACCCGGCCGGTTCCGCCCGGTGCGCGCGCACGGAGAATATTGAATGACAACGCGCATGTTGATCGATGCGCGCCACCAGGAAGAAACCCGGGTGGCGGTGCTCAAGGGAAACCGGATTGAGGAATTCGATTTCGAATCTGCCGAACACAAGCAGATCAAGGGCAATATCTACCTTGCCAAGGTAACACGGGTCGAACCTTCGCTGCAGGCAGCGTTCGTCGATTATGGCGGCAACCGCCACGGCTTCCTCGCCTTTTCGGAAATCCATCCCGACTACTACCAGATTCCGCGCGAGGACAAGATTGCCCTGCTCGCGGAAGAAGCCCGTCACGCCAAGGAAGAAGCCGACGCGCTTGCTGCCGAGGAAGAAGCCGATGACGCTGCGGGTCATGGCGAGGACACCGATTACAATGACGGCCTGTCCGACGACGGCCTGATCGAAGCCGATGACGAGCCCATCGTCGCCGAAACCCTGTCGGGTGACAGCGATGGCGAGAGCGAAGGCGAAGGCGACGGCGAGTCCGACTCCGAAGGCGAAAACGCCGAGGACGCGCGCGAGAGCGATGGCGAAGGCAACGGCAACGGCCGCAATTCGGGTCGCCGCAAGCGTCGCGATGGCCGTGGCGGCAAGGCCAAGGCCAGCGACGAGGCGCGCACCAACCGCATGGCGCTGCGTCGCCGCTACAAGATCCAGGACGTCATCCAGCGTCGCCAGGTGATGCTGGTGCAGGTCGTCAAGGAAGAACGCGGCAACAAGGGCGCCGCGCTCACCACCTATCTCTCGCTCGCAGGCCGCTATTGCGTGCTCATGCCCAACAGCGCGCACGGCGGCGGCATCAGCCGCAAGATTTCCAACGCGTCGGACCGCAAGCGTCTGAAGACAATCATCGCCGAGATGAAGCTGCCCACCACGATGGGCTGCATCGTGCGCACCGCCGGCCTTTCGCGCACCAAGCCCGAGATCAAGCGCGACTTCGACTATCTCGCACGCCTGTGGGACGAAATCCGCGAAAAGACGCTGAAGGCGTCGGCGCCCGAGATCATCCACTCGGACAGCGATCTGATCAAGCGCGCGATCCGCGACATCTACAACCGCGATATCGAGGAAGTGCTGGTCGAAGGCGAAGCGGGGTACCGCGCCGCCAAGGACTTCATGAAGCTGCTGATGCCCAGCCATGCGCGCCGGGTGAAGAGCTATGCCGACCCGGTGCCGATGTTCCAGCGTTACGGCGCCGAGGACCAATTGTCTGCGATGTACGAACCGGTCGTCCAGCTCAAATCGGGCGGCTATCTGGTGATCAACCCGACCGAAGCGCTCGTTTCGATCGACATCAACTCGGGCCGTTCCACCAAGGAACACGGCATCGAGCAGACCGCGCTCAGCACCAACCTCGAGGCCGCGCGCGAAATCGCCCGTCAGTTGCGCTTGCGCGACATGGCTGGCCTTGTCGTCATCGATTTCATCGACATGGAATATGGCAACAACGTCCGCAAGGTCGAGAAGGCCATGCGCGATGCGCTGAAGAGCGACCGTGCGCGCATCCAGGTCGGGCGCATCTCGGGCTTCGGCCTGATGGAAATGAGCCGCCAGCGCCTGCGCACCGGCGTGCTCGAGGCATCGACCCGCACCTGCCCGCATTGCGACGGCACCGGCCTGGTGCGGACCGCATCGTCGGCGGGCCTGTCGGCGCTGCGTCTGCTGGAAGAAGAGGCCGCGCGCGGCCATGGCAGCCTGATCACGCTGCGCACCAGCCAGGAAGCATCGATCTACGTGCTCAACAACAAGCGCCGCGATCTCGCCGAGATCGAGGAACGCTTCGGCGTGCGCATCGAAATTCTGCCCAATGGGGAGAATGAAGGCGCGAAGATGGAAGTGACCGCCAGCGGCCCGCGTCCGGAAAAGACCGTGACCTTCCAGCCGATCATCGACGACGATGACGACGAGGAAATCGAAGACGATATCGACGAGATCGAAGAAGAGGAAGAAGCAGCGCCGCGGCGCGGCCGGGGTGATCGCGGAAATCGCGGCAACCGTGGTGATCGCGGTGATCGCTCCGAGCGTGGCGAGCGGGCAGACCGTCCCGAACGTGCTGACCGCCCCGAACGCGCAGATGGCGAAGAGCGGACCGAACGCGCGCCTTCGCAGCGCACGGCCGAGGAAGGCGAAGGCGGTCGCTCCAAGCGGCGCCGCCGCCGTCGCGGCAAGCGCGGCAAGCGCGATGGCTACACCGCTCTCGACGAGAACGGCCAGCCGGTTCAGACCGAAGCCTCATACGACAATGGCAACGAGGCGGATTTCGCCAGCGAAGCCGGCGCCGAGGCAACGGGTGAAACCGACGACCAGCGCGAAGACACCGGCACAGACGAGGCGACCACTGCCACGGACGATGGCGGCGAAGCCAAGCCCCGCCGTGCGCGGCGCGGTCGTCGCGGTGGTCGTGCCCGCAAGGGCGGCGAAGGTGATACGGGCGGCGATGCATCGGACGAGGCATCGAGCGATGCCGAAGCCGGCGGTGCATCGGCCGACGAGGCTGCACCCATGATCGAAGCGTCACCGGCCAATGCCGATGTCGCGATCGCGGATGCTGCACCCGAGACCGAAGACGCCGCTGAAGCGCCTGCCGAGAAGCCCAAGCCCAAGCGAAAGTCTCGCGCCAAGAAGCCGGCAGCCGAAGCAGAAGCTGCGACCGAGGTTGCCGCAGAGCCCGAAGCTGCTGCAGCATCCGAGACCGACGCGGAAGCCGCACCGGAAGCGGAAGCCAAGCCCAAGCCCAAGCGCGCACCCCGCAAAAAGGCTGCGCCCAAGGCCGAAGCGCCGTCCGAAGCGGTGACAGACACCGCGCCTGCGGCCAAGGCTGCGGATGATGCGGACGCACAGCCGGTAGCGCAGGCGGCTCCTGCGGCTGGCCAGCCCGCCGCAGACAGCAACGAGCCGACGCGTCGCGGCTGGTGGCAGCGCACCTTCGGCAACTGAGCCTGAGGTACAAATGATCGATTGGCGGTCGTTCCCGGACATATCCGGGAACGACCGCCGATGATCGCATTTCAATTCATGATTTCAGCCCATCGGGCCGGGCAAGGCGTCAGCCCAGCGCAACGCGCGCCGTGCCGAACGCCTGTGCGATCGCGTCCATGTCCTGTGCCAACGCGCGTTCGGCAGCATCGGCGGGCAGCGCGGCCAGCGCCACGATCTGCGGCATGGAAATCCCCACGCGCAGCGTCCCGCGGACCTTGCCCGCCATGTCCAGCCCCTGGAACCGCGCGCATTTGACCGGCTGACCCAGCCGCACCGACGCCCCCATCATCGCCATCTGGATCGCGGTGGCACCTTCGAAATCGATCGCGCCGCTTTCGCCGCTGAGGTCTATCGTGGTCAGCGTGCGCATCTCGATCGGGTGGCTGCCCGCCTGCTCGCGATCCCCAATCGGATAGGGCAGCACCCGCGCCCCGCCGATGCGCTCAACCAATTGCAGCGATGCGGTGCGGAACAGTTCGATGATCCGGGCGACATCGCTGAACGCGAGCGCCTGGAAGCGCTCGAGTTCGAACAGCGCCGCCTCGAGACGCACCGTGAGCCCGGCATTGCCGCCATCGGGGAGCTGATCGGCACCCGCCCAGCGGGCTGGCAGTTCTGCACGGCGGAAGATCGTCGCCATCCCCTCGCCCAGCGGCGCGATGCGCGCGGCGATCGACTGCGGCACCAGCGCGAAACCCGAGAACGGCGCCCCGCCCATGAACTTGGATCCGGTGAGCAGCACCACCGCGCCGCGCGTCAGATACGCCGCGATCGCCGCGCTGGTGATCCGCGCCTGGCACGCATCGACGACAAAGCCGATGCGGTTCCCATAGCGCGCGATCAGCGCGTCGATGTCATCGAGATGCGGCAGGATAAGCCCCGTCTTCGACCCGTGCACCACGTGCAGCAGCGGGAACTGATCGTTCGCCAGCGCGCGCTCGATCTCGCTGCGCATGCCAGCGACAATAACGCCACTGTCGAAGGCATCACCAAAGCCGTTGCGTACCGAAATTTCGGTGAGCGACACAGGCGCCAGCCCCGGCACCGGCGTGCCCTTGGTCGTCGGTACACCCAGGGCCGTCTGTGCGGCGAAATACTGGCCGTGCGCGCTCAGGATGCAACCGCTGCCGACCTCGTCCGCGCCCAGCAGCACATTGTGGATGCCGCCCCGCGCGCGCCCGGCAAAGGCCTGCAGCGCGATGTATTCCAGGTCGGTGCCCGATGCGGAAAAGGCGATGTCGGTGCCCGATGGCAGGCTGTAGGCCCTGGCGAGCCGCTCGCGCACTGCATCGAGATGCCGCGCATAATCGGCGCCTGCCATGTCCGGGGTGATGCCGTTGTGCGCGACGAATGCGGTGAGGTGCTCGAACGCCGGCGCAGAAATGTCGTTCGCGGTCGATGACGCATAGGTCACCGTCTGCCGCGGGAACGGCGAGGAGTGATATTTGTTGGTGCCATCAGCATGCGCCGGGACGATACGCTCGTCTCCGCCCAGCGTCAGAAGGTGGCTTACAGCCTTGTTTGGTTCGTGTTCCATCAAACGGTACTTTCGCTGCGCCCCCGAAGCGGATATGGGCGCGCCTATAGGGGTGTTGGCCGCAATGGCAAGTTGTCTTGGGTCATTCGCCCTGCCTGAAGGAACCCCGGCCCGGGCTGCTGGCCCCCGGATGAACAACGAAAGTGTGCCTTTTCAGTGACCCAATACCCTGCCCCGCTCACCATCGATGCCAAGACGCGCGAAACGCTGAAGGTCCTGTTCCTCGCCAAGCATGCGCTGGGCGATGGCTCGCTGCACCCCGAGGACGGCAACCACGCGGTCTACCACAACGAGGTGCGCACCATCCTGGAAGGGCTATTCGACAATCTGCAGGTGGGCAACCAGTACGCGATGCTGTTCGATCCGCCTGAGGTCGACTTTGTCTTCTCGCTGCTCAACCGCGGCGGGTTCGTCAATTCCGAGATGCTGGTGCCCTTGCTGTGCAATCGCAGGAACCTGCCCTATCTCGGCGGCAGCCCGATCCTGCGCGGCCTGTCCGATGACAAGCATCTCTCCAAGCTGGTGGCGCGCGCGCGCGGGTTGCCGACGGCCGACTGGGCGATCTATCGCAAGGGCGGCCCGGTCGACGAGAAGCTCTGCCCGATGGCCGAGCGCATGGTGATCAAGCCCAACGCCTCGTCGGCGAGCTGGGGCGTGCGCGATGCGGCCGACTGGGCCGGCGTGCGCGACGCAGTGGCCGCGATCCACGAGGAAGGCCATGACGCGATCGTCGAGCCGTTCCTTACCGGCAGCGATGTCGAGGTGCCGGTGGTGACCATCCACGGCAAGCCCGTGATCCTGCCGATGATGCTGTTCGAGCAGGCCGATCCGACCCATCTGCGCACCTATTGGGAAAAGCGCGATCTGGTCGAACGTGCCAGCAAATACGAACTGGTCGACTTCGATGGCTCGCCGTTCGAGGCCGCCATCGCCGGGCACACCGCCAACCTCGCGCAGGAGTTCGTGCCGTTCGACTATGGCCGCTACGAGTTTCGGCTGGACCAGGACAAGGGCGAACTCAACTTCCTCGAGGTCAACCTCAACTGCAACCTGTGGTCGCAAAAGGTCTTCGGCCGCTCCGCCGTCCGCGCCGGATGGACCCAGGAACAGCTGATCGAGACGATCGTCGCAGAGAGCCTGCGGAGCCATGGGCTGATGGGGTAATCACCCCAAGGCGCGCAACACCGCCTCAGGCTCTCCCTCGATCACCGCAAGATAGGCAAGCAACGCGCTGTCGGCGCGCGTTCGTCCCTGTTCGAGATCGCGCAGCCGGGCGATGTTGATCCTGTAGGTGTCAGCAAAGCGTTGCTGGCTGAGCCCTGTCCGCGCGCGGACCGACCGCACCCTGCGCGCGGATGCCAGCCGTGCAAGCTCCTCTTCCGTGAGTGGCAGATTGTCCGGGTCGCTCAGCGCCTGTGCGGTCAGATCGGCATCGGTCATCGCATCAAGCCGCGCTGCCGTGTCGGCATCCAGAACGGGTGGGTGCGCAGGATCAAGCTTGAAACGTGCCATATCGTCTTTGTTCCTTTCCATTGCAGCGCCTTGCGGAGATGATGCGGATCGAGCTTGGCCGCTCGGTATACACCACCGCGAACAGTCGCTGCTCGATCATGCCCACGGTCTTGCGGCGCTCTTCGCCATCCTCGCTGCGTGACACGTCGAAATCCACGCGATCCGCATCGAGAAAGACGCGCACTGCATATTCGAAGCCGATGCCGTGCTTGGCGACATTCGATGACGCCTTGTCATCGTCCCAGTCGAATTTCAGCGCCGGCCCCATCATTCGACTATACGGCTTTTCCGTATAGTCGTCCAGCGTGCAACATCACAAGCTTGGCAAGCCGCACCTTTTTCGCACCCTCTCCCCATCTGCCGTTGAGCCTGCGCGTTAAAGTGTCTATCTAGGCGCTGGACGCACAGATTGACGAGGGATTTCCATGGCTACCTTTACGCTTCCGGCGAACAGCAAGATCACTGGCAAGGGCCAGGCGTTTCAGGCGAAGACCGGGGGCCGGACCAAGAAATTCAAGGTCTATCGCTATGATCCCGACAGCGGCGAGAACCCGCGCTACGACACGTTCGACATCGATCTGGACGATTGCGGCCCGATGGTGCTCGACGCGCTGATCAAGATGAAGTCCGAGCAGGACTCGACGCTGACCTTCCGCCGCTCGTGCCGCGAGGGGATCTGCGGCTCGTGCTCGATGAACATCAACGGCCGCAATGGCCTGGCCTGCACCACCGCGATCGAGGATTGCAAGGGCGAGGTGCGCATCACCCCGCTGCCGCACATGGACGTGATCAAGGATCTGGTCCCCGATTTCAGCCATTTCTACGCGCAGTATGCCTCGATCCGCCCCTGGCTGCAGACCGTGACGCCGGTGCCCTCGGGCAAGGAGCGGCTACAGTCGCCCGCCGACCGCGCCAAGCTCGACGGCCTTTACGAGTGCATCCTGTGCGCGTGCTGCTCGACCAGCTGCCCGAGCTACTGGTGGAACTCTGACAAGTTCCTGGGCCCCGCCATCCTGCTGCAGGCCTATCGCTGGCTCGCCGACAGCCGCGACGAGATGACCGGTGAGCGGCTCGACGAGCTGGAAGATCCCTTCCGCCTCTATCGCTGCCACACGATCATGAACTGCGCCAACGTCTGCCCCAAGGGCCTCAACCCCGCGCGGGCGATCGCCGAGATCAAGAAAATGCAGGTCGAACGGCACGTCTGACCGGTTTGACTGTCCCTCTCCCGGTGGACGCAGACTCGCCTTTGGTTCTGGACGGCGTATTGCCCGATGAATTTGCCCTCGGACCAGACCCGGACCACCCGGGCTGGATGCGGTGGGAGCTGCGAGAAAAGGGCCGCTACAACAGCACTCTGGGGCCGATGTCGGTGATGCAGCGCGCGGACGGCACCGTCGTCGTGCGCACCGTCCCCGGCCACCTGCAAGGCAACCTTGCCGACAACGTCCATGGCGGCGCGATCCTGACCCAGGTGGATATCTCGATGTTCGTCTGCGCACGGCTCAACGGATCGCTGCGCGAAGGCCCGGGCGTGACGCTCGACCTCAGCACACACTTCGTGGGCGCCGGCAAGGTGGGCGTACCGATGGACTGCGAGGTCGAGATCATCAAGGAAACCGGGCGGATGCTGTTCCTGCGCGGACTGGTCAAGCAGCAGGGCATCAGCATCTGCGCTTATACCGGCACGATCCGCAAGATGCCGGGTCGCAAGATCGGTGCACGCAGCGGATCACCGTCATGACCGGCACGCTCGCCCGCTATGACGCGCTGGTCACCGCAGGCGAATTGCGTCCCGATCCCGACCAGCGCGCCGCCGCGGTACGATTGCAGGCAATGCAGGATGCGCTACAGGCGGTGCCGCCGCGTGGATCGCTGCTCTGGCGACTGATGGCGATGCAGCCCCAGCCGCAGCCGGTGCGCGGGCTCTACATGTTCGGCGGCGTCGGGCGCGGCAAATCGATGCTGATGGACCTGTTCTACGAATCGGTCGATATCCAGCGCAAGATCCGAGTCCACTTTCACGAGTTCATGCAGGACATCCACGCGCGGCTGCGGGTCGAGCGCGACAAGATGCAGGGCGACCCGATCCCGCCGGTGGCAAAACAGTTCAGCGACAATTACCGGCTGATCGCGTTCGACGAGATGGTGGTCAACAACTCTGCGGACGCCATGATCATGTCGCGGTTGTTCACCGCGATCATCGAATCGGGCGTCACCGTTGTCGCCACCTCCAATCGCCCGCCCGATGATCTGTACAAGGATGGCCTGAACCGCGAGCATTTCCTGCCGTTCATCGCGCTGATCAAGCAGCGGCTCGACGTGCAATCCTTGAACGGCCCGACCGATTACCGGCTCGAGCGCCTTTCGGGCACCAATACCTGGCACGTCCCCAACGGCGCGCAAGCCACCGCCGCGTTGCGCGAAGCCTTTTTCCGCATGACCGATTATTCGCCCGACGATGCCGCGCACGTGCCCAGCGGCGAGGTCGCGATCAGCGGCGGGCGCAGCATCCACGTACCCAAGTCGCTGAAGGGCGTGGCAGTCTTCTCGTTCAAGAAGCTCTGCACCGAAGCCCGCGGCGCGCCCGACTATCTCGCCATCGCGCGGCGCTACCACACCGTGTTCCTGGTCGGCATTCCGCAACTCGGCCCCGAAAACCGCAACGAGGCCGCGCGCTTCGTGACGCTGATCGACGCGCTCTACGAGATGAAGGTCAAGCTGATCGCGTCTGCCGATGCCGAGCCGATGGACCTTTATTCGAGCGGCGACGGAAGGTTCGAGTTCGATCGCACGATCTCGCGGCTGATGGAAATGCAGTCGGACAGCTACCTCGCGCTGGGGCACGGCGAGCGGGCTGGGGCGGGGTAGCGTGCGTTAAGCGGACGGCTGGTTTTGGGGTACGCTGGAACAGGGTCTGGAGGCTGGCGCTGGGTGGGAAGCGGAAACCCTGCTTTCGGGTTCACCGAGCCGGAAATCAGCCTTTCGGATTAATGATCGGCGCGCCCTGCTTCTTGGCTGTAATCCGATCATGGACAACTCCCGTCTCGATGAGCTCCGGCCTCGAATCTGCCCATACTTCATATAGCGTGGAGGCGAGTTGAGCGACGCCCGATATGTCGTGCACATGCTCACCCTTCAGCTCATATGAATAGCGAGCATCGACAAATAGCTTCGAAAACCCAGGAAGATCTCCGGCGAGTTCCTGACCTTGATGGCGCTCGGCGTAGCGCGCCGCGATTTTCGCCCTAGTCGGCGAATCCAGTTGCTCAAAAAGTCGTGTGTGGTCGTGTCCGCGAGCGTCTTTCCCTTCTGCAACCAGCAAACCTTTGAGGTAGATCTCAACCACGAATGCAAGCAAGACGAGGCTAGGTTGGAAAAGGAAAGCCTGCCCCTCCCCGCGAAACTCCAGACATCTAAGCGCGCATTCGTGATAGGCTCGACCATGACGAAAGATCTGATCCGTCATCGGCACCGGTCCTCGTTCGCGAACTCGTTCCCTCATCCATGCTAGGACGTCTTCGGGAATGCCGGCTGGCTGGTTTGTCACGATCGCCCCTCCTAATCGAGTTTACATGCACCTAGGGACGCCATGGTCGGCCACCGTCATAAATTAAGGACGGCTCTTGGTTTACCCCGACATCTGCTGAAAGACTATCATGGGGTCGATTGCTGACTGACAACTTTTTTAGCGGCAGTGCTCCATGGCCGCCACCCCCTCCGCTCAGCCTGAGCTTGTCGAAGGCCCCGCTATTCCGCCAGCGTGGGCGCGGGTCCTTCGACTTCGCGGGCTGAGGCCCGCGGCTCAGGATGAGCGGAGGTGGTAAAGCAAGGTCTGAAACCGGGCGTCCTTCTGCCCTCTCCGCCGCTTGCCTGCCCGATTGCCTGCGAAGGCAGGCATCCATCTCCTGCCCTCGCACGCAAGCACGACGGTCAGGTTATGGGCCCCTGCCTTTGCAGGGGACCGGAACATTCAGGACATGTCGCAATGTAAGTAGGCCGCTCCCGCTCACAAAGCACCCCTCCCCTCACAACTCGAACGTCACCCCCTGCGCGAGCGGCAACGCGTGCGAATAGTTCACCGTACTGGTCTGGCGACGCATATAGGCCTTCCAGCTGTCCGATCCGGACTCGCGGCCGCCGCCGGTTTCCTTTTCGCCGCCGAATGCGCCGCCGATTTCCGCGCCCGAAGTACCGATGTTGACGTTGGCGATCCCGCAATCGCTGCCCGCTGCGGCGACGAACGCTTCGGCCTCGCGCAGGTCGTTGGTGAAGATCGACGACGACAGGCCCTGCGTTGCGGCATTGTTGAGCGCGATCGCCTCGTCCAGCGTGTCGTAGCGCAGGCAATAGAGGATCGGCGCGAAGGTTTCGCGCAGCATCGGGCCGGTCTGCTCTGGCATCTCGACAACCGCCGGGCGGACATAAACGCCATCACCCGGCCCATCGATCCGCTCGCCGCCGTGCACCGTTGCCCCGAGCGCGCGAGCATCGGCGAGCGCGGCCTGCATCGCTGCAAACGACGCCTCGTCTATCAGCGGTCCTGCCAGATGCGCCGGATCGCGCGGGTCGCCGATCGGCAGCCGCGATGCTGCCGAGATGATCCGCGGCACGAACGCGTCGTGTGTTCCGCGCTCGACGAACAGCCGCCTGAGCGAGGTGCAGCGCTGGCCCGTTGTTCCCATGAAGCCGAACGCACAGCCGGTGAGCGCGAGGTCCATGTCGGCGCTCGGCGCAACCACCGTCGCGTTGTTGCCGCCGAGCTCGAGAAGGCTGCGCGCAAAGCGCTTCGCCGCCGCCTGCCCCACGATCCGCCCCATCGCGGTGCTGCCGGTGGCCGAGACCAATGCGATCGCGGGGTGATCGACCAAGGCTGCACCCGTGTGCGCATCGCCGAGAACGAGCTGCGCCAGCCCCTCGGGCGCGTCTGGGCCGAAGTCCACTGCCACACGGTCGAACAGCGCCTGCACCGCGATCGCGGTCAGCGGGGTCTTTTCCGAAGGCTTCCACACCACGCTGTCGCCGCAGACCAGCGCCAGCGCGGCGTTCCAGGCCCAGACCGCGACCGGGAAGTTGAACGCGGTGATGATCGCCACCGGCCCCAGCGGGTGCCATGTTTCGCTCATCCGGTGCCCGGGGCGTTCGCTGGCGATGGTGAGGCCGTGGAGCTGCCGCGACAGCCCGACCGCGAACTCGCAGATGTCGATCATCTCCTGCACTTCGCCCAGCCCCTCGGACAAAGGCTTGCCGCAATCGAGCGTCACCAGCATGCCAAGGTCTGCCTTGTGGCGGCGCAGTTCCTCGCCGAGCCTGCGCACCAGCTCGCCCCGGCGCGGGCCCGGGACCGTGCGCCACTGGCGAAACGCAACAGCAGCGCGCTCCGCGATATCGCCCGCCGTAACGGAATCGGCAGAATCGAACCCGGCCACCCGCGCGCCGTCGACGGGGCTGAACACATCGATGGCACCTTGCGGAATCGCAAAGCCAAGCGTGGCGGCGAGCTCTTGCAGATGGTCTGCGCTGATTTTCATGGTTTCCTCATGTTTTGAAGGCCGGATCCATGGCCTTCATGTCGTTGCAATACAAGGACTTGGGCAGGGCGTCACCGGATTGGTGTAAAGCTATGTAAAAACGTATACGAAGGACTCGCCAACCATTGTAAAAACAGGCATTTGGCATGCTTAAGATTAGTTAACTGCTCAGTGGGCGCACAGTCAGGGGAACTTATGCGCATCGCAATAGCCGATGATGATGGCGAGAGCCTTGTCTATCTGGAACACATCATAGCGAGCATGGGCCATATCTGCGCCCGCTTCAACGATGGCGAAAGACTGGCGGCGGCGTTGTTGCGGGACACGTTCGATCTGGTGATGCTGGACTGGAACATGCCGGGCAAGAACGGTCTGCAGATCATCCAGTGGATGCGGCAGACGCTGGACAACCCACCTCCCGTCATCATGTTGACTGGTCGCACCGCCAAGCGCGACATCACCGAGGCGCTCAACGCCGGCGCGGACGACTATATCACCAAGCCCGAGGAAGACAGCGTCATCGCCGCGCGCATCGCAGCGGTGCTGCGGCGGACCAGCGCCAGCGCGAGCATGGACAAGGTGGCGGAATTCGGCGCCTACCGGCTGGACCGAATGGCGCAGACGATCCGCCATCTGGGTATCGAGATCACGCTGACCGCCAAGGAATTCGAGCTTGCGGACCTCTTGTTCCGCAACCGCGACCGCACGCTGTCGCGCGCCTATATCATGGAAACGATCTGGCGGACGAGCGCGGACCTCGCCACCCGCACGCTCGACATGCACATCTCGCGCGTCCGATCCAAGCTGGCGCTCAAGCCCGAGAACGGGTTTCGCATCTTCACGGTTTTCGGCTATGGCTATCGTCTCGAAACGATAGACCCGGCCAAGGACCTTTCAGCCTCCGAATGACCCTGCGCGCATCGCTGACATGCTGCCTGCTGTTCCTCGTTGCGCTGGTCTGCGGTGCTGCGTTGGCCCCCGATCGCGCGCTGGCGCAACAGCCGGGGGGCGATGATGCGATCACCTATACCGTGCGCAAGGGCGATACGCTGATCACGCTGGGCCGTGCCTGGTTGATCCGCGAGGCCGACTGGAAGCAGGTGCAGCGGATCAACCGCGTCGCCGATCCGCACCGGCTGCCTGTCGCGCGCAAGCTGATCCTTCCCGTCCGGCTGCTCAAGTTCCGCCCCGCATCGGCCAGCGTTGCCGCGTTTCGCGGGGATGCGCGCTCGGCGGCAGGCGGCGGCGGATTGCAGGCTGTGACGATGGGGCAGAGCCTGGGCGAAGGCGCGCGCGTGGTCACCGGCCCCGCCTCCTCGCTGTCGCTGGCGCTGAGCGATGGCTCGGTGATCACCCTGCCCTCCAACAGCGCCTTGCAGATCGCACGGCTGCGCAAGCTGCTGATCACCGACAGCATCGATTACGAACTGGCGCTGGAAAGCGGCGGGGTGCGCAGCCGTGTCTCGCCGTTCCGCGACCGCGACGACCGCTTCCGCCTGCGCAACCCGATCGCGGTGTCCGCGGTGCGCGGCACCGATTTTCGCACCCATTATGACGCGCAACAGGGCCAGGCCCGCGCCGAGCTGATCGAGGGCGGGCTGGCGATCAGTGGCCCGGCCAAAGCTGCCGACACCCGCCTGGTAGCAGAGTTCGGCGCGGTGATCGGCAAGAGCGGCGGCATACTGGTCGAACAGTTGCTGCCTCCACCCGCGCTGGCGACAGGCGGCGGCAAGCAGCGCAACCCAATGCTGGCGTTCTCGGTCGAGGCGGTCCCCGGCGCGCGGGCCTATCGCCTGCAGATCGCGCGCGACAGCGGCTTTGTCGATATCGTCGGCGACGTGTCCAGCCCCTCGCCCGCATTCGTGACAGACGCGCTGCCCAACGGCAATTACTTCGCGCGGTTCACCGCGATCGCGACGTCCGGGCTCGAAGGGATGCCCGGCACGTTCACCTTCAAGCGCCGCCTGGCAACCGCGACCCAGGGTGCCGCCGCGGGCGAGGACGGCTATGTCTTTCGCTGGATCGGCACCGGCGATGGCCTGCGCCGCTATCATTTCCAGCTGCGCACGCAGGACACACCCAATCTCGTCGTCGACGAGGCCGGGCTGACCGGATCGTCGATCATCCTGGGCGATCTGCCGCCGGGCCGGTACATGTGGCGCGTCGGCACCACGACCTTCACGCCCGAAGAGACCGATATCGACTGGACCGAGTTCGAGAGCTTCTCCATCGATGAATAAGGGCTCCGGAACCGCAGCTCTGCGGCGCCGGTTCCAGATCGAATGGGCCGTGGTGGCGATGATTGCCTCGGCGATCATCATCGCCGCCACCCTGGGCGGATGGACCCGGCCTGCCGATGATCTGCTCTATGATGCGGCGATGCGGGTGGCACCGGCTCCGCCAGACCCGGACATCCTGATCATCGCGGTCGACGAGCCCAGTCTGCAAGCGCTGGGCCGCTGGCCCTGGCCGCGCCGCCTGCATGCGCAGCTGATCGATAGGCTTGCCCAGGCGCGCCCTGCCTCGGTCACGCTCGACCTGCTGCTGTCCGAGCCCGAAGCGGACGACACCGTGTTGGCGGCGGCCATGGCGCGGATCGATCACCTCTTTCTGCCGGTCCAGTTCATCCAGCCAGGGCGCGATGGCCGTGCTTTCGACCGCATCGATCCTGCGCCCGCGCTGCTCGGCGCCGCCGACGATGTCGGCCATGCCAACACGCAGATGGATGGCGACGGCACCGTGCGCTCGGCGGTGCTCTGCTTTGCCGCTGACAAGCAGGCGCGCCCATTGCCGCATCTGATGACGATCGCCGCGGCGCCCACCAACTGGCCATCGTGCCTTGAGCCCGAGCGGCTGCGCTTTGCGGCGCCTGAGAGCTTTGCCACCGTGTCGTTCGCCAGCGTGCTGCGCGGCGAGGTCCCCGATGCGCTGATCGCGGGGCGCAGGGTGCTGATCGGCGTCACCGCGCAGGGCTTGGGCGATCGCTACCCGGTGCCGACATCGAATGGCAGCAACATGCCCGGGGTCGAGATCAACGCCAACATCGCCAGCGCGCGCGCGTTGGGCCATTGGGTGCGTCAGCCGCATGTGCTCGCCGCGCTGGTGATGGCGCTGATCCCGGCATGGCTGCTGCTGCTCGCCTTCTGGCGGGTGCGGCCGCGCAGCGTCAATCTGCTGGTGCTGGGCCTGGCGGTGCTGGTGCTGGGCACGAGCATCGCGGCGCTCACCGCCAATCTGTGGATCGCGCCGGGCCCGGCGCTACTCGGGCTGGCGCTGGTCTATCCCTTATGGGGCTGGCGCAGGCTGCAGGCGACCAGCGACTATATGGCGGGCGAGCTTGCCCGGCTGGAACGCGAAGAGGCGCTGCCGATCGGCGACACACGGCTGGCCGATGCCGATCTGGTCACCGGCCAGTCCAACCGGCTGAGCGGCGCGATCGGCCAGCTGCGCGACCTGAGGCGCTTTGTCGGCGACACGTTGGCGGGGCTGCCCGATCCCGCACTGGTCAGCGATGGCGCGGGCAAGGTGGTGCTGACCAACGCTGCGGCGGATGCGGCGTTCGGCGCGGATATGCAGGGCCAGAGCACCGCGACGCTGCTCGCCGGGATCGCCGACGAGGAGAGCCGCACCGAGCTGGCGCGCTATCTGGCCGATCCGGGCGCGGCGCATATCGAGTTCGCAACCCGCGACGGTCGCAGCTTCGTCCTGCGCCGTGCCGCGATTCTCGATGCCGGCAGTCGTCCGCGCGGCCATGTCGATTACCTCACCGACATCACCTCGATTGCCGCTGCAAGGCGCGAACGCGAGGAGATGCTGCAGCTGCTGTCGCACGACATGCGCGGGCCGCAGGCGGCGATCCTGGCGCTGCTCGCGACAGACCAGGGCGATCTCGATCGCGCGCGCATCGCCCGCCACGCGCGGCAGACGCTCACTCTTGCCGACAATTTCGTCGATCTGGCCCGCATGCAGGAACGCGCCTTCGCACCCGAACCGGTGATCGCCGCCGATCTTGCCAGCGAAGCCGCCGACAGCCTGTGGCCGGTTGCCCGGCAACGCGGGGTAAAGATTTCCGTGGTCGACACCAGCGACTGCGCCTTCATCGCCGCCGAGCGCGAAAGCCTGTTCCGCGCGCTGGTAAACCTGTTCGACAATGCAGTGAAATACAGCCCCGATAATGGCACGGTGACGGTCGAGATCGAAGCTGCACAAGGCGCGCTGGTCATCCGCATCCGCGATCATGGCCCGGGCATCGACTCTGCCATTCTGCCGCACCTGTTCCAGCGCTTTGCCAGCGAGGGCAAGGGCGCTGACGTCAAGGGGATCGGCCTGGGGCTGAACTATGTCGCCGCCGTCGTGGCGCGGCATGGCGGAACGATTGCAGGAGCGAATGCGGAAGCCGGCGGTGCGGAGTTCACGATCACGCTGCCGCTGGAGGGGTAGAACGTTCCTCACTGTTCATCGACAGTGTCTTTGTCCGTCACCCCCGCGAACGCAGGGGTCCCACTTCTGTCACGCGTTGGCGAAAAAGCGGGATTCCCGCGGTCGCGGGAATGACGGTGATTGCCGCCTCAGCGCACCCCGGCGCGTTCGACCATCCGCTGGCCGGGCGAGCCATCCAGTCCATCGAGCGCGGAGGCGACCAAGTGGGGCAGGCTCTCGTCGAGCGCGGCCTTGCAATGATACTCCGCCGCCGACCCCGAGTACACATCGGCGCCTGTGACCCGATCGGTCAGGCGGATGGCGAGGCGATGATCGCGCCTGGCGCAACCCTTGGTAGTCTTGCGGTCTGGCGCGGGGCCGATCACGGCGCTCGCCTTGCCAGCATCGTCCCCGGCCTGCAGCGCCGCCGTGGCGGGGCGATCGGAGAGCGTGACGAAAAGCAGATGGTCCCCCGCCGCCTCCGGCGCGGACCCGGCCATCGTCCAGCCGCGCTGGGTGAGCGCGGCGCTGACCATGTCGATCGCCTGCCTGTGCGCGAGCGTCGTGTCGCCGGGCGGAGTCACCACCGCAAAGCTCGACCGCGCAGGCAAGGGTGCTGGCACCGCCGCATCGATCCGAGTCACCACTGGCGATGCGCACCCCGCCAGCAGCAGCAACGCCGCACTCAGGCCCAGCGCGCGGATCATTTGGCGGTCCAGTCAAGATTGGCGACCGCCACCACCAGCGCCAGCCCAGAGGACAGACCGCCGATGAACGCGTTTCGCTCGACATTGACGTATTCATCCACCGAATGCGCGCGTCCGCCGCCGCCGCCGGTGGCGATGGTCACCGCCGGGATGCCGAGGCTCATCGGGATGTTGGAGTCGGTCGACGACGCCTGGAGCTGGGTCTGGAAGCCATGTTCGGCCAGCACGCGCTGGCTGGTGACCACCAGCGGATGCGTATCGGCGGTGCCGCCTGCGGGCCGGTCGCCGATGCGGGTCTTTTCCGCGCCGACCTCGCCCAGATTGGTCGAGCGAGCAAAATTCTCTGCCGCGACGGCCTGATCGACGATATCGAGGAAGCGCTTTTCCAGCCGATCGAGCGCCTTGGGATCGGGCGAGCGCATGTCGACCTGCAGCTCGATCCGGTCGGGGATCGAGTTGACCGAGGTGCCGCCCGAGACGACGCTGGCAGCAAAGCTGGTGCGCGGGCTGGCGGGAACATCGGTCTCGTACAGGCGCTTTACCGCATCGGCCATCGCCGCCATCGGGTTTACGATGCCGAAGGCGCCATAGCTGTGCCCGCCGGGGCCAGTAAACGCGATGTTGTAGCGCTTTGAGCCGACCGCCTGGTTGACGATTCGCGACGGATCGGGGCCATCGACCGAGATGAACCCGGCGATCCGGTCCTTGTAGGCGCTCTTGGTGAACAGGTAACGCACACCGCGCAGGTCGCCCGGGCCTTCCTCGCCGACCGTAGCGACGAACAGGATGTCGTGCCTGGTCGGCACCTTGGCGGCGTTCATCGCGCGGATCCAGGCGAGCATTCCGGTGAGCCCGACGGTGTCATCGCCCACGCCCGGCGCATTGAGCGTGTTGCCCTCGCGCCGCACGGTGACATTAGTCCCCTTGGGGAAGACGGTGTCGAGATGCGCGCTGATCACCACCAGCGGGCCGCCCGGGGCCACCGTGCCGCGCCTGATCCCGGTGACGTTTCCTTCCGCATCGATCGCGACGTCCGCCAGCCCCATATCCTTGAACGCCTTGGCGAAATACGCCGCCCGCGCCTGCTCGCCGAACGGCGGAGCGGGGATTTCGGTGATGGTAATCAGTTCCTTGACGATCCGGTCATAATCCCCCGCCAGCGCGGTCTTGGCCGCAGCGACATCCTGCGCGAAAGCGGGCGCAGTCAGGCTGGCGCTGAAGGCCAGTGCGGCGATGAATGTCCGGAAAGCCATGCGATGCCCCTTTTTGTCGTTTTCAATCTTGCTCCCCTCCCTTTCGGGGAGGGGTTGGGTAGGCGTCCCGATGCTACGTTCAGCGTGGACGACCCACCCCTAGCCCCTCCCTCACCAGGGAGGGGAACCTGCAATCGTCAGTCCCGCGTGAGCAGGAAATACACGACGTAAAACCACGAGAAGAACCCGTGGATGATCGCCCAGAGTACCGATTTGTGCGCAGTGTAGCTGATCGCAATGGCGAGAGCGCTGCCGAAGCCGACGCCGTTGCGGACGACCTCCTTCTGCACGATGATCCGCCGTTCGCTCATGCCGCCTTCCGCGCCGCTGCGGTAGCTTCGGCGTTGAGCATCTCGGCCACCTCGAACGCGACCTCGAGCGATTGCGCCGCGTTGAGCCGCGGGTCGCAGTGCGTGTGATAGCGGTCGCCCAAAGCCTCGTCGGTGATTGCGATCGCACCGCCGGTGCATTCGGTGACGTTCTGCCCCGTCATCTCGATATGGATGCCGCCGGCATGCGTGCCCTCGGCGCGATGCACCGCGAAGAAGCCGCGAAGCTCGGCCATGATCCGCTCGAACGGACGCGTCTTGAAGCCGCTCTCGGACTTGACGACGTTGCCGTGCATCGGGTCGCACGACCAGATGACCGGATGGCCCTCCTTCTTGACCGCGCGCACCAGCGGGGCGAGACCCGCCTCGACCTTGTCGTGCCCGAAGCGGCTGATCAGCGTCATCCGCCCCGGAATGCGCGCAGGGTTGAGCGTGTCGAGCATGTTCAGCAGCGCGTCGGGGCTCAGGCTTGGCCCGCATTTGATGCCGATGGGATTGCCGATGCCGCGCAGGAACTCGACATGCGCCGATCCTTCAAAGCGGGTGCGGTCGCCGATCCACAGGAAATGCGCGCTGGTGTCGTACCAGTCGCCGGTCAGCGAATCGCGCCGGGTCATCGCCTCTTCGAACGGCAGCAGCAGCGCCTCGTGGCTGGTGTAGAAGCTGGTCGCCTGCAGCTGCGGCACGGTGTCCGGGCTGAT
Source organism: Blastomonas sp. AAP25 (assembly GCF_001295965.1). Lineage (NCBI taxonomy): Bacteria > Pseudomonadati > Pseudomonadota > Alphaproteobacteria > Sphingomonadales > Blastomonadaceae > Blastomonas > Blastomonas sp. AAP25. The sequence goes on from NZ_LJHP01000002.1 coordinate 164,144, forward strand.
CCCGCAGGCGCGCATGAAATCGAGCGCTTCGCTGATCCGGTCCGCGGTCTGCGCGTAACGATCTGCCCAGGGGCTGCGGCCCATGAAATCATGCATCCACTGCTGGACCTGCTGCAGGCTGGCATAACCACCGCTGGCAAAGGCGCGCAGCAGGTTGAGCGTCGCTGCGCTCTGCGAATAGGCGCGGACCATGCGCTGCGGATCGGGCTCGCGCACCGCTGCATCGAACTCGATGCCGTTGATGTTGTCGCCGAAATAGCTGGGCATCTCGATATCGCCCTGCCGCTCGGTCGGGGCCGAGCGCGGCTTGGCGAACTGGCCCGCCATCCGGCCCAGCTTCACCACGGGGCGCTTGGAGGCGAAGGTCAGCACCACCGCCATCTGCAGCAGGACGCGGAAGGTGTCGCGGATGTTGTTGGGGTGGAACTCGGCAAAGCTCTCGGCGCAATCGCCGCCCTGCAGCAGGAAGGCTTCGCCGGCAGCGACGCGCGCGAGTTCCTTTTCCAGGTTTCGCGCTTCGCCTGCAAACACCAGAGGCGGATAGTTGCGCAGCGTCGCTTCTGCATCGGCAAGGGCCGCGGCATCGCGATAGTCCGGGATATGCCGAGCCTCTTGGGTCCGCCAGCTATCCGGTGTCCATTTTGCCGCCACGTCCATCACTCCAAATGGTATCGAAAAAATCAGGCCGGCCAATCTAGGCCGGGCCGCGCCCCATAGCAATGTCGCGCGCAAAAAGCAGCATCCAAATGGCATTTCCGGTCGCCACGGGCTCGCGAGCCTTGCCTTTGATGTCGCAAAGACTCTAAGCGAAGGCCATGGTCATGATCCCGCTCGATATCATTCCCTTCAATGGCCGGTTCGAGGGCCAGACGCATTATTTCGCCTGCCGGGTCTATTTCGAGGACACCGATTTTTCGGGCATCGTCTACCACGCCAACTATCTGCGCTATATGGAGCGCGCGCGGTCGGACATGCTGCGCTGCCTGGCCGTCGACCAGCGCGGAACGCATGATGCAGGTGGCGGGGTCTATGCGGTGGCCGACATGCACCTGCGCTTCGTGCGTCCCGCCAAGATGGACGACGACCTTGTCGTGATGAGCCAGATCACACGTCTGCGCGCAGCAGCCTGCATCATTCATCAACGAGTCATCCGACGCGGCCAATCTGTCACCGATTCTATCGAGACACTGCTGGAGGCAGACGTTACCGCAGCATTCATCAATCCCGAAGGGCGCCCCATCCGTCAACCGCGCGCCTGGGTGGACGCTTTTTCCGCCATTCTCGATCCCGACCAGAAAGACAGACCCCGCTTATGATCGATACCATGGGCCTCACCCCGGATGCCGTCACCCTGTCGCCGCTCAAGCTGTTCATGGAGGCGGATCTTGTCGTCAAGGCGGTGATGATCGGCCTTGCACTCGCCAGCATCTGGACCTGGACGATCATCATCAGCTTCGGCCTCAAGATCGGCAAGATCGTGCGCGACAACACCGGATTCGAGCAGGATTTCTGGAAGGCGGGCGATATCGATGCGTTCTACAAGGCGCGGGGCCACGAAAAGCTGCCCAGCGCGCGGGTGCTGGCATCGGGCGTCGGCGAATGGCGGCGGACCACCAAGAGCCGGATTACCGATCTCGATGGCGCGCGCCAGCGGCTCGCCACCGCGATGCACTCCACCGTGGGGCAGGAGATCGACACTATGGCGGATCGTCTGAACTTCCTCGCCACGGTCGGATCGGTCGCGCCGTTCGTCGGGCTTTTCGGCACCGTCTGGGGGATCATGCGCAGCTTCACCGCTATCGCGGCCGAACAGAACAGCTCGCTCGCGGTCGTCGCGCCGGGCATCGCCGAAGCCCTGTTCGCGACCGCCATCGGGCTGTTCGCGGCAATCCCCGCGGTCATCGCCTACAACCGCTTCTCGCATCGGCTGAACAAGCTCGAAGGGCGGCTCTTCCGCTTTGCCGATGCGTTTCATGGCGAGCTCAGCCGCGAACTCGAGAAGGACCCGATCTGATGGCGATGTCTCTTGGCCCATCAGGCGGCGGACGGGGGCGCCGTTCGCGCGCGCCGATCGCGGAAATCAACGTCACCCCGTTCGTCGATGTGATGCTGGTGCTGCTGATCATCTTCATGGTCACCGCGCCTTTGCTGGTCGCAGGCGTGCCGATCGACCTGCCAGACAGCCGCGCTGCCGCGCTTGAGCAGGAGAAGGAACCGGTACAGGTCTCGCTCGATGCCGAGGGCCAGCCGTTCATCGATGATGCGCAGGTTGCGATGGCGGACCTGCCCGCCGCGCTGGAAGCGATCCGCGCCGAACGCGGCGACGACAATGGCGATGCGCCGCAGGTAATGCTGCGCGCCGACCGCTCGCTCGATTACGGCAAGGTGATGCTGGTGATGGGCGAGTTGAACCGCGCGGGCCTCAACCGCGTATCCCTGGTCACCACGGGTTCATCCGAACGCCCATAGGCATTTTTTTGCGACGAAAGGCTGGAAACAGGCAGGGATGGAGAAAAGCGAACGCCTGGGACTATCGGTTGCGGTCATCGGCCATGTCGCGCTGTTCGGCGCGCTGTCGCTGGGCATCGCCAGCCGCAGCGAGCTGAAGATGCCCACCGAGCCGATTTCGGTGCAACTGACCGACGAGGTGGGGCTTGTCTCGACCGCGCCCAACCCGACGCGCGAGGCGGCCACGGCCACCGCGCCCGAGCTTGCCCCCGAGATCGAAAAGGCCGAGCCTGCCCCCGAGCCCGAACCGACCCCTGCGCCTGCGGTCAAGCGCCCCGAGCCGCCCGCGCCCAAGGCGATCGAGCGTCCCTCCCCGCCCAAGCCCAAGGCCGCAGAAAAGCCGCGCCCTGCGCCGGTGCCCAAGCCTGCGCGCAGCACCCCGCCGCCGCCAGCCAAGCCGCAACCCAAGGCGGCTGAAAAGCCCAAGCCTGCCGCGCCCGCCGATACCTCCGATCGCAGGCGCCCCGATCGTCCCGCTGCCAAGCCTGCGGCCAAGGCGCCGCGCGCGCCGCGCATCGGCAGCGATTTTCTGGAAGGGGTGACCGACAAGGCCTCGACCAGCCGGTCGCAGACGCCGCCCGCATCGGTCGCAGGGCCCGCGGTGGTCGCATCGCTGCAGCGCGAATTGCTCCGCCAGGTCAAGCCGCACTGGGTGCCGCCCACCGGCGCGGATGCCGACCAGCTGCGCACCAGAGTCAGCGTGCGGCTCGACGAATCGGGCAATATCGTCGGCAGCCCCAGCGCGGTCACCACCGGCGTGACCGCCAGCAACCGTGCGCAGGAGGCGCTGCACAAGGAACGCGCCATCGCCGCGGTCCGCCGCGCCGCCCCGTTCAAATTCCCGCCGCAATTCTATTCCGAGTGGCAGACCATCGAACCAACTTTCTATCTGGGATTGTAAACCATGCGAATGACCTCGCTCACCAAACTCGGCCTCGTGCTCACCACCGGCCTGACCTTGCTCACCACCCCCGCTCAGGCGCAGCTGGCGGTGGATGTGGACAATGCGGGCAATGCCGACCTGATCATCGCGGTCCCGGCGCTGCCCACCCCGCGCAGCGATTCTACGCTGGCGGGCACCACCGAGGATCTGGGCAACCGGATCAGCGACGTGATCGCCTCCGATCTGGACCGATCGGGCCTGTTCAAGCCGATCGGCCGCAGCGCGGTCAAGCGCATCACCGTGGACGAGGTCACCGCGCCGACCTTCCCCTATTGGCAGGGCCGCAGCGCCGCAGCGCTGATCCAGGGCTTCGTCCGCTCGAACGGCGACGGCAAGATCACCGTGGGCTGCTATCTCTATGACGTCGCGCTGGGCAGCGAACTGACGCGGCAGGGCTTCGTCGTCGAACCGGCTGACTGGCGCCGCGCCGCGCACAAATGCGCCGATGCCATCTATTCGCGGCTGTCGGGCGAAAGCCCGTTCTTCGACAGCCGCATCGCCTATATCGCCGAGACCGGTCCCAAGGGGAACCGCACCAAGCGGCTCGCGATCATGGACTCCGATGGCGCCAACCACCGCTTCATCACCAACGGCCAGTCGACCGCGCTGACCCCGCGCTTCTCACCCGACTACAAGCAGATCGCCTATCTGAGCTATCTCGACGGTAACCCGCGCATCTATGTCTATGATGTCGGCACCGGGCGGCAGCGGCTGGTCACGCAAAGCCGCAACCCCACCTTCGCGCCGCGCTGGTCGCCCGATGGCCGCTTCCTGCTGTATTCGATGGCGATCGGCGGCAACACCGACATCTACAAGATCCCGGTTGAGGGTGGCACCCCGGTGCGCCTGACCGACGGCCCGGGAATCGATGTCGGAGGAAGTTTCTCGCCCGATGGCAGCCAGATCGTGTTCGAGAGCGATCGCGGCGGCGGCCAGCAGCTGTATGTGATGAACGCCGATGGTTCGAACCAGCGCCGCATCAGCTTTGGCGGCGGCCGCTATGCAACGCCCGAATGGAGCCCGCGCGGCGACCTTATCGCGTTCACCAAGATGCAGGGCAATTTCCGCATCGGCGTGATGAGCCCATCGGGCGGCGGCGAGCGGCTGCTGACCAACAGCTGGCAGGACGAGGCCCCCACCTGGGCGCCCAACGGACGCGTGATCCAGTTCTTCCGCACCGGGCGCGGCGCGGTCAGTTCGACCGTGTGGCAGGTCGATCTGACCGGCTCGAACGAGCGGCGACTGCCCACCCCGGTCGACGGATCCGATCCCTCCTGGGGTCCGATCCTGCCGTGACCCGTGCCAAACCTGCGCTGCATGCCGCTTTTTGCGGCAAAGGGGTTTACCTCGGCGCCAAACCGAGTCACGCTTCGTCGCAGTTACGGGTTGTATTGTCGTCACGGGCCGCGTCGCACCGGTCCAGCATATCCATTCCCCCATGGAGCATGCGCTGTAACGGGAAATCCCCGGCGGCGTTGTTCCTCCCCTTGAAAGAAGGAGACGCTCGATGAGAACTGTCCGTAACACGCTGATCATGGCGACCGCCGTGATTGCCCTGGGTGCATGCGCCAAGAAGGCGCCCCCCGAGCTGCCGCCCGCACCGGGTCCGGCGGTCGACAATTCCATGGGTCAGGACAATTCGGGCGTCGGCGATGCCGTGGTCCCCGGTAGCCAGCGCGATTTCCTCGCCAAGGTGCGCTCCGACCGCATCCTGTTCGATCTGGATCGCTACAACGTCGATTCCGACGATCAGGTCACGCTGCAGAGCCAGGCGCAGTGGCTGGCGCAGTACCCCAACAAGCAGGCGATCATCGAAGGCCATGCCGACGAACGCGGCACCCGCGACTACAACATCGCGCTGGGCGAACGCCGCGCCAACGCCGCGAAGAACTATCTGGTCTCGCTGGGCGTCAGCGAGCAGCGGCTGCGCGTGGTCAGCTATGGCAAGGAACGCCCCGCCGCGATGGGATCGGACGAAAGCTCCTGGGCCCAGAACCGCCGCGCGGTCACGGTCACGATCGACTGATCAGCGAGCCGATCGCTTGAACCAAAAAGGGCCAGCCGTGCGGAACGGCTGGCCTTTTTGTTTGCGACGCCGGGGCCGCATTGCTGCGACTGGCGCCTAAACGTCTTCGGGCAGATCGAGCCCACGCGTACCGTGGTGCGGGGTGTGCGCCGGGGCGTGGGGCAGTTCCAGCTCGGCAGGGTCGGGGCGCTCCAGCATGCCTTCCCATTTGGTGATCACGCTGGTCGCCACGGCATTGCCGACGACGTTGGTAGCGGTCCGTCCCATGTCGAGGAACTGGTCGATGGCCAGAATGATCGCCACGCCTTCCACCGGCAGGCCAAACTGGGCCAGCGTCCCGGTGATCACCACCAGGCTGGCGCGGGGTACCGCGGCGATTCCCTTGGAGCTGATCATCAGTGTCAGCAGGATCAGGATCTGCGAGCTGATCGACAGATCGATGCCATAGGCCTGCGCGATGAAGATCGTCGCAAAGCTCATGTACATCATCGATCCGTCGAGGTTGAAGCTGTACCCCAGCGGCAGCATGAACCCGGAAATGCGGCGCGGGACGCCGAAACGGTCGAGCTGTTCGAACATCTTGGGCAAAGCGGCCTCGGACGAGGCTGTCGAGAACGCGATCAGCAGCGGCTCGCGAATATAGCGGATCAGCTGCCAGATCTTTTCGCGCAGGAAGATCCAGCCCATGGTCAACAGCAGCACCCACAGCAGCAGCAGCGAGGCGTAGAATTCAACGAGCAGCTCGAAATAGGTGCCCAGGATCGCAAGCCCGCTGGCCGCCACCACCTTGGCGATCGCGCCGAACACCGCAAAGGGAGCAAAGCGCATCACATAGCCGGTGATCTGCAGCATCATTTCGGCCAGCGCTTCGGATCCGCGCACCAGCGCCGCACCCTTTTCGCCGATCGCCGACAGGGCCACCCCGGCAAAGATGGCAAATACCAGGATCTGCAGGATGTTGTTGGTGGCCAGCGCCTCGAGCGCGTTCTTCGGAAAGATCGACAGGGTGAATTCCCAGGCATCGAGCTTCTTGACCTCGCCCACCATCTTGGCAGCTTCCGCAGCATCGGGGATCGGCGCGCCAACACCCGGCTGGAACAGGTTGACCATCAACAGCCCGAGGCCGATTGAGATGAAGCTGGCAGTAATGAACCAGGTCAGCGCGCGTACGCCGATGCGCCCGAGCGCGCTGCTGTCCCCCATATGCGCGATGCCCACCACGATGGTGGACAGTACCAGCGGGGCCACCAGCAGCTTGATCAGGTTGAGGAAGATGTCCGACAGCAGCTTGAAGGTCTTGGTCGTGTAATCGAACCAGGGATTGTCCACGGGAATGCCGACATGCACGCCATAGCCCACAGCGACGCCCAGCATCATGCCTGCGAAAATATACCAGGTGAGTTTGCGGTCCATGATCCTGCCCCTGCTGCTTCAATCAGCGTCCTACCGGTCCGCCGCAAATGCGCAAGCCCGCGCGTTGCCGGGGCTGCATGCGCCCGCCCGAAATGTGACGAACCGTTGCGGCGCGGACGCGCGCTGCGTGATCAGCGCAGCCCCTGTTTCAGCTTGGCGACAAAGCTGGGGGTCCCCGGAGTGGCGATATCCGCGACGTACCAAACGCCTTTGGCCAAAGTAAGGTCGACCGCGTAGCGCACCTTGCCGCCGTTGCGCATGTTGATGGTGACGCGCGCGCCCGACCTGCCGATCGCGGTGACGGTGCTGCCGACAACCCTGTAGTCCGTGCCGGTGTCCTGGCAGTCGCAAAACGGGACGGCATCGATCACGCAATATCCGCCGCCCTCTGCGGCGCAGGCATCGTCCCTGGCGATCAGCGCCTTGAGCGCAGGCGTGTAGCGAACCGAGCGATAGTCGAAATCGCCCGGGAGCCGGGCATAGATGCTTTCGACATAACGCTGGGCCGCGCCAAGCTCGGCTGCCGTTACCGTTGCCGTTGCCGCGACCGCGGGGGATGCACCCACTACCGCAAGCCCTGCCAGCACCATCGATTGCTTAAGCGCCATCCGCATCCTCATTTCAGCCCCCTCGTGATCGCGTTGCCCATCACTCCCGCCGCGCCGCCCGCTGCTGCGGCGGGGTGAGTCGGTAGACGTGATAGTCGGCATCGGGCCCCGCGCGCAGCGGCTCGAGCTGCCAGCCTGCCTTGCGCAGATAGCCGGCGATGTCGCCCCAAAAGGGTCGGTCTAGGATCACCGCATGCGTGACGCGTGCCTTGCGCGCGATCTCGTCGACCGCGCGGCCGCGATCCTTGCCCGCCGACGGCAGCGTCCAGCGACGATGCGCGGCGATCGAATCGGGGGATTTGAGCCCCACCACATCGACCAGCGCGAAATCGGTCTGCCAGCCGAAATAGCCCGCATCATGGATCAGCACCCGGGCATCGCGCGGCAGGTTGCGCTTCGCCCAGGTGGCAAGCTGCTCCTGATCCGCGGTGATGCGAAGGCTGTCGCGATAGAAACTCCAGCCGCCAAGGAAGAAGCTGGCGATCATCAGCGCGGCGCCCGCCGAGACGATCATCGGGGCCCTGCCGCGCATGACGTCCGCGCGCGCGGCAAGCGCCGCCCAGCCCGCGAGCGCCAGCGGCACGAAAATGAACAGATAGCGCTGCTCGTTGTGCATCAGCCCGCTGGGTAGCGACAGCGCGCTGGCGAGCAGATAGGCGCCTACAAACGCCAGCAGCGCCCAGCCTTCGCGGACCAGCGGCAAGGCCCCGAGCCCGAGCAGCACCCATCCAAGCGGCGCCGTGGCGACCGACAGCAGCACGATCAGCAGCCGGTCCGGCAGCGACAGCCCGCCATCGCCGAAGAACGCGACCTTGGCGCCCGCGGTCTGCGGGATCAGCTCGCCCGTCGCCGCCCAGGCCAGCGCCGCCAGCAGCGCCGCAACGCCCAGCGTCAGCGCGGCGAGCCGCGCCAGCTGCGCCGGCTGGCGGTAAAGTCTGGCTGCTGCGGCGATCGCCAGCACGGCGGTCAGCAGAGCAAGTTCAGGCCGAATGAAGGGCAGCACCCCTATCAGCCCTGCCAGCCATCGGCGCCGCGCCGGTTCGTCGGGAAACTGCGCGAGATAAACGGTCCAGATCACCGCCGCCATGGCAAACCCGGTCTCCAGCCCGTTCATCAGCTGGTACCACAGCTTGATGCCTGCGAACCCGGCGATGCTGCCGAGGATCGCGACGCCGCGATGGCCGCTGATCGTCAGCAGCGCCTGATACAGGCCAAGGACATAAGCCGACGCCGCGAGCATCGCCAGGGTAAGCGAGGCGGCAGGCCAGGCCATCACCAGGCCCAGCGGCACCAGCAGCAGCATGTGCACCAGGCTGGTCGCGCCGGTCGGGCGGGTGTAGCCATAGCTGTCCACCGCGCCGGTGACGATCTGCTGGGCATTGGCAATGGTGATATAGGCATCGTCGAGCGGAAAGCGGATCGGCTGGTTGGCGATCAGGGTCGCAGCGACGACCCCGGCCAGCGCCACGGCCACCAGAGCGCCGCCGCCCGATCCCAATCGACTGATCATTGCGACCGCACCTCTTGCCGCTCCCCCTGGCCCGTTGCCGGTGCCGCGCACCGTCCGGCATGCTCGACCAGAGCCCTGGGTGCTGGGTAGCCGACGCGATCGGGGCTGCCTAGGGCCCAAACGCAAAACGGGGGCCGACATTGCTGTCGGCCCCCACTGCGCCTGATCTGATCAACCGGTCCTTTTGGCCGGAGCCCCGAAGGCGGTTTCCCGCCTCAAAATGGTCCGTCTGCTGCGCCGCGAGCGGCTGGGCCGACGTATCCGTTTTCAGGCTTGCGGTTGCGACAGCTGCATTGCTGAAGTTGCCACTTCGGTCCTGAAGATCCTTCCCAAGCGTCCGGCTTCGCGCGAGGCCCGGTGCCATGTGGTCCGAAGACCGATGGACCCGGGTCCGCGCTCTGCCTGACACCCCATTTCTGCGCATCCGTTTCAAGTCATCCGGCCCGGCAGCACCATCCCGAAGGATCATGCGCGTTAACCGGTTGTCCTGACCCGCATTTTGCAAAGCCCGGGGCATCGCACCGGCCTGCTGCTCCAGCCCGGACTTGCGTCCCGCATTTCGCCTGCCTGCCGATCATCGGTTCTTCATTCGGACCTTCGGTGGACTGCCCATCCCTGCACCATTTCTGCTGCGGGGCGGCTTTTTCCGCCTATGTCTGGCCTGTGCATAACACCTGCCGTCTCTCGCGCCCGACCTGCCATCGCTGGCCTGCCTGGCGGGCGTACTCTCCGACCTTCAAAGCACGATCTACATTGCTGTATTTCAACGCTTTTCTCGGTCTTCAGTCCGCTTTCCGTCTGTCCTTCCGACTTCACAAAGGTGTCACGACATCCGAGTCGCAGCCAGCAAAATTGCGCAAGTTATCCACAGGCAACACGGGTTCGCTGTGGATAAAATGGTGGACAACAATGGATTAAAGTCGGGCTGATGGTTTGTTTCACGCACGTGTAACAAACAGGGTTAGCGAGCAGGACTCGGACGGGCGATTCGCCCAGCGCGGCCCGGATCCGGTCAGCCGATCGTCCCCATCGGCACGACCGCGATCAGCACCAGGCACGCAATCACGATCGCCGAGACGCGGGCGCGCATCGTGCCATAGGCCATGTCGGTCGCCCCCGCCTCCATCGCGCGGCGGTCGAGCCACAGCAGCACGCCGAATCCGATCGCGAACAGCAAAGCCGCCTCGTTGAACGGCACGAACCACAAGGCAGCGCAGGTGCCCAGCACCACGACGTTGCTGGCGATCAGCAGATTGGGGCTCACCTTCTGCGGCGCCACCACCTGAATGCCCCACAACGTGCCCGCCATGAACATCAGGATGGTGAACGCCCAGTAGCAGGTGAGATTGGCCGCGTTGACATCGCCATAGCCGGTGATGTGGCACGACGCGCCCGCAAGGAACGGCAGCGCCCCTGCATAGGTCAGCACCTGCATCAGAGTGCGGTTCGTGCCCTCTGCCCGCTCCATTAGCGCGCTCAGGCCCCCCGGCGGCCCAGCAGGCGCAGGCGCAGCGCGTTCAGCTTGATGAAGCCTTCGGCATCCTTCTGGTCATAGGCGCCGGCATCGTCCTCGAACGTCACCACCTTCTCGCTGTACAGCGAGAAAGGCGACTTGCGGCCGACGACCCAGGCGTTGCCCTTGTAGAGCTTCAGCCGCACGGTACCGGTGACACGCGCCTGGCTATGATCGATCGCCGCCTGCAGCATCTCGCGCTCGGGGCTGAACCACAGGCCGTTGTAGATCAGCTCGGCATAGCGCGGGGCGAGCTCGTCCTTGAGGTGCGCAGCGCCGCGATCCAGCGTCAGCTGCTCGATGCCGCGGTGCGCGATGTGATAGATGGTGCCGCCCGGCGTTTCGTACATGCCGCGCGACTTCATACCGACAAAGCGGTTCTCGACCAGATCCAGCCGTCCGATGCCGTGGGTCTTGCCATACTCGTTGAGTTTTTCGAGGAGGGTCGCAGGGCTCATGCCCTCGCCGTTGATCGCCACGCCGTCACCGCGCTCGAAATCAATCGTTATATATTCGGGCGTGTCGGGCGCATCCTCGGGGTGGTTGGTGCGCGAATATACATAGTCGGGGACTTCATCCCACGGGTCCTCGAGCACCTTGCCCTCGGACGAGGTGTGCAGCATGTTGGCGTCGGTCGAGAACGGCGCTTCGCCGCGCTTGTCCTTGCTCACCGGAATCTGGTGCGTCTCGGCGAACTCGATCAGCTTGGTGCGGCTGGTAAGGTCCCATTCGCGCCACGGAGCGATCACCTTCACATCGGGATCGAGCGCGTAATAGCCGAGTTCGAAGCGCACCTGATCGTTGCCCTTGCCGGTCGCGCCATGGCTGACCGCATCTGCGCCGACCATCTTGGCGATCTCGATCTGGCGCTTGGCGATCAGCGGACGCGCGATCGAGGTGCCCAGCAGATAGGTGCCTTCGTAGACCGCATTGGCGCGCATCATCGGGAACACGTAATCCTTGACGAACTCCTCGCGCAGGTCGTCGATGAAGATGTGCTCAGGCTTCACGCCCATCATCTGCGCCTTTGCGCGTGCGGGCTCCAGCTCCTCGCCCTGGCCGAGATCGGCGGTGAAGGTCACGACCTCGCAATTATAGGTCTGCTGCAGCCACTTGAGGATGACGCTGGTATCCAGCCCGCCCGAAAAGGCCAGAACGACGCGGTTGACGGATTGGGTCATGCAAGCGGACTTTCTGCTGATGTAGGTGCTCGCGCGCCGACTATCAGCGCGGCACAGCAGGGGCAAGTGTGCAGTGCGCCATGCCGGTGATGTTGACTTGGGCACGGCGCGATTCTAGCCTTGGCCTCAAGGTCGCAAGCCACCTTCCAGCCACAAGGCTGGTTCCAAGGATGCCTCGACCATGCTCTCCCGATTTGCCCGAATTGCCGCAGGCGCTGGCCTGGCCCTGGTTCTTGCTGCGCAGCCCGCAACGCTGACCGCCGGATCGGCCCCCGATCCGCAACGGCTGCACCAGCCGCGCACCGATTGCCATGTCGCCTATGACCGGCTGATCAACGATCTCGACAAGGGCGCGGCGATATCCGCGGACGAAGAGGCCTGGGCGCGGGCGCACGAAAACGCGTCCAACGCCCCTGCGCCCTGCCCCGCCCCTCCGCAGCCGCTGCTCGACAAGGCGGTGAACCATGTCATCTCGACCCCGGACGGGCTAAAGATCGCGCGGCGCTTTATCGACAGGCAGAAGGACGCCAGCGCGATGCTGGAGGTGGGGCTGTCGGTGTATTCGGGCTTCTTCAGCGACCTTCCCAAGTCGCAGGGGCTCGACCTGATCAGCGCCTCGGCCACCGGGGGCGACCCGATGGGCATGTACATCTACGGCACATTGCTGGCGCAGGGCGGCTATGGGACTAAAGACATCAAGGGCGGCGTCAGGATGATGGAGCAGGCCGCCGCGGCCGGCCATGTCGACGCGATGCACCGGGCGGGCATCTATTATCACGAAGGCCTGGGCGTGAAGAAGGACGAGAAGAAGGCGTTCGACCTGTTCCGCCAGGCAGCCGAGCGCGGTCATGTCTATTCGACGATCATGGCCTTCACGATGATCAGCGAGGGACGCGGGACGAAGAAGGACTTCGACCTCGCCTATCGGCTGTCGCGCAGCATGGCCGAACAGGGCGAGGTCTATGGCGCGGTGATGGCGGCATCATCGCTGCTGCAATCCAAGGACGCGATGAAGTACGAGACCGAGGTGCTGTACTGGATGGATTATGCGATCCGGAACGGCGACGACTCGATCAGGTCGCAGATGACCCCGCTGCGCACCCAGGCCGCAGCGATCTACAGTCGTCCCGCAGCGCCGACGCGCGATTATCGCCCTCGCCCGTTCAAGGCCTGCCCGATGAAGACTGTGTGTACCGTCAATCACTATAGCGGACTGCGCAGCTGCACCACCAACAAGGATTACTGGAACGACTGCGACGGCTGAACCGCCGGTTATCCGACCCAGCCCGCCGTCTGCGCCGCGACCCAAAGCCCGAGCGCTGCAAACAGCACAGCTGCGCCGATCTGCAGCGCGCGGATCGGCAGGATGCGCTCGATCCTGTGGCCCAGCAGCACCGCAGGCACATTGGCAATCATCATGCCCAGGGTGGTGCCCGCTGTCACCGCGATCACGTTCTGGTAATGCGCGCCCATCGCGACCGTGGCGATCTGGGTCTTGTCGCCCATCTCGACGAGGAAGAAAGCGATCAGGGTGGTGACGAACACGCCTGCACTGCGCGCCTTGGGCTGGTCGTCCTCGTCGAACGTGTCGGGGATCAGCGCCCACAACGCCATGCCGACAAAACCCGCCGCGATGGCATAGCGGAAAGCGGGGCTGTCGAGCAGGCCTGCGATCTGCTGGCCGAGCAAGGCCGCGAGGAAATGGTTGGCGAGTGTTGCGACCAGAATGCCAGCGATGATCGGCACCGGCTTGCGCAGCCGGGCGGCGAGCAGGATGGCGAGCAGCTGCGTCTTGTCACCCATTTCGGCGAGCGCAACGAGTGACAACGAGGCGAGAAAGGCTTCCATAAGCAGGATCACTTCCGGGGCCGGGCAGCAGGGTTTCAAGCAAAAACGCAACAACACCTTTCCCCCTGCCCGGCCGGACAATGGGATCAGGTGTCATCGGTCTTGCCGGAAGCCGGGCCTCGAAAAAGGTCCGGAAACCCGCGCACCATGGCCTCTCGACCAAGTGTGTTGACGCGCGGACCGGTGCACCGCACCGGTTGGCTACTCCCCATCAGACGTGCTAGTCTTTAGGCCTTGATCATGGGGGATGCAAGATGGCGGATGCAGCCAACAAGACCGTGGCCACCGATGCCGATGTGAAAGGCTATATCGCCGCGCTGGAGCCCGACCGGCGGCGCGAGGAAGCGCAGGCCCTGCTGGAACTGTACCAGCGTGTGACCGGCGAGCCTGCGAAGATGTGGGGGCCGAGCATGATCGGCTTTGGCGAATATCATTATACCTATGACAGCGGGCGCAGCGGCACATCGATGCGATCGGGCTTTGCCCCGCGCAAGGGCAAGCACAGCATCTACCTGATGTGCAGCGATCTGGAAGGCGCCGCCGCTGCGCAGCAAGAGGCGCTGCTGGCCCGGCTTGGCAAGCACAAGATGGAAAAGTCGTGCCTCTATGTGAACCGGCTTGACCAGATCGACTTGGGCGTGCTCGAACAGATCATCGCGGCCAATGTCGCCGAAATGAACCGGCTCTACCCGCCCGGATGATCTCCACCGACGACCTTTATCGCGGCCCGGTCAAGCGCAGCATCCAGATTGCGGGGCATCTCACCTCGATCAGCCTGGAGCCCCTGTTCTGGGACATGCTCAAGGCTGCCGCCGAGGCGCGCATGCTGCCGCTCAACGCGCTGGTGGCCCGGATCGATGTCGAACGGATCGAGGCGGACGACCCGCCGAACCTCGCGAGCGCGATCCGGCTGTGGCTGGTGCGCGATCTTGTCGAAACCCTCTCCCCTCCCGCTGGCGGGAGGGGTGGCTGAGGCGCAGCCGAGGCCGGGGTGGGCCTGAGATTCGGAACGTTTCAGGCCCACCCCGGTCCGGCAAGCCGGACCTGCCCCTCCCGCATGCGGGAGGGGAGAGCGGGATGAGCCAGCCCGCCCGTCAATCCCCGCCGACGCGCTCGATATCCGCGCCGACTGCCTGCAGTTTCTCTTCCAGCCGCTCATAGCCGCGGTCGAGATGGTACACGCGGTTGACCTCGGTCTCTCCCTCGGCGGCAAGCCCTGCGATGATCAGGCTCATCGAGGCGCGCAGATCGGTCGCCATCACCGGCGCTCCGACCATGCGGTTGACGCCGTGCACCACCGCGGTGCGGCCCTTGACATCGATATGTGCGCCCATGCGGTTCAGTTCGGGCACGTGCATGTAGCGGTTCTCGAAGATCGTCTCGGTGAGCATGCTGGTGCCTTCGGCCATGCACAGCATCGCCATGAACTGGGCCTGCATGTCGGTTGCAAAGCCCGGGAACGGCGCGGTCGAGAGGGTCAGCGCCTGCAATTTGCCATTGGGCCGCACCGCGATGCCGTCGGCGATTTCCTCGACATGCACGCCGGCCTGGCGCAAAGCGGCGATCGTGGCTTCCATCTCGTCGAGCCTGGCGCCGATCAGGTCGAGCGGGCTGCCGGTGATCGCGGCGGCGCAGGCATAGCTGCCCGCCTCGATCCGGTCGGCCATCACGCGATAGGTCGCGCCGTGCAGCCGGTCCTTGCCATGGATGACCAAGGTCGATCCGCCGATGCCCTCGATCACCGCGCCCATCGCCACCAGCAGGTTGCACAGGTCGACGATCTCGGGTTCACGCGCGGCATTGCGCAGCGTCGATGTGCCCTTGGCGAGCACCGCGGCCATCAGCGCATTTTCGGTCGCGCCGACGGAAACCACCGGAAAGCCGAAGTCGCCGCCGGGAAGCCCGCCCTTGGGCGCGCGCGCGGTGACGTATCCCGCAGCGATCTCGATCTCCGCGCCCAGCGCTTCCAGCGCCTTCAAGTGCAGGTCGATCGGGCGGTTGCCGATCGCGCAGCCGCCGGGAAGCGAGACCGTCGCCTCGCCCGCGCGCGCCAGCAAGGGGCCCAGCACCAGGATCGAGGCGCGCATCTTGCGCACGATGTCATAGGGCGCGACCGTTGCGGTGACGCGGCCCGCGCGCAGCGTCATCACCCGGCCAAAATCCTCGGGCCGCGCGCCTTCGATCATCGTCGAGACGCCGAGCTGGTTGAGCAGATGGCCGAAGCTGTCGACATCGGCGAGCCGCGGCAGGTTGCGCAGCGTCAGCGGCTCATCGGTGAGCAGCGCGCACGGCAACAGCGTCAGCGCGCTGTTCTTGGCTCCGGAGATGGGAATACGGCCCGAGAGCGGCTTGCCGCCGCGAATGATGATCTTGTCCATCGCCGCTGTTTAACGCCTGCGGCACCGGGTGCAAGGGGGGCAACGCCGCTTGCGGTGTCAAACCTTCTCGAGCGTGCACTGCAGCGGGTGCTGGTTTTCGCGAGCGAAGTCCATCACCTGGTTAACCTTGGTCTCGGCAACCTCATACGTGAAGATGCCGCACACGCCGACGCCCTTCTGGTGGACGTGGAGCATCACCCGGGTCGCCTCGTCCATGTTCATGCTGAAGAAGCGCTTGAGCACCAGCACCACGAATTCCATCGGGGTGTAATCGTCGTTGAGCATCAGCACCTTGTACTGGCTGGGCTTCTTCGACTTGGCGCGAGTCTTGACCGCGATGCCGATATCGGGCGGGCCATCGTCATTCCCGTCCTCGCGGTCCGGGCCTGCGTGCACGGCAAACCTGCCACCCGCCGCAGAAAGGGTCAGGGGCGCCAGGCGCGGCGCAAGGGTGGGGGTCTGAGGATGCATAGATGATTGCGAATATCGTATTTCGCTGGCCGCAGGCAAGGGGTCCCATGCAATTTGAGGCGATCCAGCGCCGCAGGCAGACGCACGCCCGGCCCCTGTGATCGCTGGCTCTGGCGTTTTGCATGCCTTTCCTTTAGGGGCGGCCCCATGCATTTTCTCGATCAAGCCAAGATTTTCATCCGCTCGGGTACCGGCGGACAGGGCGCGGTGTCCTTTCGCCGCGAAAAGTACGTCGAATATGGCGGTCCGGACGGCGGCAACGGCGGCAAGGGCGGCGACATCATCTTCGAAGCGGTCAGCGGCCTCAACACGCTGATCGACTTTCGCTACACCCAGCACTTCAAGGCGCGGCGCGGCACCGGCGGCATGGGTCGCAACCGCACCGGCGCGGGCGGCGAGGACCTGGTGATCAAGGTTCCCGTCGGCACCCAGGTGCTGAGCGAGGACAAGGAAGAGGTGCTCGCCGACTTCACCCATGCAGGCCAGCGGATCACACTGCTGCGCGGCGGCGATGGCGGGCGCGGCAACCTCAGCTACAAGACCAGCACCAACCGCACCCCGCGCCAGCACGGCCCGGGCTGGCCAGGCGCGGAAATGTATGTCTGGCTGCGGCTGAAGCTGATGGCGGATGCAGGGCTTGTCGGCCTGCCCAATGCGGGCAAGTCCACCTTCATCAACCAGGTGACCAACACCCACGCCAAGGTCGGCGATTATCCCTTCACGACGCTGCGTCCGCAATTGGGCGTGGTCCAGCACAAGAACCGCGAGTTCGTGCTCGCCGACATCCCCGGGCTGATCGAGGGCGCGGCCGAAGGCGCAGGGATCGGCGACCGGTTCCTGGGTCATATCGAACGCTGCCAGGTGCTCATCCATCTGATCGATGCCAATGGCGACGATCCGCTCGAGGCGATGCGCATCGTCAATGGCGAGCTGACCAACTACGGCGCCGGGCTTGACGAAAAGCCGAGGCTGGTGGCGCTCAACAAGGGCGATCTGCTCGACGACGAACTGATGCAGCATTTCTCCGACGAGGTGCTGGCAGCGGGTGCGGAACGCGTGTTCCCGATTTCTGCGGCGACCGGCGCGGGGATCGAGGCGCTGTTCGACGCACTGCTCGAATATCTGCCGCGCGATACCGCGACCGAAAAGCCCGAAGGGGTCGATCCGAATGCCGACAGCGAGCCGGGGGTCTGGTCTCCGGTTTGAGCGGCTACAAGCCGTGGTTCTGCAATATCGTGCCTTTCTCTCGTCACCCCCGCGCACGCGGGGGTCCCGCTTCTAAAGCTGGCCAGGCAAAAAGCGGGATTCCCGCGTTCGCGGGAATGACGGGGATGGAAGACCGTCTGTTTCGCCTGTAACTCACTTGGTGCCGCTTTCGCCGGAAAACGGGATTTGAACGATGACCCACGCCCCTTCCCCCGCCGCCCTGCTGTCTGCCGCCGCCTGTCCGGTGCTGGTGGTCAAGGTCGGCTCGGCGCTGCTGGTGGCGCCCGACGGGACGGTCCGGCGCGAATGGCTGGCGTCCTTGGTCGACGACATCGCCGCGCGGACCTCGGCCGGGCAGCGCATCGTCATCGTCTCCTCGGGCGCGATCGCGCTGGGCGCACGGAGGCTGGGGCTGCCCAAGGGCGGCCGCGCCAGCCTTGAGGATGCGCAGGCAGCCGCCGCCACCGGGCAGATTGCGCTCAGCCAATGCTGGGCCGAACTGCTGGGCGATCATGCCATCACCGCCGCGCAGATGCTGGTCACGCTCGACGATCTGGAAGATCGCAGGCGCTTCCTCAACGCCTCGGCAACC
Source organism: Blastomonas sp. AAP25 (assembly GCF_001295965.1). Classification (NCBI taxonomy): domain Bacteria; kingdom Pseudomonadati; phylum Pseudomonadota; class Alphaproteobacteria; order Sphingomonadales; family Blastomonadaceae; genus Blastomonas; species Blastomonas sp. AAP25. The sequence goes on from NZ_LJHP01000002.1 coordinate 182,341, forward strand.
TTGCGCCGGTTGATCGCGCTGGGCGTGGTGCCGGTGATCAACGAGAATGATTCGGTCGCGACCGAGGAAATCCGCTTCGGCGACAACGACCGGCTCGCCGCGCGCATCGCGCAGGCGGCAGGCGCTGGCGGCGTGGTGCTGCTCTCCGACGTCGACGGGCTCTACACCGCCAACCCGAAGAACGACCCCGAGGCCAAGCTTGTCGAGAGCGTCGCGCGGATCGATGCGCGGATCCGCGCCATGGCCGATGGCGGCTCTGCATCGGGGATGGGATCGGGCGGTATGCTCTCCAAGCTCGAGGCGGCACGGATCGCGACCAGCGCGGGCGCGCACCTCGCCATCGCCAACGGCACGCACGACCACCCGCTCGCCAGGCTGGCGGCGGGCGGCCGAGCCACAGTGTTCACCGCCGGGCCGCAGGGCAAGGGCCGCAAATTGTGGCTGGCGGGGCGCATGACCGCGCGCGGGCGGATCACCGTGGATGCAGGAGCGCAAGCCGCGCTCGCCAAGGGATCGAGCCTGCTCGCCGCGGGCGCCACCGCCGTGGACGGCAAGTTCGTGCGCGGCGACGTGATCGAGATCCTGAACGCAAGCGGAGAGACGATCGCGCGGGGGCTGGCCGAATATGACGCTGGCGATGCGGCACGGATCATGGGGCTGCGCAGCGATGCGATCGCCGAGGTGCTCGGCTATGCGCCGCGCAGTGCGCTGGTCCACCGCGATCAGATGGTGCTGTTGTGAGCGTGATCGCGATGACCGGCGGGACCGGCTTTGTCGGCGGTGCGAGCATCGATGCGGCTCTGGCCAGCGGTCACCAGGTCCGCGCGCTGACCCGCCGTCCGCAGCCGGAACGCGAAGGCGTAATCTGGGTACCAGGCGCGCTGGACGACCCTGAAAGCCTCTCCGAGCTGTGCATCGGCGCCGATTGCGTGCTGCATATCGCGGGCGTGGTCAACGCGCCCGACCGCGCGGGCTTCATCGCGGGCAACATCACCGGCACCGAAAACATGCTGGCGGCGGCGAAGGCGGCTGGGGTTGCGCGGTTCATTCACGTCTCGTCGCTCGCCGCACGCGAGCCTGGCCTGTCGAACTACTGCTGGTCCAAGGCCGAGGCCGAGGCGCGAGTCGTCGCATCCGGGCTCGACTGGCAGATGGTGCGCCCGCCCGCGGTCTATGGCCCGGGCGATACCGAGATGCTCGACCTGTTCCGGATGGCGGCGCGCGGCGTGGTGATGTTGCCGCCGGGCGGGCGGATGTCGGTCGTGCATGTCGCCGATCTCGCCGCGCTGCTGGTGCGGCTTGCGGGCGGTGCAGGTGATGCGAACGCGATCCACGAAGTCGATGACGGTGCCCCGCGCGGCTGGAGCCACAAGGATTTTGCCGATGCGCTGGGCGATGCGGTGGGGCGCAAGGTCCGCGCGTTCAGCACGCCCAAGCTAGCGCTGCATCTGGCCGCGCAGGGCGACCGGCTGCTGCGCGGCAAGGCGGCGAAGCTGACCCCCGACCGGGCGCGCTACATCGCGCACAGCGACTGGACCGCCCATCCGGACCGGAAACCCCCGTCGCAACTGTGGAGTGCCGAGATACCGACACGTCAGGGACTGGCAGACACCGCGCGCTGGTATCGTGCCCAGGGCTGGCTCAAATAAGCGAGCGGCCCAGCGCCAGCTCGACCAGGAACAAAGCGAAGGTCAGCGACAGGCCGATCAGGAAGATGCGATAGGCATGGCCGAGATAGCGGTACTTCTTGTGCTGCAGCACCATGCCGTTCTGGTGGACATCGCGCAGCATGGTGCGGAAGATTGTCTCGTCGGTGTGCAGTTGGTCGATCACCAGATCGGCAAAGTCATCTTCCGCCATCGCGGAAAAATTACCGAAGAACATGAAGTTGGTCGATCCGGGCGGAACATTGGCTTTGGGCGTTGGGGTTCCGCGCACCGAGGGCAGGATGGCGAACACCGCGCACATCGCCGAGAGGAACGCGAACAGCGCGAGCACGATCAGCGGCAGCGTGAAGTTGCCGCTGCGCGCCTGGCCGACCGAAATTGTGAACACCACGAAGGTCGCGCCCATCAGGATGCTCGCCTTCTGGTCGGCCATCTGGCTCAATGCGAGATTGGTCTGAACCGATGTGCGGATCAAGTGGATGGCATGCGGCGAAAAGGTGTGCGGGGTCTGCGGCCATGGGGTGGGAATCGCCGGTCTCGGCGTTTCGACTCGCGCTGCTTTGGCCCCCTCTTCCATTACAGATTAATGACATAGACGCGCCGTGCTTGACAAGCGCCGCCGCACTGGCCTTCAGGCTTCCACATACTGCCGCGTTTATGCCGCAATCGCGGGGCAAGGCGGTGCCCACACTTGATCGACGAAAGACACCCATGACCGACAGCACCGCCACCTATGAGCGCATCGCCGCGCAGATCGAGCCGTTCAACAAAAAGGGCGTCGCGCTGACCGATGGCACCACCTTTGCGGGTGATCTGGAGTGGGACAGCCTGACCGTCATGGATTTCGTCGCCGCGATCGAGGATGAATTCGACATCATCATCACCATGAACATGCAGGCGGAGATCGAAACCGTCGGCCAACTGGTCGCCGCGGTGGAAAAACTCACCGCCTGACCCCATCTGCTGTTTCTCGCCTGCCTGCCCCCAACAGAGAATGACCCCATGACCGACCTGTTTTCCAAGTTCGACGCCCTGATCGGCGAGCGCGAGGCGCTGCTTTCGCACGGCGTGCGCGATCCTTATGCGCTGGTCATGGAATCGGTCAAATCGCCCACCGTGGCGATGTGCAACGGCAAGGAAACGATCCTGCTGGGCACTTACAACTATATGGGGATGACCTTCGATCCCGATGTGCTCGACGCCGGCAAGACCGCGCTCGACAATTTCGGATCGGGCACCACCGGCAGCCGCGTGCTCAACGGCACCTACGCCGGACACCGCGACTGCGAAGAGGCGCTCAAGGAATTCTACGGGATGGACCATGCGATGGTCTTTTCCACCGGATACCAGGCGAACCTCGGCATCATCTCGACCATGGCAGGCAAGGAGGATTACATCATCCTCGACATCGACAGCCATGCCTCGATCTATGACGGCTGTGCGCTGGGCAACGCCCAGATCGTCGCCTTCCGGCACAACGATGTCGAGGCGCTGGAAAAGCGGCTGAAGCGCCTGCCCCCTGAGGCGGGCAAGCTGGTCGTGCTCGAAGGCGTCTATTCGATGCTCGGCGATATTGCGCCGCTCAAGGAAATGGTCGCCATCTCCAAGGCTGCAGGCGCGATGGTGCTGGTGGATGAGGCGCATTCGATGGGCTTTATCGGCGAGAACGGCCGCGGCGTTGCCGAAGCGGCGGGCGTGATGGACGATGTCGATTTCATCATCGGCACGTTCAGCAAGTCGGTCGGCACCGTCGGCGGCTTCTGCGTATCCAACCACCCCAAGTTCGAAGTGCTGCGGCTCGTCTGCCGCCCCTATGTGTTCACCGCCAGCCTGCCGCCGTCGGTGGTCGCGACCGCCGCGACCAGCATCCGCAAACTGATGCACGCCGGCAACAAGCGCGCACACCTTTGGGAAAACTCCAAGCGGCTGCACCAGGGCCTGCGGGACCTCGGGTTCCAGCTTGGCACACCCGAAGCGCAGAGCGGCATCATCGCGGTGATCATGACCGACATGCTGAAAGGTGCCCAGATGTGGGAGGCGCTGCTCGACCGCGGGCTGTACGTCAACCTCGCGCGCCCGCCGGCAACCCCTGCGGGCATGACGCTGCTGCGCTGCTCGCTGTGCGCCGAACATTCGAGCGAACAGGTGACGCAGATCCTGGGAATTTTCGAAGCGGCGGGCAAGGACGTCGGGGTTATCTGAGAGATCCCTCTCCCCTCCCGCTTGCGGGAGGGGTGGCCGAAGGCCGGGGTGGGCCTGAACGCCAAGGTGGTGCTCCCAAGCCCACCCCTGTCTGGCAGGCCGGACCTGCCCCTCCCGCCAGCGGGAGGGGAGAGGCGCAGGCAATCACACCCCTTCAAAACCCCTGAAATTGCTGTATGGGCGAACCCACAACGTCCTCCCCAGACAAGGCTTTAGCCATGACCGAACTGCTTGCATTGCGTGATGCCGTGCGCGCTCATCACCGGGCCGATGAAGGTGCGGTGCTCGACCATCTGATCGCGAGCTATGCCCCGTCGCCCGAACTGCGCGCCCGCATCCGTGCGCGCGCGGTGCGCGTGGTCGAGGATGTCCGCGCAGCCTCTGGCCCCACGCTGATGGAGAGCTTCCTGGGCCAATACGGCCTGTCGAGCGACGAGGGGCTGGCGCTGATGACGCTGGCCGAGGCGCTGCTGCGCGTGCCCGACGCCGAGACGATCGACGACCTGATCGAGGACAAGATTTCACCCGCCAACTGGCGCGAACATTTCGGCAAATCCGAACACAGCCTCGTCAACGCCAGCACCTTCGCGCTCAGCATGACGCAGTCGGTGCTCGAAGGATCGGTCAGCCGCGGGCCGCTCGACGCGCTGCGCGGGGCAATCAAGCGATTGGGCGAGCCGGTCATCCGCGCCGCCGTGCGCCGGGCTATGAAGGAGCTGGGCAACCAGTTCGTGCTCGGCGAAGACATGGACGAAGCACTCAAGCGCTCGCGCAAATGGGCCGACGAGGGCGCGACCTTCAGCTACGACATGCTGGGCGAGGCGGCATTGACCTTCCCCGATGCCGACCGCTATTTCGCCGCCTATATGGACGCGATCCGCGCGATCGCCGCTGCCGCCAGAACCGACGACATGCGCACCAATCCGGGCCTGTCGATAAAGCTTTCCGCGCTCTATCCGCGCTACGAGATGAGCAAGGCGGACGAGTGCGTTCCCGCGCTCGCCGACCGCGTGCTCGAGCTCGCCCGCGCCGCACGCGATGCGCGCATCGGGCTCAATATCGACGCCGAGGAAGCCTATCGCCTGGGCATGTCGCTCGACATCATCAAGCTGGTGATGAACGATCCTTCGTTGGCCGGATGGGACGGTCTTGGCGTCGTCGTCCAGGCGTTCGGCAAACGCGCGAGCTTCGTCATCGACTGGCTCTATGGCCTTGCCCAGTCGCTCGATCGCAAGATCATGGTTCGGCTGGTCAAGGGCGCATACTGGGACAGCGAGATCAAGCGCGCGCAGGTCGATGGTGTGCCCGATTTTCCGGTCTTCACGAGCAAGGCTGCGACCGATATCTCGTACATCTGCTGCGCGGCGCAATTGCTCAAGCTGACCGACCGCATCTATCCTCAGTTCGCCACGCACAATGCGCACAGTGTCGCGGCGATCCTCGAGATGGCGGGCAACCGCGACGATTTCGAGTTCCAGCGGCTGCACGGTATGGGCGAACCGCTGCACGGCGCGCTGCTGCGCAACGAGAAGGTCCGCTCGCGGATCTATGCGCCTGTGGGCAAGCACCGCGAACTGCTCGCCTATCTGGTGCGCCGCCTGCTGGAGAACGGCGCCAACTCGTCGTTCGTCAACCAGCTCGCCAACCACGCCGTGCCCGCCGAGGCGATCGCTGCCGACCCGTTCGAGCAGCTAGAGGCCGCGCGCTCCGAGGCCGATGCCAGGATCATCCGCCCGCAGGCGCTTTATGCCCCGGCGCGGATCAATTCGCGCGGCTGGGATCTGGCCAACCGCGCCGACCTCAACGCGTTCCTCGAATCGCGCAGCGCCTTTGCACAGACCCAATGGCACGCCGCGCCGCTGATCGTGGGAGCGCCCAGCGCCGCCACCCATGCCCGCGAGGTGTTCAGCCCGGCAAGCCCGGACACGCAGATCGGCACAGTGCGTGATGCGACCGCGGACCAGGCCGCATCCGCCATTGCGGCTGCTCGCCCGTGGATTGCACCGGTGGCGACCCGCGCCGCGATCCTGAACCGCGCCGCCGACCTGCTCGAAGAGCACCATGGCGAGATATTCGCGCTGCTGGCGCGCGAAGCAGGCAAGACCGCGCTCGATGCGATCGCGGAGCTGCGCGAGGCGGTCGATTTCCTGCGCTATTACGCGGCCGAGGCGCTGGCCAACCCTGCGCTCGCACCCCGCGGCATCATCAGCTGCATCTCGCCATGGAATTTTCCGCTGGCAATCTTCACCGGCCAGATCGCAGCGGCGCTTGCGGCGGGCAATGCTGTGCTCGCCAAACCCGCCGAACAGACCCCGCTGATCGCGCATCTGGCGACCCGGCTGCTGCATCAGGCAGGCGTCCCCGACCACGCGCTGCAGCTGCTGCCCGGACAGGGCCGGGTGGTGGGCGCCGCGCTGACCGGGGATGGCGCAATCGCCGGCACCTGCTTTACCGGATCGACCGCCACCGCGCAGGCGATCAACCGCAACATGGCGGAGCACTGCCCGCCCGATGCGATGCTGATCGCCGAGACCGGCGGCCTCAACGCGATGATCGTCGATTCGACCGCTTTGCCAGAACAGGCCGTGCGCGACATCGTCGCCTCCGCCTTCCAGTCGGCGGGCCAGCGCTGTTCGGCGCTGCGCATGCTGTATGTGCAGCGCGATATTGCCGAGCCGCTCAAGGAAATGCTGTTCGGCGCGATGGACGCGCTGTCGCTGGGCGACCCGTGGTGGCTTGCCAATGACGTCGGACCGGTGATCGATCCGCATGCGCGCGACAAGATCGCCGCGCACATCGAGCAAGCCCAGCGCGACGGGCGGCTGCTCAAGCAGCTCGAGGCTCCGGCGAACGGCTGGTTCATAGGCCCCGCGGCGATTGCGGTCGGTGGCATCGACGACCTAGCCGAGGAAATCTTCGGGCCGGTGCTGCACATCGCGACCTTCGAGGCCGGCGAGATCGACGCGCTGATCGACCGGATCAACGCGCGCGGATTCGGCCTGACCTTTGGGCTGCAGACCCGAATCGATGGCCGTGTCGATCATGTCACGTCGCGTGTTCACGCGGGCAACATGTACGTCAACCGCAACCAGATCGGCGCGGTGGTCGGTGCGCAGCCTTTCGGTGGCGAGGGGATGTCGGGCACCGGACCCAAAGCGGGCGGGCCGCGTTATCTGCCGCGCTTCGCCGAGGCTTCAGGTCCGCACAATGCGCTCCCGCCGCTGACCCGGATCGCATCGCGTGCCGAGGTCGAAGCGGCGCTGACTGCCCTGCCGCGTGTCACCGAGCTGCCGTTGGACAGCATGACGATGCCCGGGCCCACCGGCGAATCGAACGTGCTGTCGACCTATGCGCGAGGCCGCATCCTGTGCCTGGGGCCGACGGTCGAGGCCGCGATGCAGCAGGCGCAGGCGGCGCAGTCGGAAGGTTGTGCTGCGCTGATCGTGGTGCCGGGCGCAAGGGGGCCGCACGCGATCGACGGGTTCATCGAACGCGGCGATCTGGCGCTGATCAGCGGCTTTGACGCGGTGGCAGCCTGGAGCACACCCGATGACCAGCGCGCCATCCGCATCGCGCTCGCCGCACGCGACGGCGCGATCCTGCCGCTGTTCACCGAAGAACATTACGCCGCCCGATGCGTGCATGAACGGCATGTCTGCATCGACACGACCGCAGCGGGCGGGAATGTGTCGCTGCTGGCGTGATCTTTCCCCTCCCGCAAGCGGGAGGGGAGATAGTCAAAGTCGCTCGATCTTCTGCGCGGCTTCGTCGAGGATCTCGGCAACGCGGTGCTTGAATTCGGCATCGGTCTCACCGCTCGCCAGGCGATGCGCCATCGCGGCCATCAGATTGCCTACCGCGCGGCCGATCTGCGGGCCACCTGCGCGCTGCTCGCGCTCTTCGCCCGCCTCGGACAACCGCGCCAGCAGCGCGTCGGCCTCGTCGCGCTTGTCGGAAAGCTCGGCAATCCCGGCATCGGTGATGCGGAACGCCTTGCGCGCGCCATCGGTTTCGACAGAGGCGATCAGCCCTGCATCTTCCAGCAGGCTGAGCGTGGGGTAGACCACGCCGGGGCTGGGCGCATAGTCGCCGCCGGTCATCTCCTCGATCGCCTTGATCAGGTCATAGCCATGCCGCGGCTCCTTTTCGATCAGCGCAAGCAGCACGATACGCAGCTCACCACTGTCGAACATCCGCCTGCGGCCCCGGCCACCGCGGCCTCCACCGCCGCCGCCACGGCCACCCCGGCCGCCACCATCGAAGCTCCAGTTGCCGAAGTCCCAGTCTCCGCCCCAGCTACGGCCACCGGCGCGTCCGAAGCTCATTGCGATAAAGGGGTTGCCCGATCCGCGCGGACCGCCGCCCATTTTGAAACGCATACTCATATCGAATCTATCTCCTGTGTGTCTCGATGGCTCTAAGATATATCTTAGATACAGTTTGACAAGAGCTGATCTGCGACGAGTGCATTTTTCATCCCCTTCCCCCTGCCCCCGCCAGCCGCTAGCGTTCCTGCGATGAGCGACCTGTTCGAAGCCCTTCCCCCCGCCACCAGCAACAGCCGGCCCGCCGCCGATGCGCCGCTGGCCGACCGGCTGCGCCCGGCGAACCTGGGCGAGATCATCGGCCAGGATCACCTGACCGGTCCGGAAGGTGCGATCGGACGGATGGTCGCGGCCGGTAAGCTGTCTTCCATGATCCTGTGGGGACCGCCCGGCACCGGCAAGACCAGCATGGCGCGGTTGCTGGGCGAGGCGACGGGGATGCGCTTTGTCGCGATCTCGGCGGTGTTCTCCGGCGTCGCGGACCTCAAGAAAGCCTTTGCCGAGGCCGAAAAGATGGCAGGCGCAGGGCAGCGCACCTTGCTGTTCGTGGACGAGATCCACCGTTTCAACCGCGCGCAACAGGATGGTTTTCTGCCCTTCGTCGAGCGCGGGACGGTGGTGCTGGTGGGGGCAACGACCGAAAACCCCTCGTTTGAATTGAACGCTGCATTGCTCAGCCGCAGTCAGGTGCTCATTCTGCGGCGGCTCGACGAGGCGGCGCTGGGCGAACTGATCGCGCGCGCGGAAGCGCTGACCGGACGCTCGCTGCCGCTCACCGACGACGCCCGCGCCGCGCTGATCGCCTCGGCCGATGGCGACGGGCGCTTCCTGCTCAACCAGGTCGAGACCTTGCTGACGGTGCGGATCGATGCGCCGCTCGATCCGGCGGGGCTCGCCGCGCTGCTGCACCGCCGGATGCCGGTCTACGACAAGGACCGCGAGGGTCACTACAACCTCATCTCGGCGCTGCACAAGGCGATGCGCGGGTCCGATCCGCAGGCTTCGCTCTACTATCTCGCGCGCATGCTGGTGGCGGGCGAGGAGCCGCTCTACGTGTTGCGCCGGATCACCCGCTTTGCCAGCGAAGACATCGGCATGGCCGACCCGCAGGCGCTGGTGCAATGCCTCGCCGCCAAGGATGCGTATGCGTTTCTCGGGTCACCCGAGGGCGAACTGGCGATCGTGCAGGCGTGCCTCTATTGCGCCACCGCCCCCAAATCGAACGCGATCTACGCCGCGCAAAAGGCCGCCTGGAAAAGCGCGCGTGCGACCGGATCGCTGATGCCGCCGCCCAACATCCTCAACGCCCCGACCAAGCTGATGAAGGACATCGGCTATGGCAAGGGTTATGCCTATGACCACGACGAGGCCGAGGGCTTTTCGGGCGCGGATTACTGGCCCGAAGAGATGGACGCGCAGCAGTTCTATCGACCGGTCGAACGCGGCTATGAAGCGCGCATTGCCGAGCGGATGCGCACATGGGAGAAAATGCGTGAAGACAATCGCAGTTAGTCTTGCCCTCGCCTTGGCATTGGCGGCCCCCGCCGTTGCCCAACAAGCGACGCCTATCCAACCCTCGCGCATGGATCGCGCGCAGGCCGCCGGCTACAAGGCGCAGTTCGTGTGTTCCGGCTTGTGGAACGGCAACAAGACGCTTGCCGATATCGAGGCGGATGAACTCACCGGGATCTATCCGCACGTCGCCGCGATCGTGCCGACATTGAAGGCGGACATCGACGAACCCGCGCATCAGGTGAGCGTGGCCTTTGCCGAGGACATGCCGCCGCGCGTTGCCCGGCACAATCCGGTTACCGGCTGCACATCGATGCCGATTGGCTGGACCAGCGACGGCACCCGCCTTCCCGCCGAGGCGCTGGAGCGGGCGATCCCCGGCAGCGCCGACGCGCTTGCCTGGCCGATGGGCGATGCCGATGCCAGCGATCCGAGGATCATGATGATCACGCCGTTCGACACTCTGGTGGAAAGTGCGTTCGAGGCGAAAGCGTTCGGTGGCAAGACCAGCGGTGTCGTGATCGTCCACAAGGGCCGGATCGTGCAGGAGCGTTACAAGCCCGGGCACGACATGCACACTGCGCAACGCACCTGGTCGGTCGCCAAGTCGATCGCGGGAACCTATGTCGGCTTCGTCCGCCAGAAGGGTTTCAACATTCCCGACGTGCCGGTGCGCGAATGGAACGTCGCGGGCGATCCGCGCAAGCGCATCACCCTCGATCATCTGCTGCGGATGGGCAGTGGCCTCGTCAGCGACTCGCCAGGTAACCGCACCGATGCGGTCTATATGGGCGCGGGCGAGGTGCGGCAGTGGACGACATTGTGGCCGATGCTGCACCAGCCGGGAAGCAGCTTTCGCTACTCGAACAACGACATCCTGCTCGCAACCCTGGCGGCGCGCGATGCCGCGCCCGATCTGCATCCGCACCAGATGTTCGATGCACTCGGCATGACGCGCACCTGGGCTGAGACCGACTGGCAGGGCAATTACATCCTCTCCAGCCAGGTTTGGACCACCGCGCGCGACATGGCGCGGATGGGGCTCTTGTATCTGAACGATGGCAGCTGGAACGGTCAGCGCATCCTGCCCGAAGGCTGGCGCGACTATGTGACCAGGCCCAGCGGCCCGCAGCCGGAAGGCCCGTTCGGCTATGGCGCGAGCTTCTGGCTGATGAGCAAGAGCGAGGGCGTTCCTGCCGATGCGTTCGCCGCGTTCGGCAATCGTGGCCAGTATCTGGTGATGATCCCCAGCCGCGATCTGGTGATCGTGCGGCGCGGCTATGACGGCGCGGACGATCAGTTCAACATCGTCAAATTCACCGCCGAGGTACTCAAGCAGATCCGCTGACCGCAATGCGCCGTTTCCAGCATTACGCCTGTTTCGACTGGTCGGGACAGGCCGTGGCACGTCCCAGGGGCCTTGCGCTCGCGACCATCGCGGCGGAGGCTGACGCGCGCCCGGTGCTGCTGCGCCCGCAGCGGGGCTGGTCGCGCGGCGCGGCGCTCGACTGGTTGCTCGCGCATGCCGATGCGGGTACCGACATGCTGATCGGCATGGATTTGTCCCCGACCTTCCCGTTCGTCGATGCGGGCGGCTATTTTCCGGGATGGTCCGATAGCCCGCCCGATGCGCGCAGCCTGTGGGCGCTGGTCGATCAGTTGTGCGATGGCGATGACCATCTGGCGGCGGGGGGCTTTGTGACGCACGAGCAGGCCCGGCGTTATTTCCGCCATGGCAAGGGCGATACCGGCGACCGTTTCGGCACGGCAGGCACCGGACGGCTGCGCGCGGTAGAGCATCATCAGCGCAGCACCCGCCAGGCCAACAGCGCAAGCTGCTTCAACCTGGTCGGCGCAGCGCAGGTCGGCAAGTCGAGCCTCACCGGGATGCGCGTGCTGCACCGGCTGGCGGGGCGCATCCCCGTGTGGCCGTTCGATCCATTGCCCGAACGGGGCCCGGTGATCGTGGAAATCTATACCAGCATCGCCGCGCGGGCAGCCGGTCGCGGACTGTCGCGCAGCAAGGTGCGCGATGCCGAGGGGCTGCATCAGGCGCTGGCCCAGCTGGGCGCTGCGCCCCCTGCCCCGTTGATCGCGCATGACGATCACAGCACCGATGCGCTGATGACAGCGGCGTGGCTGCGCCATGCCGCGCGCGACGAAAGCCTGTGGCACAGCTTCTGGCACCCGCCGGCGCTCGATGATGCCATCCGTATCACTGAAGGCTGGACCTTTGGCGTCAAATAGAGCATTGGACGCGGCGCAAACGCGCCTGTAGCGCCGCTTTAGCTCAGCTGGTAGAGCAACCGCCTTGTAAGCGGTAGGTCGTTGGTTCGAATCCGACAAGCGGCACCATAAGCGCGGGATCAGGGGCTGGGGGGCCGTAATCGCACGAGAACAAGCCCGCTGATGGACATGCCCCAGACCAAGATGATCCCTCCTGCCGAAGCCCTGCCCTGGCATCTGCGCGCCCACTCGTGGCTGCGCTCCCGGCTGGGTGAGCGCGCCGGCGGGGTGATCTTTGCACTGCTCGCCGAAATCCTGATCATCCTCGCGCTGCTGTCGCTCTCGATCGCGCCGCCGGCAACGCGGCAGGAAGAGGAGAAGCTGACGGTGTTCGGGGTGAGCCCCGAGCCATCCGAGGAAAAGGTCGAGGAAGAAAGCCCTGCCGCCGAGCAGGAGGCCGCGCAATCGCCCCAGCCGCAGGAGACCGAAGCCGCGCCCACCGAAGTGCCAAGCCCGGTGGTGGCACCCCAGCCATCGGTCGTACCTCCTGCCATCGTCCCGATGCCGTCCGCGCAACCTGCCCGTCCGCAGGCCGCGCCGCAGATCGCCAAGCCCAAGGCCAATCCCGGACGCGTCTATGGGCCGCCCGACAAGGGCGTGCCCGGCGACAGCGCACGGGTCAGCGGATCGGGACCCAATGGCGAGCCGCTTTATGCCGCCGCATGGTATCGCGAACCCTATGCGGATGAACTGGCAGGCTATCTGTCAACGGCGCGAGGCCCCGGCTGGGGCCTGATCGCTTGCCGCACAGTCGAGGATTTTCGGGTGGAAGATTGCGTGCAGCTTGGCGAATCACCGCAAGGATCGGGGATCGCCCGCGCGGTCATTTCGGCGGCCTGGCAGTTCCGGGTGAGGCCGCCAAGGGTCGGCGGCGTTTCCAAGGTGGGCGAGTGGGTGCGCATCCGAATCGACTATACCAGCAAGCCATGAGCGCGCACCCCGCCAAACGTTAGCTCAGCCTCGGCCGAACACCCCGCAGGCTATGCGATCGCCGCTGTCGCCCGACGGATCGGTCATTTGGTCATCCGCCTTGGCGTGGATCACGAGCGCCGCGCCATCGGCATCGAGCATCTCGGCGAGCGCCGCTTCCTTGACGGTGTAGTCCATCTTGCCGCTGCCATCGCTGGCAATCGTCAGATTGGGCATGTCGCCGTGATGCGAGCCCTGCGGATTGCTGAGGCCATGCTTGGCGCCCATGGGGTTCCAGTGGCCGCCTGCGGTCTCGAACTTGGGACCATCGCACTTGCCGGTCATGTGCACATGGATGCCATGCTCGCCCGGCGCGATGCCCGTTGCCGACACTGCGATCAGGATGCCGCCTTCGCGCTCGGTCGCGGTCACCGTTCCGGCATCTCGTCCATCGGCGGTCTTGAGGCTGGCGGTGGCGATCACAGGCGCAACCGGATCTGCCATGGCGAGCGTGCCATCGCCGCTTTCGGCGGGCTCGGGTGCCGGGGCTGGCGTCTCGTTGCCGCACGCGCCAAGCGCCAGGGCGCCGGCCAGCGCAGACGCGCTGAGGGAAAAACGGATCGGGATCATCGGACAAGCTCCTCTTATCTATGCTGTAAATACAGGGCAGTCTCGCCATGGTTCCGCCAACAGCGCGACATTGTGCGTTTGACATGCGCGGCATTTGGCGATTGGCTGGGCTTTGCAAAAACCGCAATCGAACGGAGCCCCATGACCGCAACACCCCCCGAAGCCGCCCATGACCTCAACACCGCCATGGGGTTCGTCCGCATTGTCGAGATGGATCCGCAAGGCCGTGCGACGATCGAATATCAGGCGGGGCAGCACATGTGCCATTCGGGCGGAGTCGTACAGGGCGGCTTCGTCACCGGCTGGATCGATGCCGCGATGGCGCATGCCGCGATGGCGATGACGGGCCCGGACGTGGTGCCCATGTCGCTCGAGCTCAAGGTCAGCTTTTTCGCGCCCGCTCGCCCCGGGGTGGTGATTGCCAAGGCGTGGGTCGAGAGGCGCGGGCGCAGCACCTGCTTTTTCGAAGGCCAGTTGCTCGATGCTTCAGGCAAGGTGCTCGCCAAGGCGAGTTCGACGCTGATGCTTGCCGAGCGCAGCCGTGTCGAGCAGGCCTCCAGCAAGGCAATGGCGGGCGCGAGCTAGCCGCCGCCCGTCAGCCCCTGGGCGCTGCAGCCTTCAGGTCTTTCAGGAAACCGCGGATCCGCTTGGCATTGACGCCCAGATCGCTGCGCCCCACTCGCGAAACGGATCGCACATCGATCTGGCTGGTGAGCCCGCCAGGGCCAGGTTGCACCCGCACCACGACATCGTCCTTGAACCGGAACAGCGACACGGTGTCCACCGCCTCCAGCCGACCTTCGTCGGGGCGTACCGCTGCGATGTCCCAGCCGCGCTTGCGCGCGACCTGCTCGGCCAGCGCCACTGCCTTTTCGACCGGCAGCGCCACGGTGACCGTGCGCAGGTCGCCATAGGCCGCGCCATGCAGCAGTTTCCAGCGCTCCATCGCATCCATTCCGGCATATTTCGCCTCGCCCCGTCCGGGGACATCGGCAAAATCGTCGGGCCGCAGCTTGAGCACCCGGAATTCGGGCGGATTGTCGAGATTGGTGGTGATGTCGTGGATCTGCGGGACGCTCCTGCCGACATTGACCCAGTATCCGATGACCCCCAGGAACCCGAGCGAACACACCAGGCCGATCAGCGTCATGTTGCGGATCGCTGTGCCCTTCTTGCGATAGAGCAGCAGCACGATGAGCGAGAACAGCAAGGCGACCAGCGCGACGACGACAGCGGCCATGACCACGCTGAGGCCTTCAAGCTTGCCCCACCAGTCCTGCCCGGCACCGATGGCGCCGACCAGGGCCATCACCACAGAACCCGCGCCCAGCAACAGACACAGCCGTGCCAGCCAGATCGATCCGTGCGGTTTTTCCATGGCCTGCATATAATCCCCCTGTTGCCCGTATGACACACATAGGAAAGGCGGGCGGCTTTGGCAATTCGATTAGGGGTGCTGTACCACTGCGGGAAATGCCGCTCGACTTGGAGAGGCCACGTGCCTAAGGGCGCAGGCTCTGTGACCTCTTGCTTACCCGTCTGGAACGATGACCGAATTCACTATCATCCCGCTGGATCAGGTCGATACGGCCTGGGTTGACGACCTTCTCGACCAGGTGTTCGGACCCGAGCGATCCGGGCGCACCATCTATCGCGTGCGCGATGGTCTTGAGGCGCTGCCCGCGCTCAGCTTTGCCGCGATCGATGCAGATGGCTATCTGGTCGGCACCATCCAGTGCTGGCCGGTGGCGCTGACCGATCCCGACGGTCTTGCCTATCCGATGATTCTGGTGGGCCCAGTCGGCGTCGCTCCCGATCATCAGGACCAGGGCATCGGCCGTGCGCTGATGGCCGCAGTGTTCGGCGCGATGGGCGTGGGCGAAAAGATGCCGCTCGTGCTGCTGGGCGATCCGGAATATTACGGCACCCGCTTCGGCTTTTCCGCCGATCAGACCGGTGGCTGGTCGCTGCCCGGCCCTTATGAGCAGCACCGGCTGCTGGCGCTGGCACGGCCCGATTCGGTGATGCCGCCCAAGGGCATTCTGGGCCCCTGGCGCCTGACGTGACGGATGATTGGGGGAGCCGGGCTTTGCATCGCGCAGCCTCCGTGCTTATCTGATCCCCCATGCCCTATGATCCTCCCCCCGAAATGCAGGACCTGTCGCTCGCCGAGATTGCGGGACTGGTCGCCGCGCGCAAGCTTCCCCCGGTCGAGCAATGGTCGCCCGCGGCCGAGAGCGACAGCCATATGCGCATCGCCGCCGATGGCCGCTGGTATCATCAGGGCGGGCTGATCTCGCGCCCGGCGATGGTCCGCCTGTTCGCGAGCGTGCTGCGCCGCGAGGAGGACGGGCGCCATGCACTGGTCACGCCGTTCGAAAAACAGTGGATCGAGGTGGAGGATGCTCCGCTGCTGGCGGTCGAGGTGAAGTCCGAAGGCAGCGGCAAGCAGCGGCGGCTGGCGTTCCGGCTGAACACCGACGAGCTTGCGGTGTGCGGCGCGGACCGCCCGCTGATCCTGCGCGGCACCCCGGAAGAGCCGCGTCCTTATCTGGGCCTGTGGCGCGGACTGGAGGCGCGGATCGAGCGCAGCGTCTTTTACGATCTGGTCGAGCTGGCGCTTGGCGATCAGGGCGATGATGCCGCAGACGCTGCCGGCCTTCCGATCTGGAGCGACGGCACCTGCTTCCGGCTGGACAGGATCGCTGCTGCATGAGCCTGTTTGCCAGGCTTTCCGATGCGCTTGCCGCCAGCGCCGCTAGCGGGCTTTCCGTCGTGGATGAGCGGCATATCGACCCCGATGGCGGCAGGCATATTCCCGCTGCGGTACTGATCGCGGTAACCGACCGGCCCGAACCGGGTGTCATCCTCACCCAGCGCCCCGATTATCTGCGCAGCCATCCCGGCCAGATCGCGTTTCCCGGCGGCAAGATTGACCCAACGGACGCGCACGCCGTTGCTGCCGCTCTGCGCGAGGCGGATGAGGAGCTGGGGCTTGCCCCGCATCATGTCCGCGTGATCGGCGAGGCGGATGTCTATCGCAGCGGCAGCGGCTTTGCGATCACCCCGGTGCTGGGCGTGATCCCGCCCGACCTCAGCTACACCCCCAATCCGGGCGAGGTGGCCGACTGGTTCGAAGTCCCGCTCGCTTTCGTGCTGGACCCTGCCAACCACGCCCATCACAGCACCCACTGGAAGGGCGCCGAGCGCCGCTATATCGAGATCATGTGGGGCCGCCGGCGCATCTGGGGGGTGACCGCAGGGATTATCGCCAACCTCTCGCGCAGGCTGGAAGGGATCATGGCATGACCCGGATCAGCGCCGCCTGGACGCAGCGCACGGACCTTGCCGCGATGCTGGCCGCGCTCGACCCCGGCGGCGACCAGTGCCGCTATGTCGGTGGCGCGGTACGCGATGCGCTGCTGGGCGTGGACGCTGTCGATGTCGATATCGCCACCCGGCTGCTGCCCGATCAGGTTATGGCTGCGCTGGCCGATGCCGGGATCAAGGCGGTGCCGACCGGGATCGAGCACGGCACCGTGACCGCGGTGCTGCCCGCAGGCCCGGTCGAGATCACCACGCTGCGCCGCGATGTCACCACCGATGGCCGCCATGCCGAGGTCGCCTTCACCGACGACTGGCGCGAGGATGCCGCGCGGCGCGATTTCACCATCAACGCGCTGTTCGCCGACCCGCGCACGCTCGAGGTCACCGATTATTTTGGCGGCGAGGCGGACCTGGCCGCGCGGCTGGTGCGGTTCATCGGCGATGCCGATGCGCGCATCCTGGAAGACCATTTGCGTATCCTGCGGCTGTTCCGCTTTCACGCGCGCTTCGGCGGCCCGGCCGATCCCGATGCGCTGGCGGCCTGTGCCCGACATGCGGACCGGTTGAAGGCGCTGTCGCGCGAGCGGATCGCGCGCGAACTGCTGCTGCTGCTGGGCAGCATCAACCCTGCAGATGCGGCGCTGCTGATGGCGCAGAGTGGAATCTGGCCGGTGGTCCTGCCCGAAATGGCGGGCGACGGGCTGGAGACGCTCACGATGCTGCTCGCCCGCGAGGCGCAGCTTTGTGCGAAGGCCGATCCCTTGGTGCGGCTGGCGGCGCTGCTGCCGGCGGACCCGCTCGTCGCCGAGGCCGTGGCTGCGCGGTTGCGGCTGTCCAAGGCGCAGCGGGCAACGCTCGCGCGCTATGCCGCGCGCTGGCCCGACAGCGGGACTGCGCGGCAGGTGGCAGCCGCGGTGCAGCCTGCCGATACGGTTTCGAACTGGCTGCTGCTGCGCGGCCCGGACGATGCACTGGCGCAGGGCTGGCAGAGCCTCAAGGGCTGGTCGGTTCCCGAATTCCCGCTGGGCGGGCGCGATATCCTGGCGCTGGGCATACACGCCGGGCCGGATGTCGCGCGGGTGTTGGGCGAAACGCGCCGCCGCTGGATTGCAGAGGATTTTCCCGAGCCCGAGCGTGTGCGCCAGATCGCTGCACAGGTGGCGGCGGCCTGACGATCCCGGGTGCCGATCAACCCATGCGGGTGATCATGTACGCATAGGCCTCGTCGGCGGGGACCGGCGGCGAATAGAAATAGCCCTGGCCGAACGAACAGCCGAGCGCAGCCAGGGTCTGCGAGATTTCCAGCGTCTCGATGCCCTCGGCGGTGGTCTCCATGCCCAGGGCGCTCGCCAGCGACAGGATGGCGCGCACGATGGCGACCTTGTCGCGTTCCTTGAGCATGTCCGAGATGAAGCTGCGGTCGATCTTGAGCACGTCGATCGGCAGCTGCTGCAGATAGGCCAGGTTGGAATAGCCGGTGCCGAAATCGTCCATCGCCAGCGAGACGTTGAGCGCGCGCAGGGCGCTCATCACCTTGGCGGCGCGCGCGGGATCGCTCACCACCACCGATTCGGTCAGCTCCAGGCACAGCCGCTCGGGCTTTGTCTTGTTGGCGCGCAGGATGTTGGCAACCATGCTGGGAATGTCGTCGCGGGCGAATTGCGCGGCGGAGACGTTGACGCTGACCTTGAGCGGCAGCACCTCGCCCGCCTTGGCATCCCATTCGTTGAGCACCTGGCAGGCGCGGTCCAGCGCCCAGCGCCCCAATGGCAGGATCAGCCCGCATTCCTCGGCAACGGGGATGAACTCGACCGGCGAGATCATGCCGTAATCCGGGTCCTTCCAGCGCGCCAGCGCTTCGAATCCGGTAACGAAGCCGTTGCTCATGTCGATCAGCGGCTGGAAATACAGCTCGAGCCGGTCCAGCTCGATCGCCTTGCGCAACTCGGTTTCCAGCGTGAAGCGGCGGCGGGCCTTGTCGAGTTCCTCAGGTGTGTAGATTTCCGCCTGGCGTGTGCGCTTGGCGCGCTTGAGCGCGATCTGCGACTGGCGGATGTAGTTGGCGCAATCGGTCTGGCCGGGCTTGCTGAGCGCGATGCCGATCGCCCCGTCGATCTGGATTTCGAGATCCGACAGCCGATAGGGGTTGAGGAAGATGTCGCGGATGCGGCTGGTGATCCGCGAAAGCTCGCGCGGGTTCGACCCGCGCAGCGGCACGAACAGCGCAAATTCATTGCCCCCGATCCGCGCGACGATATCGGTCTTGCGCACTCGCCCCATCAGGCGGCGCGCGACGGTGATGATCAGTTCGTCACCCACCACGCTGCCTGCGCATTCGTTGATCTGGCTGAAGCGCGCGATATCGAGCGTGATGATCGCAAAGCCCGACGTGGTCACGCGGCCATCGCTGCCCTGTTCCGCCAGCCGGCTTTCGACCGCGTCCTCGAACCCGGCCCGGTTGGGCAGGCCGGTCAGGCTGTCGCGCATCGTTTCGCGGCGGAAGCTGTCGTGCGTCTCGATCTCGCTGGTGCGGTCGATCAGGCTCACCAGAAAATGCGGCCAGTCCAGCCCGGGCATCTCGATCCGCGCCGCGGTCACGTCATAGCGGCGGGTCTTGACCGGATCCTCGGAGGTCCAGGGGCGGTTGGCCTTGCCACTGTCATTGCGGCTGGCGACCGACACCAGCTCGGTCAGCAGCGCCACATCGATGGCCGATACGGCGCCAGGCATCAGCTGACGATCGACGAATGCGGGGTTGGCCATCACGATCTGCGGAGCCCCATCGACCCGCGTCACCACCGCTGCGGGGATAGGCAGCGGATCGAGCACCGCCGCAAAGCCGGGATGCCCGCCGGAGAACGCATCCGATACAAGCGAATCCGGCAACGGCTTGGCGCGCGTTCTGGGGGGCGGAGTTGGGCTGGCCATATGTATCAACGTCTAGCCGCGAAAATGTAAAATTAACTTAAACGTCGGTGAAAAAGTCGCGGCCAAACAAAGGTTTTTCTAGCCATCGAAGCGGTTGTTGCGCGGGAAGCCATTGGGCGGCAGCCGCCCGGCCGCGCCGCGCGCGACGCGCCATAGCCCCATGTCCTTCTCGGTCCGCGTCCGCCCGCTATCGCCGCCCATCGTCCAGCTCAGCCCCTCTTCAAGCCGGAAGGTGGTGGCATCTGCCAGCGATCCGTCGCGATAGCGCTGCAGCTGCACCCCCTGCCCGCGCGCCATTACCGGCAGTTCGCCGAGCGGGAACACCACGAGCTTGCGGTTCTCGCCCACCACAGCGACGTGATCGGCGCTGGCAGGAACGTTGCGGATCACCATCAGCCGCACACCAGGCTTCAGGTTGACGACCTGCCGGCCCTTGCGCGTTTCCGCGATCAGCTCGGCCATTTCGGCCAGGAAACCGCGCCCGTTGGACGCGGCGAGCAGCAGCTTGCCTGCAGGATCATAGGGCATCAGCGCGATGATCTGCGCCTCGTTCTCCATATCGAGCATGTTGCGCACCGGCTCGCCAAATCCGCGCGCACCGGGCAGGTTCTGCGCGCCCAGCGTGTAGAACCTGCCATTGTCGAGCGCGATCAGCAATTTGTCGGTCGATTGCGCGTGGAAGGCGAAGGCGGGGCCATCGCCTTCCTTGAACTTGGTGATTTCAGGGACAGCGAGGTCCGCGTGCCCCTTCATCGCCTTGATCCACCCGCGCCGCGACATGATCACCGTCACTGGCTCGCGCTCGATCATCGCTTCGAGCGGAATTTCGCGCGCGGGGGCGGCTTCGCGCAGGTCGGTCCGGCGGCGGCCCAGCTCGGTGGTTTCCGCATACAGCGCGCGCAGCGTCGCCAGATCCTTCTTGAGCCGCTTCTTCTGCAGCTTCGGATCGGCGAGCAATTTCTCCAGCCCCTCGGCCTCCTTGACCAGAGCGTCGTGCTCGCGCCGCAGTTCCATCTCCTCGAGCTTGCGCAAGGAGCGCAGCCGCATGTTGAGGATCGCCTCGGCCTGGCGGTCGGTCAGCTCGAACTCGGCCATCATCACCGGCTTGGGCTCGTCCTGGGTGCGGATGATCTCGATCACCCGGTCGAGGTTGAGATAGGCGATGATATAGCCGCGCAGCAGCTCGAGCCTTGCCGCGATCTTGTCGAGCCGGTGGCGGCTGCGGTTGGTGAGGATGAGGATCTGGTGCCGCAGCCAGGATTCGAGCAGCGGCTTGATCCCCATCACGCCTGGCGTGCGGGTCTCGTCGAGCACGTTGAGGTTGAGCGGAAAGCGGACTTCCAGATCGCTCAACCGATACAGGCTGTCCTTGAGCACATCGGGATCGACATTGCGGCTCTTGGGCTCGAGCACGATGCGGATCGTCTCGTCCGATTCATCGCGGATATCGGCGAGGATCGGCAGCTTCTTCTCCGCGATCAGCGTCGCGATCTGCTCGATCAATTTGCCCTTCTGCACCTGATACGGAATTTCGCTGAGCACCAGCTGCCAGGTTCCGCCGGGCAGCTTCTCGATGCCGGTCTGCTCCCAGTTGCCCTCGGCATCCTTGCCGGTCGAATAGCGCGCGCGAAGCCGGAAGGCGCCGCGCCCGGTGCGATAGGCGTGGCTGATCGTTTCGGCATTGTCGACCAGCAGCCCGCCAGTGGCAAAATCGGGGCCGCGGAACACCTGCATGATCTGCTCGTGCGTGGTTTCCGGATTGTCGATCAGCATGTCGGCCGCGTCGATCACTTCGGCGACATTGTGCGACGGGATCGAGGTCGCCATGCCCACCGCGATGCCGCTGGCGCCGTTGGCGAGCAGATTGGGGAACAGCCCGGGGAAGATTTCAGGCTCTTCCTCCTCGCCGTTATAGGTCGGCTTGAAGGCGACGGTGCCCTCGTCGAGCCCGGCCATCAGCTCGATCGCGGTGCGCGTCAGCCGGGCTTCGGTGTAGCGATAGGCCGCAGCGTTATCGCCATCGACGTTGCCGAAATTGCCCTGCCCATCGACCAGGGGATAGCGCAGCACGAAATCCTGCGCGAGGCGGACCATCGCGTCATAGACCGACGCATCGCCGTGCGGGTGGTATTTGCCGATGACATCGCCGACGACGCGCGCGCTCTTCTTGTAGCTGCTCGCCGGATCGAGCTTGAGCTGGCGCATCGCCCACAACAGGCGGCGGTGAACCGGCTTCAGACCATCGCGCAGATCGGGCAGCGAACGCGCGGTAATGGTGGAGAGCGCATAGACAAGATACCGTTCCGACAGCGCGCGGTCGAAGGACGTGTTCTCGATTTCGGGGATATCGTCGCCAGACCCGGCGCTCGCGTCTTTAGCCATGCTTCAGGCGGGTAGCAGCGCGAATGCCGCAAGGCGAGAGGGTTGGCCCGGTTTTCTGGGGAAAAATGCGCGCCGGACCGGCGTCAGGCGAACGAGCCGTGCCGACCCTTGCCGCCGGCAAAGCGGCCAGCGCCTTCCAGCGTCTCTCCGCTGCTGATCGTCGCGCGGCCAAGCTGCGCTTCCAGCGCGATCGCCTCTGCCTCATCCAGCGACCATTGCGCGAGCGCGCTCGCCCGGTCATTGCGCAGGCAGGTCTGCGGAAAGGCCGCGATCTGCGTGGCGAGCTCCACCGCCAGTTCGAGCGCGCCGCCATGCCGCGCCACGCGGTTGGCCAGCCCGATGTCGTGCGCTTCGGCGGCGCCGATCTCGCGCCCGGTGAGCAGCAGATCCATCGCGTGCGAATGGCCGATCAGCCTTGGCAGGCGGATGGTGCCCATATCCACCAGCGGCACCCCGAAGCGGCGGCAGAACACGCCCATTCGAGCGGTCTCCGCCATTACCCGCATGTCACACCACAGGGCCAGCTCCATGCCGCCTGCCACCGCATAGCCTTCGATCGCGGCGATGACCGGCTTGGTCATCTGCATCCGGGTGGGACCCATTGGCGCCATTCCGGCGTCGGTCACCGGGCGTTTGTCGCCCTCGCTCAAGGCCTTGAGATCGGCCCCGGCGCAGAAATGCCCGCCCGCGCCATGCAGGATCGCGACATGCACGCTGTCATCGGCATCGATCGCCTCGAACGCCTCCAACAGCTGCAGAGCGGTGGCGGAATCGACCGCGTTGCGCCGCTCGGGGCGGTTGATGGTGACGATCGCCACCGCCTGTTTGTGATCGACCTTGACGTTCATGGCCCTGCCTTGTGCTCCCTCGATTTCACCGCAACGATACCATGCACGGTGTGCGACACGTTAACCGGAATTGGCAACTGGACAGCACAATTGCGCCCATGGCAGCAAGCGGCTATAGGGGCGCTGAACTACGCCCCGGCTCTGCGCGCTTTGGCCGCCGCACCGGGGCGTCATGCATTTTATCGGAGTTACGAGCCAATGACCCGCCGCCGCCAGATTTACGAAGGCAAGGCCAAGATCCTCTATGAGGGACCCGAGCCCGGCACGCTGATCCAGTATTTCAAGGACGATGCCACCGCGTTCAACGCCCAGAAAAAGGGCACGATCAACGGCAAGGGCGTGATCAACAACCGCATCAGCGAGTATGTGTTCACGCGCCTCGCGCATATCGGCATCCCCACGCACTTTATCCGCCGGTTGAACATGCGCGAGCAGCTGATCCGCCAGGTCGAGATCGTGCCGATCGAGGTTATCGTGCGCAATGTCGCTGCGGGATCGATCTGCACCCGTCTGGGCCTCGAAGAAGGCCAGCCGCTGCCGCACACCCTGATCGAATATTGCTACAAGGACGATGCGCTGGGCGATCCTCTGGTCGCAGAAGAGCATATCGCGTGCTTCGGCTGGGCGACGCAGGAAGAGATGCAGGACATCTCGTCGATGGCGATCCGCATCAACGATTTCATGTGCGGCATGTTCGCCGCGATCGGCATCCGTCTGATCGACTTCAAGCTCGAGTTCGGCCGCCAGTTCGACGGCGATTTCTCGCGCATCATCCTGGCCGACGAGATCAGCCCCGATGGCTGCCGCCTGTGGGATCTCGAGACCGGCGAGAAGCTCGACAAGGACCGCTTCCGGCGCGATCTGGGCGGCGAAGTCGAGGCCTATCAGGAGGTCGCACGGCGTCTGGGCCTGCTCAACGAGGGCGGCGAAAACGAGGTTCTCGACCTCGACAGCCACCGTCGCCGCAAGGGCAAATAAGCGCGCCAAACGCGCCTGACCGCTTTACGTTTCCGTCATCTTGCGTGGGCCCTGCGCCCATGCAACATTTTCCGCCCAAGCAAGCAACAAGCGGGCGGAGATGGATCGAGGCGAGAGGCTGTCATATGTGACCGGACGCATGGTGTTGGCCTCCTTGGCCATTGCCGCCTTTTCGCTTTGTCCGGCGCCCTCGCTCGCCAGTCCTGACACATCGCCGCCGGTTGAGGCGGCATCTGCCCCGGCGGTGCGCGACGAGGCCGCGATTGCCGCGGCGTGGCACTATGCCGGCAGCGACCTGACCGCCGATCCCGCGATCCGCTTCGGCGTGCTGCCCAACGGCATGCGCTATGCCATCCGCCACAATTCCACCCCCGCGACCACCGCGGTGATGCGACTGATGATCGATGTTGGCTCCACCGCCGAGGCGGAGGATGAGCGCGGCCTTGCCCATTTCATCGAGCATATGGCGTTCAACGGCACCACCAACGTGCCCGAAGGCGAGATGATCAAGATCCTCGAGCGGCTGGGGCTGGCGTTCGGGGCGGATACCAATGCGTTCACCAGCTATGATCAGACCGGCTATCTGCTCGACCTGCCCAATGTGAACGCTGAGACGGTCGACACCGCGCTCTACCTGCTGCGCGAGACCGCGAGCGAGATCAGCTTTGCGCCCGAGGCGATCGAGCGCGAACGCGGCGTGATCCTGTCCGAGCTGCGCACCCGCGCCAACTACGCGCAGCGCAACCGCGAATCGCTGTTCGAATTTTCGGTTCCCGAGACCCGGCTCGCCACGCGATCGCCGATCGGCGACAAGACCGTCATCGAGACCGCGCCGGCCGAACGGTTCCGCAGCTTCTACGAGCGCTATTACACTCCCGGCCGCACCACGCTCGTCGTGGTGGGCGATCTCGATGTCGATGCCATGGAGGCCAAGATCATTGCCGCTTTCGGCAACTGGCAGGCCCGGCATGGCGAGGCGCCCGACGTCCCGCTGGGACGGATCGACGTCACCCGCACCGACCAGGCCAACATCTTTGCCCATCCCGCGATCGACGAGGTCGCAACGGTGGTGCGCTTCTCGCCCTATGTCGAGGAAGCCGACAGCCGCGCCGCGCGCCGCGCCAAGCTGACCCGCGCGATAGGCTACAACATCATCGGGCGCCGCCTGGGCCGGATCGCGCGGCAGGAAAATGCGCCCTATGTCGGCGCCTCGATCGGCCGGTCGGATGTCTACAAGATCGCCAACCAGTCGGTGCTCAACGTCGCCGTCCGCGATGGCGAATGGCAGCGCGGCCTTGCCGCTGCCGAGCGCGAGGTCCGCGCGGCGCTGCGCTACGGCTTTACCGACGCGGAGCTTGCCGAGCAGCTCGCCAACTTCACCACCGGCTATGAGAATGCGGTGCGCGGAAACCAGACCCGCCCCAACGACCAGCTTGCCGACCAGATTTTGGCGATGGCCAAGGATGGCATGATCGTCACCACGCCCGAAAGCCAGCTTGAACGGTTCGTCGCGCTGCGCGACAGCCTGACGCCCAAGATGCTGCTCAAGGCGGTGCGCGAGGACTTCGGCACGCTGGACAAGCCGCTGATCCATCTGTCCACCAAGGTCGATCCCGAAGGCGGCGCACAGGCGATCCGCACCGCCTTTGCCGATGCGCGCAAGACCAGGGTGACCAAGCCCAAGACGCGCGATGCGCAGGCCTTTGCCTATCAGGACTTCGGAGCGCCCGGCGCGGTGGTGGCGGATGCGACCATCGAGGACCTGGGAATCCGCACCATCCGCTTTGCCAACAACGTCCGGCTCAACCTCAAGAAGACCGATTTCGACAAGAACCGGGTGCTGGTCTCGCTGCGCATCGATGGCGGCGATCTGCTGGCATCGCGCGAGAAGCCCGAAGCCACGAGCCTGATGAACATTTTCGTGCGCGGCGGGCTGGAAGCGCACAGCCTGGATGACCTTTACACCATCTTCGCAGGCCGCGCGGTCTCGCTCAACTTCGGATCGGGCGAGGATTATCTGGGCGGCTATCTGGCCACCACCCCCGATGACCTGGCGCTGCAGATGCAGGTGCTTACCGCGTTCACCCAGCATCCCGGCTATCGCAGCGAGGCGATCAACCAGTATCGCAGCTATCTGCCCAATTTCTATGCGCGGCTCAACGCCACGCCGGAAGGCGCGATCGGCAGTCAGATCGGCGCGATCCTGTCGGACAACGACCCGCGCTTCTCGCTCGCCGAGCGCGAGGTTTTCGAGAAGCTGACTTTCGACGACCTCAAGTCCGCGATCAGCGACCGGCTGCAACAGGGCGCGATCGAGATCGGACTGGTCGGCGATTTCGACGAGGACGAGGCGATCGTGGCAGTCGCGGCAACATTCGGCGCGCTGCCCGAGCGCGAGGCCGAGTTCCGCGATTATGACGAGGCGCGCGCCCGGCGCTTCACCGACAATCGCGCCCCGCGGGTGCTGCACCACAAGGGCGAGGCCGATCAGGCGATCGTCGAATTCTACTGGCCGACCACCGACGACCACGACTATCGCGAGGACGTCCGGCTGCGGCTGCTGGCCGAACTGCTGCAGATCAAGGTCACCGACCAGCTGCGCGAGAAGCTGGGCGCGAGCTATTCGCCTGTCGCGCGCTCGTTCACCTCCTCGATCTATCCGGGCTATGGCTATATCCAGATCAGCACCAATGTCGCGACGGGGGATGTCGAGCGCGTCGCGCAGGCCATCCGGCAGATCGCGGGCGAGCTCTCCGCGCCTGCCCCGATGGCGGGCGCAGCGATCCCGCCCTCGCCGATCGCGGCTGACGAACTGGCCCGCGCGCGCACGCCGATCCTGGAGAACATCGCCAACAGCGTGAAGACCAACACCGCATGGCTGGGGATCGTCGATGCCGCACAAAGCAAGCCTGCCAAGCTGGAGCGCTTCCGCAGCGGCGGCACCGCTTTCGGCAAGGTGAGCGCGGAAGACCTGCTCGATCTGGCGCGAACCTATCTTCCGCCCGAGCGCGCGCTGCTGGTGCAGTCGCTTTACGACGAAGCCGGCGACAAGGGCCAGCTGGCGTCGCGCACCGGGCCGGTCACCACCAATGCGGCGCCCCGCTGAGAGCTGCTGGTATCACCCTCGGGTGCGATAGCCGCTGATGATCCCGAAGATGAACGCCATGAACAGCGCGAGCTGCACATGGCCATTGGGATCGTTCCAGCCGACGAGTTCATGACCGAAGCCGAACAGTCCGACGAACATTGCGAGTGCCAATCCAGCCATATTTCCCCCATTTCGAGGCAAAGGCTATGCCGCACTCCTTTCCGCAGGCTTGT
Source organism: Blastomonas sp. AAP25 (assembly GCF_001295965.1). NCBI lineage: Bacteria > Pseudomonadati > Pseudomonadota > Alphaproteobacteria > Sphingomonadales > Blastomonadaceae > Blastomonas > Blastomonas sp. AAP25. The sequence continues at coordinate 209,656 of NZ_LJHP01000002.1, forward strand.
TAACGAAGGTTAACGCGCGCCCGGCAGCGGTGAACACGCGATATTGCGCCGAGCCCCCTTGCCCCTTTGCTGGCGCACGGTATAGGGCAGGCCATTCATTCTGCCAGGAGGACGCCGATGAAGGCCCGCATCCATGTGACCCTGAAAGACGGCGTGCTCGATCCGCAGGGCCGCGCCATCCACCATGCGCTGGAAGGTCTGGGCTTTGGCGGCGTGGAAGACGTCCGCGCCGGCCGGCTGATCGAACTGACCCTCGCCGATGGCACCAGCGATGCCGATATCGACGCGATGTGCCGCAAGCTGCTCGCCAACATGGTGATCGAAAACTACCGCGTCGAGCTGGTCTGATGAAATCGGCGGTCATCACCTTCCCGGGATCGAACTGCGACCGCGACCTGGCCGTGGCGATCGAGCGAGTCACCGGCCACGCGCCGATCCGGCTGTGGCATGGCGAACAGACGCTGCCTGAAGGCCTTGACCTGATCGGGGTCCCCGGCGGGTTTTCCTATGGCGATTATTTGCGCTCGGGCGCGATGGCCGCGCGTTCGCCGGTGGTCGGCGCTGTGATCGAGGCCGCAGAGCGCGGCGTTGCGGTGCTGGGCATCTGCAACGGCTTCCAGATCCTTACCGAAGCCGGCCTGCTGCCCGGCGCGCTGATGCGCAATGCCGGCATCCGCTTTGTCTGCCGTACGGTCGGACTGACAGTCGAGAATGCAAGCAGCCGCTTCACCAGCCTGTACCAGGCGGGCGAGACGATCCGGATTCCGGTGGCGCATCATGATGGCAACTACTTCGCCGATGATGCCACGCTCGACAGGATCGAGGGCGAAGGCCAGGTGGCGTTCCGCTATGCCGAGCCGGTCAACGGATCATCGCGCGACATTGCAGGCGTGCTCAACGCCAAGGGCAACGTGCTGGGCATGATGCCGCACCCCGAACGCATGGTCGAGCCGCTGCAGGGCGGGACCGATGGCGCAAGGCTGTTCGAGGCGCTGGCGCAATCGGTGCTCGAGCGCGCCTGACCTTCAGCGTCCGCGTCAGCCGAACAAAGCGGCGCGGTGATCGGAAAACATCTCGGCCACGTCCTCGGCGCCCATCGGGCGGCCGTAATAATAGCCCTGGATTTTCTTGCACCCCAGCTCGCGGATGACGCGGACCTCGTTTTCGGTCTCCGCCCCCTCGGCGGTGGTGGCCATGCCCAGGCTGTCGGCCATGGCGACGACCGCGCGGATGATCGCGATGCTTTCCTGCATCCCGCGCGCTGCGCCCTGGACGAAGCTGCGATCGACCTTGATCGTGGTGAACCGTGTCTTGCTGAGATAGCCAAGTGCCGAATAGCCCGTGCCGAAATCGTCGAGCGACAGCCCGACGCCCAGCGCCAGGATGCGGTCGAGCGTCTCGCCCGCGCGTGACCCCTCGCGCAGGAACACGCTCTCGGTAACCTCGAGTTCGAGCCGCTGCGGGGCGAGCCCCGTTTCGGACAGCGCCTCGACCACGGTTTCGACAAAGTCAGGCTCGTAAAGCTGCTCGGCGGAAACATTGACCGCAACGCGCACATCGGCCGGCCAGGACACCGCCTCGCGGCAGGCGCGGTGCAGCACCCAGTTGCCGATCGGCACCACCAGCCGCGCGTCTTCTGCCAGCGGGATGAAGCGCGCAGGCGACACCTGGCCGAATTCCGGGTTGTGCCAGCGCAGCAAGGCTTCGAAGCCGACCAAAGATTCGCTCGCGGCATCGACCACCGGTTGATAGGCCAGCGTGAATTCGTCCTTCTCGAGCGCCTTGCGCAGCGCCATTTCCATCACGCGGCGCTCTTCGGCATGGCTGTGCAGCTTGGGCTCGTAGACATTGTGGCGGCCGCCGCCCTCGTCCTTGGACCGGTAGAGCGCGAGATCGGCGCTGCGCATCAGCGTCTCGACGGTGCGCCCGTCGCGGACCCCGTGCGCCGATCCGATGCTGGCGCCGATGAACAGCGTGTGTTCGTCCACCTCATAGGGCCGCGACAGCACGTCGATGATGCGATGGGCGAGGTCGCCGATCCGCTGGCCATCGCCGGTATCGCGCATCACCACGGCGAATTCGTCGCCTCCCAGGCGGCCGCACATCTCGTCCTTGCCCATCAGCGAGCGCAGCCGCAGCGACACCTGCGCCAGCAAGCGGTCGCCGACAAGATGGCCGAGCGTGTCGTTGACCGACTTGAACCGGTCGAGATCGATCATCAGGAACCCGCAGCGCGTCTTCCATTGCTCGCACTCGTTCAGCGCGCGGTCGAGCGCTTCGGTCAATTGCAGGCGGTTGGGCAGGCCCGTCAGCGTGTCATAGCGCGCCAGCCGGGCGATCTTCTCGGCGCTTTCGCGGCTTTCGGTCACATCGGAGCCGACCCCGCGAAATCCGATGAACGCACCATTGTCGTCATAACGCGGCGAAGCCGACAGCTCCCACCAGAACGTCTTGTCCTCCCCCTGCACCTTGACCACCAGATTGGAGAAGCTCTCGCGCTTGGTCAGCTTGTCCGACAGCACATGCAGGCTGGGCGGCAGATTGCCGCTTTCCCATGCCTTGCCCGCGATCAGCTGGGTCAGGGGCATGCCCTCGATATCCTTGGCCTCGCGCCCGGCGGCAAAGGCAAAGCGCGGGCTGGCCGCGACGATCCGGCGCGAGGCGTCGATCTGCCACAGCCAGTCGGCATCGCCTTCCTCGAACTCGCGCAGCAACAGGCTGACGACCTCGTCCTTTTCGGCCAGGCCGACTTCGGACAGCTTGAACATCAGAAAGGCGCGGGCATTCTCGAACCCGGACAGCGCCAGCATGATGGAGAAGCACACGATCGCACCGATGGTCACGATGTCGCCGACGCGCGCGAAGGCGATGATCGATGCCACCATCAGCACCAGGTTGAACAGCACCGCGCCCAGCGGCAACGCGTTAAGCAGCAAGGTGCCGCCGACCACCAATGCAGCCAGTATGGTCCACACCGTGGCGAGCTCCATCGGTCCGGCCTGCGGCGCGAACAGCAATATCGGGATGGCCCAGACAAAGGCGATGAGGCTGGTGGCCGCAACCAGTTGCAGCACGAAGCGGCGGGCGACATGATCGTGATTGACCATGCCGCTCTGCCGATAGACGATGGCGGGAAAATACAGCGCCCCGCCCAGCATCGCCATCCACCCGGCAAGCTGCCAGAGCGGCACGAAACCGGCGAAAAGCTGGCACACCATCAAACCCAAAACCAGATTGGTCACCACGCGCAGAATCGCATAGCGAGCAAGCCCGGTATACTGGATCGCACGGAAGTGGTCCCAATCCCCCTCGGCAGGATCGCGCAGGCCAAGAATGGCCATCACGGGCAAATTGCGTGCCGTGGACGGGTTATGTTTGGTGGTGCTCACGCATCGGTTCTAGCCAAACAAAGTTAGCGAAGCGTAACCGGCAGATTTGTAAATGCATCGGTACGCGCGATGGCGTGGTGGGAGAGAGAGATGTCCACTTCGCCTGCAGCCGCGTGATGTCGCGCGCTGCAGGCAAAGGGAAAACCGGCCGCTCCGTCGATTGATCGAAGGACGTGGTTCAGATGACGGCCAGCATGATGACGGCGCTGCTGACGAAGGCAGCGGCCAGGTTGAATGCGATACGCATGACGAACTCCTGATGAACGGTTGGAATTTGCCGTGCAGACATCCTGCTCTCTGAAGCGGGAAATAGGTCATAACTTCTGTCATACAAGTGCAATTGTTTTCCATGCACTTGTGTTTTTTGCATGTCATTCGTCGTCGGTGAGGCTCGCTCTGGCTACTTCCCAGTTCCGGCCATCAAACGCTTCCACGTCGGCGGACAGGCCATGGTCGTCGTCCAGGCAGCGGAAATCGACCGACCAAGCCTGGGGATGCGATCGCGGCTGATAAAAGCTGCGGACCCCGCAGGTGCGACAGAACAGATGCTCCGCAGCACCGGTACCGAAGCGATAGCTGGAAAGCTCCCCCTGCCCCTGCAGCAGCCGGAAATTGCGGTGGGGCACGATCAGATGCAGGAACCCGGTCTTGTCGCACATCGAGCAATTGCACGCCAGCAGCCGCACCTGCGGCGCGACGTCCGCCTCGAATCGCACCGCCCCGCAGTGACAGCCGCCGGTGACCGTGACCTGCTTGTCAGCGCGCATCGCACGCGACACCTGCGGTCACTCCACCGTCACCGATTTTGCCAGGTTGCGCGGCTGATCGACATCAGTGCCCTTGGCGACCGCGACGTGATAGGCGAGCAGCTGGACCGGCACGGCATAGACGAGCGGCGCGATCAGCGGGTGGACCTTGGGCATCTCGATCGTGGCAAGACACCCCTCGCCTGCTTCGGCGAGGCCTTCGGCATCCGAGATCAGCACCACCTTGCCGCCGCGCGCGCGCACTTCCTGCATGTTGCTCACCGTCTTTTCGAACAGCGGGCCGGAGGGCGCGATGACGATGATCGGCACCGCCTCGTCGATCAGCGCGATAGGGCCGTGCTTCATCTCGCCTGCGGCATAGCCTTCGGCGTGGATGTAACTGATTTCCTTGAGCTTCAGCGCGCCTTCCAGCGCCAGCGCATAGTCCGGCCCACGCCCCAGATAGAGCACGTCGCGCGCCTGCGCGATCGTGTGCGCCATCGCCTCGATCTCGGCATCATGTGCCAGCGCCGCGTTGATCGCTGCCGGAGCCTCGATCAGATGGCGCACGATCTCGGCCTCTTCAGCCTGGCTGAGGCGCCCCTTGGCGCGCGCAAGATTGACCGCAAGCGCCGCCATCACCGCCAGCTGGCAGGTGAACGCCTTGGTCGAGGCCACCCCGATCTCGGGGCCCGCGTGCGTCGGCAGCAACAGATCGACCTCGCGCGCCATTGAGCTGGTGGGAACGTTGATGATGCCCGCGGTGGTCACCCCGCCCGCCTTCATGTGGCGCAGGGCCGCCAGCGTATCGGCGGTCTCGCCCGATTGCGAGACGACCACGCCCAGCATTCCGGGCGAGAGCACCGGATCGCGATACCGGTATTCCGACGCGACATCGACCTCGACCGGCACGCGGGCGAGCTGCTCGATCCAGTATTTGCCGATCATGCCAACATAGGATGCGGTGCCGCAGGCGATGATCGTCACCCGGTCGATGTCCGAAAGCTCGAAGTCCATCTGCGGCAGCGCCACCTGCTGTTCGACCGAGCGGATATAGCTTTGCAGCGTCTGCGCCACGACCACCGGCTGCTCGAAGATTTCCTTCTGCATGAAATGGCGGTGGTTGCCCTTGTCGATCAGCGCGCCTGTCACACCCGACAGCGTGACCTCGCGCTCTACGGGAGCGTTGTCGGCGTCAAAGACCTGCGCGCCGTCGCGGGTCAGCACCACCCAGTCGCCCTCTTCGAGATAGGCGATGCGCTGGGTCAATGGAGCGAGCGCCAGCGCGTCCGAACCCAGATAGGTCTCGCCCTCGCCATAGCCCAGCACCAGAGGCGAACCCAGCCGCGCGCCGATCAGCATATCCGGATACTGGCGGAACGCGATGGCGAGCGCGAAGGCGCCGCGCAGCTGCGGCAGTACGGCCTTGACCGCGTCCTGCGGGCTGTCGCCGGCCTCGATCCGCTCGCTCAGCAGATGCGCGACGACCTCGGAGTCGGTCTCGCTCTCGAAACGGCGACCGCGTGCGATCAGCGCATCGCGCAGCTGCTTGAAGTTCTCGATGATGCCGTTGTGCACCAGCGCCACTTCGTCCGTGGCATGTGGGTGCGCGTTCGATGTCGTCGGCGCGCCGTGCGTCGCCCAGCGGGTGTGCGCGATGCCGACATGGCCGGGCGCGGGATCCTTCGCCAGCACATCGACCAGATTGCGCAACTTGCCCTGCGCGCGCCGACGCACCAGCTGGCCGTCGTGCACCGTGCAGACCCCCGCGGAGTCATATCCGCGGTATTCCATCCGCTTCAAACCATCGACCAGATCGCCCACGACATCGCGCCGGGCGAGGATTCCAACGATACCGCACATTGAGGAAGGTGCCTTTCAAAGCTGATAGGGGACTCGGATACCCGGCATCTCTGCCGGAAAATCCTTGGTATTTCGTGTCACAAGCACCCGGCCGCGAATTTGCGCGGTGGCCAGGATGATGGCGTCCATGGCTTTCAAGCGTTGCCTTTCGCGACGCATGGAGGCAGCCCGCGCGGCTATTTCTCCATCGATCTCATCGATACCGAATCCGGACAAAAGCACTTCTGCCCGCTTCAAGCCAGTGCCTTGCCCCTTGGAAAGGACCTCAATCCAAACTGCTCGGCTTACCCATATCTTGCCAAATTCAGCCGCTCGCCGAAGTTCGGTTCGAGCTTGTGGGATGCCCCGAAGGGTATCGATCAAAATGTTGCTATCAAAGGTGAAGCTGCTCAAGGGTTTGCGCGCTTTGCTTTTTTATTTGGAGCCTTACTTTCTGGGGCGAACGAAGGCTTGTCAGACAAAAGAGATCCGTCGCCTAACTCTCGTCCATTCTCAGCCAACCAAGCCTTGTGCAACTCATGCTCTCGATCATCCTCCGCATCGAAAAGATCAGGAAACTCAGCCCGAACTTCAGGGTAATCAAAATCCCAAGGGCGCGTTGATGAAGCACGCTCGCGTCGTTGCCATTCGACTGCATCGCCGATGTCCTCGCGATCTTTCCACGCACCGAAACCCTGATCTATCCAGTCAAGAGGTGCTTGGGGACGATAAGCAGCGACCGCTTCGCGCAAAACTGCGGCGCGAGACTTGCCCTGCTCGGCAGCAAGCTGATCGAGCCACTTGATGTCATCTTCAGGAAGATCGGCGAGGATGCGGGGCATGGTGATATACTGATATCATATCATGATATCATGTCAAGCCGGATGCCGTCTCACTTACCCTCGCGCTTCTTCCGGCGCATCGCGTCGTGAAAGCGGTCGGCCCAGCCGGGCTTGACCAGCTGCTCCGCGCGGACAAGACGCAGTTCGCCATCGGCGACGTCGCGGCTGACGGCACTGCCTGCCGCGACAATGGCATCACGGCCAATCTTCACAGGCGCGATCAACGAGCTGTTCGATCCGATGAACGCGTTCTCGCCGATCACGGTCTGGTATTTGAAATAGCCGTCGTAGTTGCAGGTGATCGTGCCTGCGCCGATATTGGCGTTTGCGCCGACAGTCGCATCGCCCAAATACGTCAGGTGGCTGGCCTTGGCGCCGGGACCCAGCACCGCCTTCTTCATCTCGACGAAATTGCCGACCTTCGCCCCTTCCTGCATCTGAGCGCCGGGCCGCAGCCGCGCGAACGGGCCGACCGAACAGCCGCTGGCGATCGTCGCGCCCTCGATATGACTGAAGGCGTGGATCACGACGTTGTCGGCAATCGTGACCCCGGGGCCGAACATCACATTGGGTTCGATGACGACATCGCGGCCCACGATCGTATCGTGCGCGAACCACACGGTCTCAGGCGCAACCAGGCTCGCGCCATCGGCCATCGCCCGCGCGCGGCGGCGCGCCTGCCAGATGGCCTCTGCTTCGGCGAGCTCGGCGCGGCTGTTGATCCCGATCAGCTCGTCGGGGTCGGTCTCGACCACCACCGCGCGGTCGCCGTCCTGGATCGCCAGCATCACGATATCCGGGAGATAATATTCGCCTGCCGCATTGTTATTACCGACGCGGTCGAGCAGCGACCAGAGGTCGGCGGTGCGCACCGCAGTGACGCCGGAATTGCACAGCTTGACGCCCCGCTCGTGATCGCTCGCGTCCTTGAACTCGACCATCTTGGCGATATTGCCCGAAGCATCGGCGATGATCCGGCCATAGGCCTTGGCGTCATCGGGCGTGAAGCCCAGCACCGCAACGCGTGGGCCGTCCGCTGCGGAAAGCCGATCGGTCAGGCGGCGAATGGTGTCGGGTTGCAGGAACGGCGTATCGCCGAAGCACACGATTGCGATGCCATCGAAATCGGCCAGCGCCTCCCGCGCCTGCAACGCGGCATGCGCGGTGCCCAGTTGCTCGGCCTGGTGGGCGATGGCGACGCCGCGCGGCGCGACCGATGCCTCCACCTGCTCGCGGCGTGCTCCCACAACGACGACCTGGCGCGCGGCCCCCGCCGCGCTCAGGCTTTCCAGCAGGTGATGCAGCATCGGCAGCCCGGCAACAGGGTGTAGCACCTTGTGCAGATCGGACTTCATCCGTGTGCCCTGGCCCGCCGCCAAAATGATTGCAGCCAGCGCCTGCTCACCCATACTCTAAGTTCTCCGCGTTTCCCAAAGCAGATCGCACAAACCCTTGCCACGAACCGCTTGCATCTTCCACCTTTTTCGGGCGATGCAGCCTCTCATGACAGACTTTCCCTACCAAATCATTGGCTTCGACCTCGATGGCACATTGCTCGATACCAGCCCCGAACTGACCGTATCGGTCAACCACACGCTGGCGCTGGCGGGGCTGCCCACTTTGAGCCTGGAAGAGGTCAAGCCGATGGTTGGCCTGGGTGCCAAGCACATGCTGCAGGTGGGGCTCGAGCGCGCGGGCAACAGCGATCCGCAGGCGCTGCTCGACTATCTGCCGATCCTGCTCGATCATTATGGCGACAATCTCGGCAGCGGCTCCCCGCCCTATCCCGGGCTGCTCGATGCGATGGCGCGGTTTGACGCGATGGGGGTGAAGATGACCGTCGTCACCAACAAGTACGAAAGGTTCGCGGTCAAATTGCTGACCGAGGTCGGCCTGATCGACCGCTTCGCCTGCGTCATCGGCGGCGACACCATGGGCAAGGGCAAGTCCAAGCCCGATCGCGCGCCGATCGACGAGATGATCCGCCGCAGCGGCGGCGAGCCGGGATCGACGCCCGCCGCGTTCATCGGCGACAGCATCTATGACGTGATGGCCGCGCACAATGCGGGCATCCCTTGTGTTGCGGTGAGCTTCGGGTTCCTGCACCAGCCGGTCGACACATTGGGGGCCGATGCGATCATCGATCATTACAACGAGTTCATTCCGACGCTGCAGCAGATCGCGGCAAACGGCTGACCTAACCGCGATGCCCCTTGCGCCATTTGGTCCACAGGTGGCGCGCCAGCATCGCAGGCGGCATGCGCAAAAGGTGCGAGCGGATATAGAAGCCCTGGCGGGTAAGCTTGCGGGTCTTGCGGCCCCATCCGTCGACCGCGGTGATGCGGCGCAGGAAGAGCATGTCGCTCGCATGCACGGTATTGCGAGCCCGGTCGGGTCGTAGGAACATGATGGGAGTGGAGTAGAGCTGGGCCGACAGCCGCAGGGCCCGTCCCACTGCGTCGCTTAGTCCGTGCAGTCTGGCCCGCTCTGCCAGCGTTTCGGAGAACCCTGGCTCTTCGACAACGAACTGCCGCACCAGCCGGTCGATATCCCACAGGTTGCGCATCCCGCCGGACAGGTCCCCGTCCGCGATCAGGTGCGCTGCGGCGTGGCAGATGATGTCGGCGGGCGAGAGCACATACAGCCCCGAGGGAAGCAATCGCGCGCTGGCGACCAGCGCGGCGGCATCGGGCCTTGGCCCTGCGGTCAGCGGCAGGATCGTGTGGTGGACGTCGATCATCCGGTCCCGTGTTGCATGGATCAGCGGCGGCAGCTCGTGCATCCACTGACGGTAATAAGCATCGTCATAGGGATCGGGCTTGACCCACTCCCACCCCGCCTTGAGCAGCAGCGCTTCGACCTGATCGAGTCCGGCGCGCTCGACCAGGATATCGAGATCGCCGATCGAGCGACCTAAGGCAGCGTCGTATCCGGCCGCAGCAAAGGCGGTGCCCTTTAGCAGCACGACCTTGCCGGGATAATCGGCGAGCGCCATCGCTGCGCACTCGGCTTCCCACAGCGCCTGACGCTGGCCGGCGACATTGGAATGACGCACATCGGCAAGCACGCGGACGACATCGGGCGGCACCGGCGCATCGGCGAGCACTTCCGCCAGCGTTCCGATCAGCGAGAGTGCGCGCGCGGCGGACAGCAGATGCGTCCATCCGGTCGGATCGAGCCCGGCGACCGACCCCGGATCGGTGAGCGCGCGCGCGACCGACCAGCCATCGCTCATGCCGCGGCCGCCCTTGCCCCCAATTTGCCCCCCTGTTCGGACCACAGACGCTCGACCATCTCGACGCCCTCCTCGCCATCGGAATAATCGATGGCGCAGGCGGACATCGCGCGGACAAAGCCGGTCAGCGCATCGAACCCGCGTTCGCCCAGGGCGACATAGTTGGTCGAGGCCTGGGTGAGCCGGACGAAGCTCTCCGCCTCGTCGACCCGGCGCACCGCGCGCGGAAAGCCGAAGCGCGGGAAGAGCAGCAGCGCCGGCCGCGTCTCGCGCGCCATCAGCTCGACCGCCTCGGTGCGCGGGCGCAGGTGACGGATTGTGCCCTTGGGCGTCTCGCGCATCACCGGACCGAATCGGGTCTCGTCATCGACCTCGCGCTCCATCGCGGCGATCGCAGCGTTCTTGAGGCTGACCGGGCGCGGAAACGGCACGATCATCCCGCTATCCGGATCGAGCAGCACGAACTCGTCGCCCAGAAACCGCCAGCCGCGTTCGCCCAGCAGCGCCGAAAGCGTGGATTTGCCCGCGCCCGAGACGCCGGTCATCACCACCGCGCGGCCATTGCGCGATACCGCGCTGGCGTGCAGCAGCAGATGCCGCCGCCAGCCCAGAGCCATTTGCAGGTTCATCGCCATTTCGGCCGCGAGCAGCCCCTGTTCGAGCGGCAAAGGCGCGGCATCGGGCAGCGTGAAATCGCCCGCGATCGCCACCTGCGGCTTGACGAACCGGCGCAAGGCGGATGTCGCCTGCAACCGCACGGTGAAATCGGGAACACCCTCGTCCTGCGGGTAATCCTGATACAATGCGCGCAGCTGATCCACCGGCGCGCGCCAGTCACTGCCGATGCGGAATCGGGCCGGTCCGACAGTGATGGAACAGGAGTGGCGCATGCATCGCGCCTTACAGGCAGCGGGCACGCGGACAAAATGGAAACAGGGGGTTAGGCGGCCAAGTGCAGCGGATTTACATCACCCTGATGCAAGCGTGTCACGCATCGCGCGCGATCACGACCAGCCCCAGCGCGCCAAGCTCGGCAAGCCGCTCGGCGACCACCGCCTCGGGGGCTTCTCCGGGCTCGTCGCCGACGATATCGAACCGTTCCGCGACCAGCGCCAGCACCTGTGCGGGGGTCACCGATTCTCCCGGAGGCAGCTGCGCGAGCGCGTCGAGCAGATCGGGAACCGGCTCGGCGAGCAGATGGGTGATGCCGGAGGGCACGTGATAGATCGCCTCAAGCCCGCCGAGCGACACGCGCTTCAGCGCGGAAGCGGGCAAGGCTGAGAAGCGGGGCAAGGCCATATACGCGCGGCGCCTCGCAATCAGCGGCGAGGCATCTGCAGCGAGGCGTAGCAGGTAAAGCCGCTCTGGCCGTTCTGCAGCTTGCGGATATAGTTGAGATAGGCCTGAGACTGTTCGCGCGAGGCGCCCGGCAGGTTGCGCCCCTGCAGCGCCTGGCGCACTTCCTCGCCGGTGAAATCGCGCGGCGAAGGCGGGAACGCTCCCGGGGTATCTGGGGAGACCAGCTTGCCCGAGGCGTCGATGAACATGCCCTTTCCGCGCTCGGGCACGGGGATGGTGCAGTTGAGCACCGAGCCTGCGGTCTGCGCCAGCGCAGGCCGGATGCTGACCACGGCAGAGGTGGCGACTGCGCCGATCAGCAGCGTGCGCCGCGATGCCGCTGCGCGCATGTCGATCCCGCGCGAATCATCCTGGCCGGTATCACCCATTTTGCTGTCGTCAGCGCTCATATCTGCAATTCCCTGGTGCCCGGCACGGTCGGCGCACATGTTTGCACGAGCTTAAGGACCATCAACCGGCCAAGGCAAGGCATTTGATCCGGTGTCCTTTCACGGGACACGCCGGACGCCAGAGGTAAATCGCAAGGCCCCACCGCATCACCGATGGCGCGAATCCGCGCGGGCTGGTATAGCGGTGGCCCATGGGAGACACTCCGGGATCGGGATTGAATGGCGGCCGCTTTCTGTTCGCGACAGCTTTGCTGGGCGCGGGCGTGGCGATCAGCCAGTTCGGCAGCAACGGCATAGAGCAGGCGATGATCTGCTTTGCCGCAGGGCTTGTCGCAATCGTCGCGATGGCCGACCTGTCGAGCCCGGCCAAGCACAATCCGCAAGCTGCCGCTCCGATCCGCGAGCCAGAAATCAAGCCGATCAGCCAGCATCGCGATTTCACCAGCTTCATCGACGGGCTGGCCGATCCGGTGCTGGTGCTCACCGGAACCAATGTGCGCCGCGCCAACAGCGCCGCGCGCAAGCTGCTGGGCGAATATTGCGTGGGCGAGGATGTCCGACTTGTGATCCGCCACCCCGCCGCTGCCGATCTGCTGGTCGATACCAGCGCGGCGGCAGAAGGCCCGATCCAGCTGGTCGGCATCGGCAGCCGCGACCAGCGCTGGGAAATGCTGGTGCGCGACATGCCGGGAGGCGAGCGGATCCTGCATCTGTGGGATCGCTCCGGGGTTTATGCGGTCGAGCGGATGCGCACCGATTTCGTTGCCAATGCCAGCCACGAGCTGCGCACGCCGCTCGCATCGATCAAGGGCTTTATCGAGACGCTGGAGGACAACGAGGCCGGCGCCGATCCGGAAACGCGCGCGCGTTTCCTCAACGTCATGTTCCGCGAAGCCAACCGGATGCAGAAGCTGATCGACGATCTGATCTCGCTGTCGCGGATCGAGGCGGAGAAGTTCCGCGTTCCCGATACGCCGGTGGACCTGCCCGAATTGATGCGCGAGGTGCAGACCGTGCTGCGCCACAGCCAGCCCGATCGCGGCGCGGATATCGCGGTCGATATCGGCCCGGACCTGCCGCCGTTGCGCGGCGACCGCACCCAATTGTCGCAACTGCTGCACAATCTGGTGTCGAACAGCATGAAATACGGCCAGCCCGGCACCCCGGTGACGATGCGGCTGCGCTCGTCGCGCAACGGCGCGCTGGTGCGGCTGTCGGTCAGCGATTGCGGCGAGGGCATCGCGCCCGAACATCTGCCGCGCCTGACCGAACGCTTCTACCGCGTCGATTCGAGCCGCAGCCGCGCCATCGGCGGGACCGGGCTTGGCCTCTCGATCGTCAAGCACATCGTCGAGCGGCATCGCGGACGGCTGGAAATCGACAGCGAGGTGCAAAAGGGCACCACGATCACGATCACCCTGCCCGCCGACCCGCGCACCCCGCAGATCGACGGCTCCGGGTCGAATCCGGACCTGTCGGTCCCCGCCTGAGCCGGGCTGGCACACGCCTCCGGGGGCGTTGTCATAAATCCGTCATCGCATTGTCATCTTTGGGCAATCGCCTCTCCCTATCGGCTCCCTGTCGGGGGCCGCCTTTCCGGGGACACGTGGGTTTGCGTGATTCTGGGAAGGCCATGCGTGTCCCGCTATCGGGACAACCAGGACCGCCCATGCGGTCCAGGCTTTATGAGAGGTTGGGGTTTTGATCAGGAAGCTCGCTTTTGCCTGCCTTCCAGCTTTGCTGCTGGCAGGGTGTCAGGACCCGGCATCGACCAATCAGGGCAGCAGCCGCAGCGAGATCCGCATCGTCGGCTCGTCGACCGTCTTCCCCTTCGCCAAGAAGGTCGCCGAGGAGTTCGTCAATTTCGACCCCGAGCGGCGCTCGCCGATTCTCGAATCCACCGGCACCGGTGGCGGCGTCGAGCTGTTCTGTTCGGGCGTCGGCGCCAACACGCCTGATATCGTCAATGCCTCGCGCCGCATGAAGAAGGGCGAGTTCGACCGCTGCACCGCGAACGGCGTCGACGGCATCATCGAGATCGTGATCGGGTTTGACGGCATCGCGCTCGCGCAGGCGCAGAACGGCCCCCGGATCAGCCTGTCGGTCGAGGAATTCTATACCGCGCTTGCCGCGAACCCCTTTGGCAAGGGTGCCAACAAGGCGATCCGCTGGCCCGACATCAACCCGGCGCTGCCCGACACCCGGATCAACATTTTCGGCCCGCCGGCGACCTCTGGCACCCGCGATGCGCTCGAAGAAATCATCATGGAAAAGGGCTGCAAGTCCGATCCCGCGATCAAGGCGCTGTCGGATTCGGACAAGGACAGGTTCGAGGAAATCTGCCACTCGGTCCGCACCGACCAGGCCTATACCGACACCGGCGAGAACGATAACCTGATCGTCCAGAAGCTGTCGACCAACCCCGATGCGGTGGGGATCTTCAGCTACAGCTATCTGGCAGACAATGCCGATACCGTGCGTGGCGTCCCGATCAACGGGGTCGAGCCGACCTATGCCACGATCGAGAACGGCACCTATCCCGGTGCCCGCACGCTCTACATCTATGTCAAGAAGAAGCATGTCGATGTCATCCCGGGGCTGCGCGAATATCTTGCCGAGTTCATGCGCGGCGGGGAACATGAGGGCTATCTGACGCGCATCGGCCTGATCGCGGCGCCCGAAAAGGTGCGCGGAGAAATGCTGGGACGGATCAAGACGCTGACCACGCTTGACGGCGCAGAGCTGAAATAGGCGCCAGCATGACCAGCACAGCAACCTTGTTCCTGATTGCGGGCCTTGGCCTGATCACCTGGGTGTTCGCCCGTGCCCGTGCGGGCCGGTTCATCCAGTCGGGCGCGGCCAGCGTCCACTCGCTGCCCAGCTATCACGGCTGGTACGCCGCGATGTGGGCGGTGGTGCCCGCGATCCTGTTCCTGCTGGTGTGGAGCTCGGTCGCACCGGCGCTGGGCAGCTTTGCCGTGCTGGACAGCCCGCTCGCCGCCCAGCTCCCCACCGATCCGTTTTCGCGCGCCGCTATCCTGTCGGAAGCCCGCGCGCTGTCGCGCAACGCCGATCTCAAGGTGTTCAACGACGCGGCCGTTCAGCTCGCCCCGCTCTATGCCGCAGCAGACCGCCAATATGCGCTGATCGGCGCGCTTGCCGCATTCCTGCTGTGCTTTGCCGGCGGCGCGTTTGCCTTCACCCGCATCCGCCCCGATTTTCGTGCGCGCACCAAGGTGGAACGCACGGTGATGCTGGCACTGCTGCTCGCCTCGCTGATCGCGATCCTGGCGACCCTCGGCATCGTCGCCTCGCTGATCGTCGAGACGGTGCGCTTCTTCAACCTCGTCTCGCCGTTCGAATTCCTGTTCGGGCTCGACTGGAACCCGTCGGACAAGGTGGTCGACGGCAAGGCGACCGGCTTTGGCGCAGTGCCTTTGTTCTGGGGCACGGTGTTCATCGGCGCGATCATCGCGATGGCGGTGGCGATCCCGCTGGGGCTGATGAGCGCGGTGTACCTCACCCAATATGCAAGCCCCACGGTGCGCAAGTGGATGAAGCCGATCCTCGAGATTCTCGCGGGCGTGCCGACGGTGGTCTATGGCTATTTCGCCGCCCTCACTGTCGCGCCTGCGCTGCGCAGCTTTGCGGTGATGATCGGGATCACCGATGCCTCGTCGGAATCGGCGCTGGCGGCTGGCCTTGTCATGGGGGTGATGATCATCCCGTTCGTGTCCTCGATGGCCGATGACAGCATTGCCGCCGTCCCCGGCAGCATGCGCGATGGCTCGCTCGCCATGGGCGCGACCAAGAGCGAGACGATCAAGCAGGTGCTGATCCCCGCGGCGCTCCCCGGCGTGGTCGGCGGCGTGCTGCTCGCGGTCAGCCGCGCGATCGGCGAGACGATGATCGTGGTGATGGCCGCAGGGCTTGCCGCCAACCTCACTGCCAATCCGTTCGCCAGCGTCACCACCGTGACCACCCAGATCGTCCAGCTGCTCACCGGCGATACCGATTTCAACAGCCCGATGACGCTCGCCGCTTTCGCGCTGGGGCTCACGCTGTTCATCGTCACCCTGCTGCTCAACATCGTCGCGCTGCAGATCGTCAAAAGATATCGGGAAGCGTATGACTGAGGCCGCAACCATGTCCGCACACCTGCCTGCGACGGCTGCGACCGCGCGCAAGACCGACTGGATGGGCGATGCCATGCAGAAGCGCATCGCCTCGCGCTACGCCGCCGAGCGCCGCTTCAAGTTCATGGGGCTGGCTGCGGTCGTCCTGTCGTCGCTGTTCCTCGCCTTCCTGCTGTTCGTGATGGTCGGCAATGGCGCCAAGGGGTTCATCGCCACCGAAGCGACCCTGACCGTCGACCTGCCCGCCGCCACCGGCAGCATCTCGCCCGAGCAGCTCACCGGCCCGCGCCTGTCTGCCACAATGGCCTCGATCGACGTCCGGCGGATCTATGACAACGCTGTGCAGACGCAATATGGCAAGGACGGCAGCCGCTTCTTCGCGACCACCGCCTGGACCGCACTGCGCGACCAGCTGACCGAAAACCCCAATCTGGTGATGGGCAAGACCAGCTTCTGGCTGCCGACGTCGAGCGACATCGACCGCGCCGCCAAGGACACCTCGACCGCAGAAGCCGAGGCCGATTATGCCCAGCTGCGCAAGGCGGGCGAGGTGCGCCAGACGTTCAACTGGAACTTCCTCACCGGCTCGGACGGCACCGATCCGGCGCAGGTCGGCATCTGGGGTTCGCTCAAGGGTTCGCTGATCACCATGGTGGTCACGCTGTTGCTCGCCTTCCCCGTCGGCGTGCTCGCGGCGGTGTATCTGGAGGAATATGCGACCAAGAACCGGCTGACCGACCTGATCGAGGTGTCGATCAACAACCTGGCCGCGGTTCCCTCGATCATCTTTGGCCTGCTCGGGCTTGCGGTTTTTCTGCAGTTCTTCGCGATGCCGCGCTCTGCCGCGATCGTCGGCGGTCTGACGCTGGCGCTGATGACCATGCCGGTGATCGTGATCGCTGCGCGCAACGCGATCAAGGCGGTGCCGCCATCGATCCGCGAGGCGGCGATGGGTGTCGGCGCAAGCCCGATCCAGGTCGTGTTCCACCATGTGCTTCCGCTGGCGATTCCGGGAATCATGACCGGCACCATCATCGGCATGGCGCGCGCGCTGGGCGAAACCGCGCCGCTGCTGATGATCGGCATGCGCGCCTTCACCACGACACCCCCCGATGGCCTGACCGACCCGGCCACGGTGCTGCCGGTGCAGATCTTCCTGTGGTCGGACGAGGTCAACCGCGGCTTTGTCGAAAAGACATCCGCCGCGATCATCGTCCTGCTTGTCTTCCTTCTCACCATGAACGCGGTCGCGGTTTATCTGCGCAACCGGTTTGAAACGCGATGGTAACGAAATCCATGACCGAATCCGCTGCTGCTCCCAAGATGTCCGCACGCGACGTAAAGGTGTTTTACGGCGACAAGCAGGCGATCAAGGGCGTGTCGATCGACATCGACATGGACAATGTCGTCGCGTTCATCGGCCCGTCGGGCTGCGGCAAGTCGACCTTCCTGCGCACGCTCAACCGCATGAACGACACCATCCCCAGCGCGCGGGTGGAAGGCGACATCACGCTGGACGGCGAGGACATCTATTCGAGCAAGATGGACGTGGTGCAGCTGCGCGCGCGCGTCGGCATGGTGTTCCAGAAGCCCAACCCCTTTCCCAAATCGATTTACGACAATGTCGCTTATGGCCCGCGCATCCACGGGCTTGCCCCCAACAAGGCCGAACTCGACCAGATCGTCGAAAACTCGCTGGTGCGCGCAGGTCTGTGGAACGAGGTCAAGGACCGGCTGAGCGAAAGCGGTACCGCGCTTTCGGGCGGCCAGCAGCAGCGGTTGTGCATCGCGCGCGCGATCGCGGTCGATCCTGAGGTCATCCTGATGGACGAGCCCTGCTCGGCGCTCGACCCGATCGCCACCGCCAAGATCGAGGAACTGATCCACGAACTGCGCGGCCGCTATGCCATCGTCATCGTGACGCACAACATGCAGCAGGCCGCGCGCGTTTCGCAGAAGACCGCTTTCTTCCATCTGGGAACCATGGTGGAATATGGCGATACCTCCGATATCTTCACCAACCCGCGCGAAGAACGGACCCGTGACTATATTACCGGCCGATATGGCTGATTGCGCACATAGTTCAGCGACAGCGCCTAGCATTCCGGGTTATCCTGCACCGGACGGGGCCGTCACCGACATGATTTGGAAGATTTGATGAACCACAGCCTGAACGAACACACCCTGAAGGCCTTTGATGGCGACCTGATCACCCTGCGCGGGCTGATCGCGGAGATCGGCGGACGCGCCGAAAAGGCGGTCGAGGGCGCGATGACGGCGCTGGCCAATGGCGATCTCGATCTCGCGCGCCAGGTGGTCGAGGGCGACAAGCGCATCGACGCGCTGGAAGAGCAGATCGACCGCATGGTGATCCAGACCATCGCGCTGCGCGCGCCGATGGCCGACGATCTTCGCGAACTGGTCGCAGCGCTCAAGATTTCGGGCGTGGTGGAGCGTATCGGCGATTACGCCAAGAACATCGCCAAGCGCGTCGCTCTGATCGATGCCAGCCAGCAGATCGAGGCGGCACGGCTGCTGCCCGCGATGGCCGATGCCACCCGGCAGCTGGTCGACGATGCCTTCACCGCCTTTGCCCGCCGCGATGCGGACCTTGCCGTCGCCGTGTGCGCACAGGACAAGACGGTGGACGATTTCTACAACAGCATCTTCCGCGCGCTGATCGCGCACATGATCGAGAACCCCGAGCATGTCGGCGCTGGCACGCACCTTTTGTTCATCGCCAAGAATCTCGAGCGGATCGGCGACCACGCCACCAACGTTTCGGAAATGGTCTATTTCGCGGTCACCGGCCAGTCGATGAACGAACGCGAGCGCGGCGATGACGCGCTGGCGCCAGACACCGACTGATCAGGATAACCCTGATCGGGACTTTTGGCACAAGAAAGCACGAAGACGATGACAACACCCCATCTGCTGCTGGTTGAAGACGACATGGCACTGGCAGAGCTTGTCTCCTGGCACTTCGACAAACAGGGCTTTCGCGTCAGCCAGACCGCCGATGGCGAAGAGGCGATGCTGATCGCGCGCGAGGAGCGGCCCGATATCGTGCTGCTCGACTGGATGATCGAGAACCTGTCGGGCATCGAGGTCTGCCGCCGCCTGCGCCGCGACAACGATACCTCGAACATCCCGATCATCATGATGTCGGCGCGTGGAGAAGAGGAAGACCGGGTGCGCGGGCTGGACATCGGCGCCGACGATTATGTCACCAAGCCCTTCTCTCCGCGCGAGCTGATCGCCCGCGTCAACGCGGTGCTGCGCCGGGTGCGCCCGGCTCTGGCAGGCGAGGCGTTGAGCTTTGCCGACATCGAGATGGACACCGTAGGCTACAAGGTGAAGCGCGCCGGGCAGACGATCCCGCTCGGCCCCACCGAGTTCCGCCTGCTGCGCCACTTCCTCGAGCATCCCGGCTGGGTGTTCTCGCGCGAGCGGCTGCTCGACAGCGTCTGGGGACATGACAGCGATATCGAGATTCGCACCGTCGACGTGCACATCCGGCGTCTGCGCAAGGCGCTGAACGCGCACGGCCAGCCCGATATCATCCGCACGGTGCGCTCGGCGGGCTATGCACTGGACAGCGAACTGGCCTGAACGCCGTAACGTCAGCGGCGCTTTACGCGAACGTCAATCGGTGCCCCTGTCTGCCTGGAGCCAGCTTGGCGCTTGCCAAGCGGCGCAACATGGCTAAAACCCGCGCCATTCCGCGCGGATTTGCCGCGCCCAGTGTAAAACCCTGCCCGAAAGGATGTATGCCATGACCATCAGTTTCAAGGACCGCGTTGCCATTGTCACCGGCGCAGGCGGCGGCCTGGGCCGCGCCTATGCGCTCGATCTTGCCGCCCGCGGCGCCAAGGTTGTCGTCAACGATCTGGGTGGTGCCCGCGACGGCACCGGCACCTCGGATGCAGCCGCGAAGGTGGTTGAAGAAATCAAGGCTGCCGGCGGCGAAGCCATGGCCAATGGCGGTAACGTCACCGAATACGAACAGATGGTCGAAATGGTCGCCAAGGCCAAGGAAGCCTGGGGCGGCGTGCACGTGCTGATCAACAACGCCGGCATCCTGCGCGACAAGAGCTTTGCCAAGATGGAGCCCGCCGATTTCGATCTGGTGGTCAAGGTCCACCTGCTGGGTTCGGCCAACTGCACCAAGGCGGTGTGGGAAACGATGCGCGAGCAGAACTATGGCCGCATCCTGATGACCGCCTCGTCGACCGGCCTGTACGGCAACTTCGGTCAGGCCAATTACGGCGCGGCCAAGCTCGGCCTCGCAGGGCTTACCAAGACGCTGTATCTCGAAGGCGCTAAGAACAACATCAAGGTCAACACGCTGGCGCCCGTCGCAGGCACCCGCATGACCGAAGACATCTTCCCGCCCGAAGCGTTTGCTGCGTTCAAGCCCGAGAACGTTGTCCCTGCCGCGGTCTATCTGGTGTCCGAAGATGCGCCGACTAACATGATCATAGGCGCAGGCGCAGGCGCATTCCACGCGGCCTATGTCACGATGACCCAGGGCGCGGCTTTGCCCGAGGGCGAGCGCACCGCAGAGGGCGTGGCGCGCATCTTCGACAAGATCACCGACCGCACCGGCGAGACCGTGCCGCAGTCGGGCAGCGAACAGGCCATGACGATCATGCGCCTGCTGCAGGGCTGATCTTCGGCTTCATTGCTGGATTACATCGAGGGGGTGCGGCGCAAGCTGCGCCCCCTTTTGCTTGCGCTCAATCGCTCCAGTCCGCGCGGGCGATCCCCAGCGCGTGGAGCAGCACGGTCCAGTCGCCATGCGCGATATGCCCGTCCGCCGCCGCGATCGCTGCGGGCTTGGCGTGATAGGCGATGCCCGTCCCTGCCGCCTTGAGCATCGGGATGTCGTTGGCACCATCGCCCAATGCCAGCACTTGGCGCACCTCGAGCCCCTGTCCTGCAGCCTGCTCGATCAGGATCGCGGCCTTGCGCGCGGCATCGACGATGCTGCCTTCGAGTGCGCCGGTCATATGGCCGTGCTCAATCACCAGCCGGTTGGCGAACACCGCGTGAAATCCGAGCTCCGCGCCGATGACATCGGCAAAGGAATGGAACCCGCCCGAAACCAGCACGCAATCCGCGCCGCGCTGGCGAAGCGTACGCACCAATGTGCGCGCGCCGGGCATGGGATGGATGCGGTGGCGCAGGCAATCGGCGATGACATGCTCGCTCAGCCCGTCAAGCAGCGCCACGCGCTCGCGCAGTGCCGCCTCGAAATCGAGCTCGCCCTGCATCGCGCGCTCGGTGATCGCGGCGACCTGCGGCTTGACCCCGGCATAATCGGCCAGCTCGTCGATGCACTCATTGGCGATCATCGTGCTGTCCATGTCGGAGACCAGCAGGCGCGGGTCGCGCGCGGCCTCCTCCAACACCAGCACGTCGCATGCAGTGCGCATCGGCCCGAGCGCGGCATTGGCTGCGGCACGGTCACCAGTGAAGTGCACCTCGCCCACCAGCCCCGGTTCGACCCAATGGCTCTGCCCGACCACCAGCCCGGCCTGGTGCAATCGGTCGGCGGCGGCGTTTAGCTCTCCCGCTGGCAGGGGCTCTGCTGCTATCAGCACGGCTATGGGCACAAATTCTTCCCCCGATGAGACCGGAAACACCCGCCCGGCGGTGGCGCTTATTGCCGGACCGACCGCCAGCGGCAAGAGCGGATTGGCGGTGCGCTATGCGCATTGGCTTGAAAAGCGTGGGCAGCGTGCGGTGATCGTCAACGCCGACAGCGCGCAGGTCTATGCCGATCTCGCCGTGCTGAGCGCGCGCCCCTCGGCCGGGGAGATGGGCGGGATCGACCACCGGCTGTTCGGCTATATCGACGGTGCCGGGGCGTGCTCCGCAGCACGCTGGGCCGATGATGCCCGCGCCGAGATCGCCGCTGCGCATCAGGCGGGCGCGTTGCCCATCCTGGTGGGCGGCACAGGGCTCTACATCCAGACATTGCTCCACGGCATCGCGCCCATCCCGCCGATCGATCCGGCGATCCGCGATGCGGTGCGCGCAATGCCCGTCGACCAGACCTACGCCGCGCTGAAGCTGGAAGATGCGGCAAGCGCGGCCCGGCTGAACGCCGCCGATACCACCCGCGTCGCGCGCGCGCTCGAGATCATCCGATCGACCGGCCAGCCGATCGCGCACTGGCAGGCGCGCAAGGAGGGCG
This sequence comes from Blastomonas sp. AAP25, assembly GCF_001295965.1. NCBI lineage: Bacteria > Pseudomonadati > Pseudomonadota > Alphaproteobacteria > Sphingomonadales > Blastomonadaceae > Blastomonas > Blastomonas sp. AAP25. Next base: position 231,796 of record NZ_LJHP01000002.1, read on the forward strand.
GGATTGCCGAGCGGATCACGCTGCACCCGCTGGTGCTGCGGCCCCCGCGCGACTGGCTGCTCGAGCGGTGCGACCGCCGATTCGCCGCGATGCTGGACGCAGGCGCGCTGGCAGAGGTCGAAACCCTGCTGACACGGCATCTGTCGCCCGATCTGCCGGTGATGCGCGCGATCGGGGTGCCCGAGGTCGCGCGGCTGCTGCGCGGCGAGATCGACCGTGCGCAGTGCTTGGCGCAGGGGCAACTGGCCACCCGGCAATATGCCAAGCGCCAATACACCTGGTTCCGCAATCAGCCGCCGGCGGACTGGAAAGTGCTCGAAGAACCACTTTCGGATAGTTTTGACGTGTATTTTGATATTTTATTTTAACATTGGCTGTTGACACGGCATTTTGTGTCTCTTAGAGCGAACGGGTCACGACGTTGCTGCGAGCGTCTCCGACACGTCACATCAATTTTTCAACCCGGCGCGGGCTGCCTGCGCCGGGTTGATTTTCGCCGGTTCCGGCCGCTGTCGGACAGCTGGCAGCTAATGGTTTTGCAACATCGGCCCGCTTTGTCTAAGCGGGCCTGGGTTTTTTTGAGGATGGGCTGGTTGTCATGGCCGAATTGAGCGGCGCGCAAATACTGGTTGAAACGCTGGTCGAGCAGGGCGTCGAAGTAATCTTCGGCTATCCCGGCGGCGCGGTGCTGCCGATTTACGACGCGATCTTTGGCCATCCGTCGCTGCGCCACATTCTGGTGCGGCACGAACAAGCCGCTGCGCACGCCGCAGAAGGCTATGCCCGCGCCACCGGCAAGCCCGGAGTCGTGCTGGTCACCTCGGGCCCGGGCGCGACCAATGCGGTCACCGGGATCACCGATGCGCTGATGGATTCGATCCCGATGGTGGTCATCACCGGCCAGGTCGCGACCAACCTGATCGGCACCGATGCTTTTCAGGAAGCCGACACCATCGGCATCACCCGCCACTGCACCAAGCACAATTATCTGGTGAAGGACCCGGCGAAGCTCGCATCTACCGTCCGCGAGGCGTTCCACATCGCCACCAAGGGCCGCCCCGGCCCGGTGCTGATCGACATTCCCAAGGACGTGCAGGTCGCCAGCGCGCCGCATGACGCGGACACTCCCGCGCGCCCCAACCAGCGCTACGCCCCGGTCACCGCGGGCACGCCCGACGATATCGCCAGGGCCGCGCAGATGATCAGCGCAGCGACCAGCCCTGTGATCTATTCGGGTGGCGGCGTCATCAACGCGGGACCAGAGGCGAGCACGCTGCTGCGCGAACTGCAGGCGATGACCGGCGCGCCGGTCACCTCGACGCTGATGGGCCTGGGCGCCTTCCCGTCCGAGCATCCCGACTGGCTGGGCATGCTGGGGATGCACGGCACCTATGAAGCCAACATGGTGATGAACCGCGCCGATCTCGTCATCTGCGTGGGTGCACGCTTCGACGACCGGGTTACCGGGCGGCTCGATGCGTTCTCGCCGGACTCCAAGAAGATCCACATCGATATCGACCGCTCGTCGATCAACAAGACAGTGCGGGTCGATCTGGGCATCATCGGCGACTGCACCACGGTGCTGCAGCAGATCATCGACCAGCTGCACGCCATCGGCCATGACAAGCGCGACCTTTCCGAATGGCAGGCGCGGATCAAGGGCTGGCGCACCCGCGAATGCCTGGCCTATCCGCCCAGCGACAGCGAGATCATGCCGCAGCTCGCGATCGAGCGGCTGTATGCGCTGACCAAGGACCAGAGCCCGATCATCTCGACCGAGGTCGGCCAGCACCAGATGTGGGCGGCGCAGTATTTCCGCTTCGAAAAGCCCAACAAGTGGCTGACCTCGGGGGGCCTGGGCACCATGGGCTATGGCCTTCCCGCCGCGATCGGCGCGCAGTTGGGCAATCCGCAAGCCTTGTGCATCGACATCGCAGGCGAAGCCTCGATCCAGATGAACATTCAGGAGCTGGGCACCGCGACGCAATACCGTCTGCCGGTCAAGATCTTCATCCTCAACAACGAATATATGGGCATGGTGCGCCAGTGGCAGCAGCTGACCTATGAGAGCCGCTATTCGGAAAGCTATTCCGATGCGCTTCCCGATTTCGTCGCGCTGGCCGAGGCTTATGGCTGGAAGGGCATCCGCATTTCCGAGCAGGCAGAGCTGGATGCGGGCATCCAGGCGATGATCGATCATCCAGGGCCCGTGCTGGTCGATTGCCGCGTCGCCAAGCTTGCCAACTGCCTGCCGATGATCCCTTCGGGCGCAGCGCACACCGACATGATCCTGTATGGCGACGAGGTTGCCGGGACCATGGAAGACGAAGCCAAGGCGCTCGTCTGATGCGGTTTCGTGCGCCCCGTGACGTCCCATCGGCGAAAGCCGATTTGCCCATCCTGCTAGCGCGGCATACTGCTGCGGGCAGCATCGGCTTTCACCCCTTCTGAAAGATCGCCCCATGCACATCCAGCAACAGGCATCCGAACGGCACGTTCTGACCGTGACCGTCGACAACGAGGCGGGCATTCTGGCGAAGATCGCCGGCATGTTCACCGCGCGCGGATACAATATCGAAAGCCTGACGGTGGCCGATATCAGCGAGGACCATGCGGTCAGCCGGATCACCATCGTCACCGTCAGCCCGCCTGCGGTGATCGACCAGATCATCGCGCAACTCGACCGGCTGGTGGCGGTGCACCGCGTCGCCGACCTCACCGAGCTCGGGCCCCATGTCGAGCGCGAGCTGGCATTGGTCAAGGTCGCGGGCGCGGGCGAGCACCGGATCGAAGCGCTGCGGCTGGCGGACATCTTCCGCGCCCGCCCGGTCGACACCAGCACCACCAGCTTCGTCTTCGAGATTTCCGGATCGTCGGAAAAGATCAACCAGTTCATCGCGCTGATGCGCGAGGTCGGGCTGGTCGAGGTCGCCCGCACCGGGGTCGTCGCCATGACCCGGGGGGCCACGGCGGGATAATTCAGTTCGCAACCACATCGTCACCCCCGCGCAGGCGGGGGTCCCGCCTCTGCACCAACCAAAGCGGGATTCCCGCGTTCGCGGGAATGACGAACCAGATTAGAAATGGGGAAATGACATGCGCGTTTATTATGATTCCGATTGCGATCCCAAGCTGATCGAAGACAAGAAGATCGTCATCGTCGGCTATGGCAGCCAGGGCCATGCCCATGCCCAGAACCTGCGCGACAGCGGCGTCAAGGATGTCGCGATCGCGCTGCGTCCGGGCTCTGCCACCGCCGCCAAGGCCGAAGGCGCAGGCTTCAAGGTGCTCAGCAACGCCGATGCCGCAGCCTGGGCCGATATCGTGATGATTCTGGCGCCCGACGAGCATCAGGCCGCGATCTATGCCGATGATTATCACGCCAACATGAAGCCTGGCGCGGCGCTGGCGTTCGCGCATGGCCTCAACATCCACTTCGGCCTGATCGAGGCACGTGAAGACCTCGACGTGATCATGATCGCGCCCAAGGGCCCCGGCCACACCGTGCGCAGCGAATATGTCCGCGGCGGCGGCGTGCCCTGCCTGATCGCGGTGGAACGCGACGTTTCGGGCAACGCGCACGACATTGCCCTCGCTTATGCATCGGGCGTCGGCGGCGGCCGCAGCGGCATCATCGAAACCAACTTCCGCGAAGAGTGCGAGACCGATCTGTTCGGCGAGCAGGCGGTGCTCTGCGGCGGCCTGACTCACCTGATCCAGGCCGGGTTCGAGACGCTGACCGAAGCAGGCTATGCGCCGGAAATGGCGTATTTCGAGTGCCTGCACGAGGTGAAGCTGATCGTCGACCTGATGTATGAAGGCGGCATCGCCAACATGCGCTATTCGATAAGCAACACCGCCGAATATGGCGACATCACCACCGGCCCGCGGATCATCACCAGCGAAACCAAGGCGGAGATGAAGCGCGTGCTCGAGGACATCCAGCAGGGTCGCTTCGTCAAGAACTTCGTGCTCGACAACCGCGCCGGCCAGCCCGAACTGAAGGCCGCGCGCAAGCTCGCCGCCGCGCATCCGATCGAAAAGACCGGCGCGCAGCTGCGTGCGATGATGCCGTGGATCGGTGCCAACAAGCTGGTCGACAAGGCCAAGAACTGACCACTGCGTTGGCCACGCCAGCCTTCGAAACCCATGCCGCGCAGCTCGGATCCCTGAAAAGGGATTCGAGGCTGCGTGCGCTTGCGCCCCGTTCGGGCAAGGATTTTGCCTCGAACGATTATCTGGGGCTGGCAGGATCGACGCTGCTGCACGATGCCTTGCGTGAAGGCATGGCATTTGGTCTGCCCGCAGGATCGGGCGGATCGCGGCTGCTGCGTGGAAACCATGCGGCGCACGAGGCGCTCGAAGCCGATGCCGCGGCGCATTTCGGCAGCCAGTCCGCACTGTTCTTCGCCACCGGCTTTGCCGCCAACGCGGCGCTGTTCGCCACGCTGCCGCAGCGCGGCGATCTGGTGGTGCATGACAGCCTGATCCACGCATCCGCGCACGACGGCATGAAACTGGGCCGCGCCGAAACCCGCGCCGCTCGGCACAACGACGCGCAGGCGTTCGACGACGTCATCACCGCCTGGCGCGCCGAAGGCGGATCCGGGCAGGTCTGGATCGCGGTCGAAAGCCTCTACAGCATGGACGGCGACTGCGCCCCGCTGGCCGATCTGGCCGAGGTCGCCGCGCGGCACGATGCGGCGCTGATCATCGACGAGGCCCACGCCACCGGGGTGTTCGGCCCTTCCGGCGCCGGCCTCGCGCATGGCCTTGCAGGGCAACCGAATGTCATCACGCTGCACACCTGCGGCAAGGCCTTGGGCTGCGAAGGCGCGCTGATCTGCGCGCCCAAGGTGGTCACCGATTTCCTCGTCAACCGCGCGCGGCCCTTCGTGTTCTCGACCGCGCCCTCGCCGCTGATCGCGCACATGGTGCGCCGTGCGATCGCGATCGTCGCGGCCCATGACGACTGGCGCGACGAGCTGTTCGCGCGCGTTGCCGAGGCGCGCCGCCTGCTCGCCCCGCGGCTGGGTGCGCAGGCCGGCACCAGCCAGATCCTCCCCGTGATCATCGGCGATGATGCCCGCACCATGCGGATCGCCGCCAGCCTGCAGCGCCAAGGCTTCGACATTCGCGGCATCCGCCCGCCCACCGTGCCGCCCGGCACCGCGCGCCTGCGCATTTCCATTACCCGCAATGTCTCGATGGGTGATATCGGCGCGCTATCCGAATCACTCGACAGGATCATGATCCCCGCATGAAACCGCGATTTGTTGTAACAGGCACCGACACCGATATCGGCAAGTCGGTGTTCAGCGCTGCCCTGGTCCAGGCTTTGGGCGCGAGATACTGGAAGCCGGTGCAATCCGGCCTCGAGGGCGAGACCGACACAGCGTTCGTCGAGCGCATGGCCCCCGGATCGACGCTGCCCGAAACCTGGCGGCTGGTCACCCCCGCTTCGCCGCATCTCGCCGCCGAGATCGACGGAGTGGAGATAGACCCCGGTGCACTGACGCCGCCCGATATCGACGCCCCCTTGGTGATCGAGGGTGCAGGCGGCGCGCTGGTTCCGGTGACCCGCCAAACGCTCTATGCCGATGTCTTCGCGCGCTGGCAGATCCCGGTGATCGTCTGCGCGCGCACCGCCTTGGGCACGATCAACCACAGCCTGCTGACGATCGAGGCGTTGCGGTCGCGCGGGGTGCCGATCCATGGCGTCGCGTTCATCGGTGATGCGGTGCCCGACAGCGAGCACACCATCGCCGCGATCGGCAAGGTCCGCCGCCTCGGACGTCTGGCGCGGCTGGCTGCGCTGACGGCCGAGACGCTGGCCGATGGCTTTGCCGCCGGCTTCGATCTCGCGGACTTCGCATGACGCCCTCGCCCGTATGGCATCCCTTCACCCAGCATGGCCTGGGCGAGGACATCCCGCTGATCGCGCGCGGCCAGGGCGCGGTTCTGCATGGCGCCGATGGCCGGACATGGATCGACGCGATCTCGAGCTGGTGGGTGACCACGCATGGGCACGCGCATCCACGCATCATGGCCGCGATCCGCGAGCAGAGCGAAAAGCTCGACCAGATCATCTTCGCAGGCTGGACGCACGAGCCCGCCGAAACGCTGGCGCGCGGGCTGATCGAGATCACGCCCGGGCCGCTCACGCGCGTGTTCTTCAGCGACTCCGGCTCCACCGCGGTCGAGGTCGCGCTCAAGATGGCGCTGGGCTTCTGGCACAACCGAGAAAAGGGCGGGCACGGCGAGCAGCGGCACAAGATCATCGTGATGGAGCACAGCTATCACGGCGACACCATCGGCGCGATGTCGGTGGGCGCGCGCGGGGTGTTCAACCGGCCTTATGCGCCTTTGCTGTTCGACGTCACCGCCATCCCCTTCCCCGCTGCAGGAGGCGAGCAGGCGACCTTCGATGCGCTGGATGCGGCTTGCCGCGACCACGCCGCCGCGTTCATCGTCGAGCCTCTGGTGCTGGGTGCAGGCGGGATGCTGATGTACTCCGCCGATGTTCTTGCCGAGATGGCCGCGATCTGCGCCGCGCACGACGTATTGTTCATTGCCGACGAGGTGATGACCGGCTGGGGCCGCACCGGCACGATGCTGGCGTGCGAGCAGGCAGGCGTGATCCCCGACATCCTGTGCCTCTCCAAGGGGCTGACCGGGGGAGCGGTGCCGCTGGCGGTGACGCTTGCGGGCGAGGAGATTTTCATGGCGCACTGGTCGGACGACCGCGCCGACTGCTTTTTCCATTCGAGCAGCTACACCGCCAACCCGATCGCGTGCGCGGCCGCCAACGCGAACCTTGCCATCTGGCGCGAAGAGCCGGTCCAAGCGCGGATCGATGCGCTTGCGGCGCTTCAGACGGAACAGCTCGCGGCCATCGCCAGCCACCCTCTGGTCGCCGGCACGCGGCAATGCGGCACCATCGCCGCGTTCGACATCGTCGCCGACAGCCAAGGCTATCTGTCGAGCTGGTCGGTGCATCTGGCGGGGTTCGGCAAGGCCCATGGCGTGCTGATCCGCCCGCTGGGCAACACCGTCTATGTCATGCCCCCCTATTGCACCACGCCCGGCCAGTTGCAGACGATCTACGCCGTGGTGCGCGAGGGGCTGGAGGCCGCCGGGCGCTGATTCGCTGGCGACGGATCAAAGATTGACTTGCGGCGTTCAGGCACCCAGTTTCGGAGCTCCTGTCCCCACACTTCCCTAGGAGTTCGTCATGCGCAAGACTCTCGCTATCCTCGCTCTCGTCGCCGCCACCCCGCTGATCGGCCAAGGCATGCAGCTGCCCGGCCAGAAGGACGCTGCCCGCGTGACCGCCGGCACCTACAAGACCGACCCCGGCCACTCGCTGATCGGCTGGGAGGTCAATCACTTCGGCTTCAACGATTATTACGGCCTGTTTGGCGACATCGCCGGAACGCTGATGATCGATCCGGCCAACCTCAACGCCGCCAAGGTCGATGTCACCATCCCCGTCGGCAAGGTGACCACCGCCAGCGCCGGGCTCACCAGCCATCTGCTGCGCGCGGGCAAGGACGGCGGCAAGCCCGACTTCTTCGGCCCCTCGCCCGCCGATGCGCGCTTCGTCTCGACCAAGGTGGTGGCCAGCGGCATGACCGCCAAGATCACCGGCAACCTCACGCTGAATGGCGTCACCAAGGAAGTGACCTTCGACGCCGAGTTCACCGGCGCGGGTACCAACCCGTTCAACAAGAAGGAAACGATCGGCTTCGAGGCCGAGACCGAGATCAAGCGCAGCGATTTCGGCATCGCTTATGGCCTGCCGATGGTGAGCGACGAAGTCGAACTCGACATCAGCGTGGCGTTCGAAAAGCAGTAAAAAGCAACTCCCCCCTTCCCGGTCATCCGCCGGGGAGGGGTTTGCCTCTCCCCACATCCTGCGTGCGAGATAGCGCCGACCATTTTTTTGTTGCGCAAAGCCGCCGGTTCACGCAATGACGCTGACATTATGACCGGATCGGCCCTCCTTCTTGGATTGCGACTTACACGCCCTTAGGCGTGTACCGACCGTGCGCGCCGATGCGGCGCGCCACGCCTAAGGGCTTTTTCACCTGCCAGCACGCCCAGCGCCGATCACCGGTTGCGCTGATTGCTGGCCACCCTTATCGCACCACCAAACAGCCAGGGGCGCCTTTCAGCCATGCCGATGCTCACCGATCCTTCGCAAAAATACCGCGCCTTCCCGCGGGTCGACCTGCCGAACCGAACCTGGCCCGATGCGGTGATCACCGCGCCGCCGCGCTGGCTTTCCACCGACATGCGCGATGGTAACCAGGCGCTGATCGACCCGATGGACGGGCCCAAGAAGCAGCGGTTCTTCGACCTGCTGGTCAAGATCGGCCTCAAGGAGATCGAGGTCGGCTTTCCGTCGGCGGGCGAGACCGAGTTCAACTTCATCCGCGGCCTCGTCGACGGCAACAAGATCCCCCCCGACGTCACCGTGCAGGTGCTCACCCAGTCGCGGCGCGACCTGATCGAGAAGACCTTTGCGAGCCTCGCCGGGGTCCATCGCGCGATCGTGCACCTCTACAACGCCGTCTCGCCCGCGTGGCGCGAGGTCGTGTTCGGTCTCGACCGCGCAGGCGTCAAGGCGATCGCGGTCGAGGGTGCGAACATCCTCAAGGAGCAGGCGGCGAAGTATCCGCAGACCGACTGGCATTTCGAATACTCGCCCGAGACCTTTTCTACCGCCGAGCTCGATTTCAGCCTGGAGGTCTGCGAAGCGGTGATCGAGGTGCTGCAGCCGACGCCCGAAAAGCCGCTGATCCTCAACCTGCCCGCGACGGTCGAGGCCTCCAGCCCCAACATCTACGCCGACCAGATCGAGTGGATGTGCCGCCATATCAGCAGGCGCGATTGCGTGGTGATCAGCCTGCACCCGCACAATGATCGCGGATCGGGCATTGCCGCGGCGGAACTGGGCCTGATGGCGGGCGCGGACCGCATCGAGGGCTGCCTGTTCGGCAATGGCGAACGCACCGGCAATGTCGATCTCGTCGCGCTGGGGCTCAACATGTACACGCAGGGTATGCACCCCGGGCTCGATTTCTCGGACATGGACGAGATCGTCAAGACGGTGGAATATTGCAACCAATTGAAGGTGCCCGAGCGGCACCCTTATGCAGGTGAACTGGTGTTCACGGCATTTTCGGGCAGCCATCAGGACGCGATCAAGAAGGGCTTTGCCGCGCAGGAAAAGCGCAACGACCAGTATTGGCAGGTGCCCTATCTGCCGCTCGACCCCGCCGATATCGGGCGTTCGTATGAAGCGGTGATCCGCGTCAACTCGCAAAGCGGCAAGGGCGGCGTCGCCTGGGTGCTCGAGCAGGACCAGGGCCTCAAGCTGCCCAAGCGGCTGCAGGCCGATTTCAGCAAGACCGTGCAGGCGCTCGCCGATGCCAAAAGCATGGAATTGTCCTCGGGCGATATCTGGCAGGCCTTCCAGACGCGCTACCGGCTCGACGGCCAGGGCAAGTACCAGCTGGTCGATTACGAGGAACGCAAGGCGGGCAGCGACCGGCTGTTCGTCGGGCGGATCATCGCGGACGGCAAGGAAATCCCGGTCAGCGGGCGCGGCAACGGGTTGATATCGGGGGTGGTCGATGCGCTGTCGGCTGCGCTGGGGATTGCCATCGACATCGCCGATTACCGCGAGCACGCGATCGGCGCAGGATCGAAGGCGCGCGCTGCGGCCTATGTCGAATGCGCGGTCGACGGCCGCTCGCCCTGCTTCGGCGTCGGGGTGGACGAGGACGTCGCGACGGCTTCGATCAAAGCGGTATTGAGCGCGCTCGAGGGGATCTGATCTGTCAAATCCTCCCCCAGCTTGTCTGGGGGAGGGGGACCATCCGCAGGATGGTGGAGGGGTTCTTACCAACCGTCGTTATCGAGCCCCTCCACCATTCGATGCGCGAACGGTCCCCCTCTCCGAGCAAGCTCGGGGAGGAATTAAGCGGCCCCCTGCAGTTTTCATTCAAAACTTAATTGCCTAGTTAAGAATGCCTCTGGACAGCCCATGAACCATGGCTAATGTCGCGGCCATGACCATGCCATCCCCGCTTTGCGACAACCTGCGCCTGCCCGTCATCGGGTCGCCGCTCTTCATCATCTCCGGCCCCGAGCTCGTCATTGCGCAATGCAAGGCGGGCGTGATCGGGTCGTTCCCGGCGCTCAACGCGCGGCCGCAGAGCCAGCTCGACGAGTGGCTGCACCAGATCACCGAGGAACTGGCCGAATACAACCGCGCCAACCCCGATGCGCCCGCCGCGCCCTATGCGGTCAACCAGATCGTCCACAAGTCCAACGACCGGCTGGAAGCTGACATCATGACCTGCGCCAAGTGGCAGGTGCCGATGGTGATCACCTCGCTGGGTGCGCGCGAAGACCTGAACAAGGCCGTGCACGACTGGGGCGGCATCACCATGCACGACGTGATCGACGACCGCTTCGCGCGCAAGGCGATTGAAAAGGGCGCAGACGGCCTGATCCCTGTCGCGGCTGGCGCCGGCGGCCACGCCGGCACCATCTCGCCCTTCGCGCTGATGCAGGAAATCCGCCAGTGGTTCACCGGCCCGGTGGCCCTGTCCGGATCGATCGCCAGCGGCGCGGCCATCCTAGCCGCGCAGGCGATGGGCGCGGACTTCGCCTATATCGGCTCGGCCTTCATCGCGACGGCCGAAGCGCGCGCCGACGATGGCTACAAGAACGGCATCGTCGAGGGCAAGGCCGCCGACATCGTCTATTCCGACCTCTTCACCGGGGTGTCGGGCAATTATCTGCGCCAGTCGATCGTCAACGCGGGTCTCGATCCCGACAATCTGCCCAAGGGCGATTACAGCACGATGAACTTCGGCTCGGGCGGCAACACCGATGCCAAGGCGTGGCGCGACATCTGGGGCAGCGGCCAGGGCATCGGCGCGGTCGACAAGGTCGATACCGTCGCCGACATGGTCGGGCGCCTCACCCGCGAATACCACGCGGCGAAGGAATCGCTGCTCGCGCGCTCTGCCTATTGATCGCCTTGCATGGGCCGCCCGGGAACGGCGGCCCGTTTGTTTGGTCATCGACGGTTAAGCTCGAAACCGGCTTATTCCTCCCGGGTGTTGACGAATATCGAGGGGGATAGATTGTCATGCGTGCAATCGCTGTCGTTGCGGCTGCTTCACTTGTCTGTTCGGTTCACGCCGAGGCCGCGCCCAAGGCCCAACTGCCCGAGGAACTTGTTCTCACCGGCGACAACCTGATCGACGTGACGATCAACGGTCTGCCCCTGCGGCTCGAGGTGCGCCCCGAAGCCGCCGATGCCCCCATGCTCAACCCGGATGTCGCGGCCAGGCTGCAACTGAAACCCGGCATGTTCGGCTTCATCACGGTGGTGGGCCCCGAGCGGGTGAGCGGCGATTCGGCCGTGCACAAGGTCGATTACGGGGTCGGCCCCAAGAACCAGCGGATTTTCTGGGCCGACCGCGCATCCTCCACCATCGCCGATGGCACCATTAGCCCTGCCTCGCTGCCCTACAAAAGGGTGCGCTTCCAGCTGGCGGCGGCTGCTGCCAGTGAACGCACGCAGCAGCTGCCGCTCGACAATTTCGGCTTTCTTGGGCGCGGCGGGATCGGCACGACATTTGCGCTGGAGGGGGAAGAGGTTCGCTTCCAGTTCAGCCTGCAGCGTCCGGAAACCCTGGCCAGCGCCCCCACCGGCAACTGGCTGGCGCGAAAGCGCGAGGGCCGGTTTACCGGACAACCCCGCCAGACCCTGATCTATTTCGGCATCCAGCGGCCCACCCGCGCGATGACGCTGTCAAAGCCCATCCCCGTCGGCCAGACCATGCTGGACACGGTCGATGTGCGTTACAGCGATTATGGCGATGCCTCGGGCATTGCCGAGCAGGAAGCAACCGAGGGCGGAGATTCGGACGAAATCGTCGTCGTCGCCAAGAAGGAAAAGAAGGTCGATCTGCGCATCGTTGCCGGCAGGCGGTTCCTGCAAGGCTGTTCCAGCCTGCTCTACGACCTGCAGCAGCGCAACCTGACGCTCAGTTGCAAGGCCGAGTGATGATCAGAGCGGCCGTGAGCCCGTCACGTCATAGGCGGTGATCGTCCGGTCATGAATGCCGTGCGCGGCGCTGGCGGCGCGCCACTCGGCCATGTGCGCGCTGGCGGCATGCGCCTTGAGCGCCGCCTCGTCCTGCCAGGATTCGCTCACCCGGATCAGTCCCGGCTCCACGACGTCGTGCGCAAAGGCGTAATGCCCGCAGCCCGGCTCCGCACGGCTCAGTTCGATCATCCGCGCCATCGCCGGTTTCACAGCGTCCAGCTGGTCGACCGGGAAACGATAAAAGCCTGCAATCACGATCATGGCCCGGCCCCCTTCTAGATTTCCAGCTGGCTGCCGAGTTCCACCACGCGGTTGGAGGGCAGGTTGAAGAACTCCATCGGGCTGGCCGAGTTGCGCAGCATCCAGGCGAAGATCTTCTCGCGCCACACCGGCATTCCGGGGCGTTCGGCGGTGAGCAGGGTCTGGCGCGAGAGGAAGAAGCTGGTCTGCAGCATCTCGAACTTGCCGCCGCACAGCTCCTTCACGTCCTTGAGCGCAGCGGGCACATCGGTCGACTGCATGAAACCATAACGCAGCACCATGCGGTAGAAGCCGTGTCCCAGGCTTTCCACCTGGAAGCGGTTGGCATCGGTGACATAGGGCACCTCCATGATCTGCACCGTCAGAATGACGACGCGCTCATGGATGACCTTGTTGTGCTTCATGTTGTGCAGCAGCGCGGTCGGCACGCCGGTGGTCGCCGATGCCATGAAGATCGCGGTGCCCTTGACCCGGGTGGCCGAACCTTGCGCGGACTTGACGAACACCTCGATCGGCAGCGCGCTTTCGATCATCGTCTCGCGCATCAGCTTGCGACCGCGCGCCCAGGTGGTGAGCAGCGTGAAGGTGAACGCGCCGATGACCAGCGGGAACCAGCCGCCATCGGGAATCTTGGTGGCGTTTGCCAGGAAGTATGCGCCATCGACCACCACGAAGGTGACGATGACGGGAATCGCCATCCACAATTTCCACTTCCACATCGCGATCAGCAGCACCGCCATCAGGCAAGTATCGATCAGCATCGCGCCGGTCACCGCGATGCCATAGGCCGCGGCAAGGTTGCTCGAGCTCTGGAAGGTCAGCACCAGCAGGATCACCGCGATCATCAGCACCCAGTTGATCAGCGGGATATAGATCTGCCCGCTTTCCGAAGCGCTGGTGTGCTTGATCGACAGCCGCGGGATATATCCGAGCTGGATCGCCTGATGGGTGATCGAGAACGCGCCCGAGATCACCGCCTGGCTGGCGATGAAGGTGGCCGCGGTCGCGAGCAGCACCAGCGGCAGCCTCAGCATGTCGGGCGCGAGCAGGAAGAACGGGTTCTTGATCGTCTCGGCAGCCTCCGCAGGGCCCATGCCGATGATCATCGCGCCCTGGCCGAAATAGTTGATCAGCAGCGCGGGCATGACGAAGCCGAACCACGAGAGCCGCAAGGGACCGCGCCCGAAATGGCCCATGTCCGAATACAGCGCCTCGGCGCCCGTCACCGCGAGGACGACGGAGCCCAAGGCGAGAAACGCAAACCAGCCATCATTGATGAAGAACCGTACCGCGTACCACGGGTTCAGCGCCAGCAGGATCTCGGGATTGAACAGGATCTGGTAGACGCCCAGCACCGTGATCGTGGTGAAATAGAGCACCATGATCGGCGCGAACAACGTCCCGATCTTGGCGGTGCCGCGGGACTGGATGAAGAACAGGAATACCAGCAGCGCGACCGCGATCGGGATGACGAGCGGTTGCAGCCCCGGATTGACCACGGTCAGCCCTTCGACCGCCGACAGCACCGAAATTGCGGGCGTGATCATGCTGTCGCCATAGAACAATGCGGTGGCGAATACGCCCAGCAGGATGAGCAGCCAGCCATAGCTGGTGCGTCCGATGCTGCGCGAGATCAGCGCGACGAGTGCGAGGCTGCCGCCCTGCCCCTTGTTGTCCGCACGCATCAGGATGCTGACATATTGCACCCCCACGACCAGCGTCATCGACCAGAAGATCAGGCTGACGACGCCGAAGATATGCTCGCGGTCAGGGGTAAGCGGATGGTGCCCGGCAAAGGTCTCGCGAAACGCGTAGATCGGGCTGGTGCCGATATCGCCGAACACGATGCCGATCGCGCCGAACGCGAGCAACGCCACCGAACTGCTGTGCGTGTCAGCGTTGCCAGCCTGCTGGGCCACCTGTTCGCCCGCCATCGACCCGGCACTCGGTTGCTCTGAGGGCACTTCTGAAGGAGTATCAGTCATCATCGGGCAGTGTGCGAACGCGTGAAGGCCAGGCAGCCCGCGTTCATCGTCCCCTTTCGCCTATCGCCAAATCGGCAATGGCACGCGGATTAGCATGCGGCATGATGCGGTGCAATATAATCGCGGTGTGACGATTATGGTTGTGAATCAACGGGTTGTGCTGGATCCGCAGACGGCGGCACCGATCCGGGCATGCCCAGCGCGGGCGCACCGCTCTGCTGGGCGATCAAAGCATCGATCCGCGCGAGTCGTGTGGTCAGGTCCTCGCGCCATTCGGCCTCGGGCGGGGAGCGCTCGAGCAGTTCGCCCCAGATCGCCCGCGCCTGCTGCAACTGACCCGATGTGGCGAGCGCCAGCCCCAGGAAAAACGGCGGTGCGGGGTGATCGGGGGTCAGCGTCGCGGCCTTCTGATAGGCGAACTGCGATGCAGGCGTCAGCAGGCCGTTGCTGTGGCCGACCAGCGCATTGCCGAGCGCCACCCACAGATCGGTGTCCTCGGGATAGGTCTCCAGGCCCTTGCTGAGCGCGGTGGCGGCGGTGGCGAACTTGCCCTGGCGGCTCTGCGCATCGGCGAGCACCAGCCAGGCGCGGGCATCTCCGAAGTTGCCGCCCATCTCGTCGCGCTGCTTGGCGAGGTCCTCGTCGAACATGCTGAGCTTCTCGACCGGCTCCTTGGGCGATCCGGCGAGCGAGGGCTGGCCCTGCCAGGCATAGCCTGCAATCCCCAGGAACAGCGCGGCACCCGCAAGTTCCCACGCCCGGCGCGGCAGCTTGCCCAGCCAGATCATGCCGGCCATGATGGCCACGGCCACCAGCAGAACGATCACCCACGCCATCAGCTCTTGTCTCCGGTTGCCCTGGCCTTGCCAAAGCGCTTGCGGGCGATGATGCCTGCGAACAGCAGCAGCACGATCGGTGCCGCGAAAAGCGGCCAGGTCATCGCGGTCACCTGCGGTTGATAGGACACCCAGTCGCCATAGCGTTCGATCAGCCACGCCCGGATCGCCTCAGGGTCTTCACCTGCTGCGATGCGCGTGCGCACCTGATGGCGCATATCGCCTGCCATCGGCGCGTCCGAATCCGCGATCGACTGGCTCTGGCAGGTCAGGCAGCGCAGCGTCATCATCAGATCCTGCGCGGACTTTTCCTTCGCCGGGTCATCGAGCTGCTTGTAGGCGTAGGGCGCGGGCGGAAGAGTATCCTGCGCGGCGAGCGGCTGCGCGAACAGGGCGAGGAGCAACAGGATCAGGCCCCGCATCACTGCGCTTCCTTCAGTTTCTGCAGGATCACGGGCACATGCTCGGGACGGATGTCGCCGATATGCTGATAGGTGATCATGCCCTTGCCATCGATGACGAAGGTTTCAGGGACGCCCGACGAGCCCAGGTCGAACTGGATCTTGCTGACATCGTCCGCGCCGATCCGCGCATAGGGGTTGCCGTTGCGCGCAAGGAACGCCTGCACGTCTGGACCGCGATCACGGATTGCGACGCCGTTGATCTCGACCCCGGCATCGGCGAGCTGCTGCAGATACGGCGCCTCGGCGATGCAGGGCACGCACCAGCTGGCAAAGACGTTGAGCAGCCGGGGCTTGCCATCGGTGAAGTTGGTGCGCGCCAGCGCGGGCCGGTCGGGCACTGCCTGGGGCAGATCGAAATCGGGCAGCGGCTTGCCGATCATCTGCGAGCTGATGGTGCGATCGCCGGGCGCGATCAGGCCGCTCGCAAACACGGCGAACAGCACGCCGAACAGCGCGAGCGGCAGCCAGATGGCCCAGTGTTTCATGCGATCAGAAGGCTCATGCCAGCGCTTCCTTGCCCCCGGCAGCGGGCGTGCCCGGAGCAGGCGCGGCGATCGGCTCGTACTCGGGCTGGTCCTTGCGGCGCAGGTCGCGCGAGGTGCGCCCGACCAGCGCGAGAATGCCGCCCAGCCCGATCATCAACCCGCCATACCAGATCAGCGGCACGAAAGGCTTCCACCACAGGCGAAGCTGCCAGCGGCCATCCTCACCCTCTTCGCCCAGCACGACGTACAACTGGCCGTTCCAGCGGGTCAGCAAGGCGGCCTCGTTGGTCGCGGTCGGCGGCGATGCGAACATGCGCGATTGCGGATTGAGCACGGTCTGCACGTTGCTGTCGCCATAGCGCGCGACCAGCCGCGCCTCGAGCGCGGTCCAGTTGGCGCCGGCGATCGGGCGAACACCCTGCATCTCGATCGTCCAGGGGCCGACCTTGTGGCTCTGGCCGAATTCGCTCGCCACCAGCTTTTCGGTGTTGAACGCGCTTTCGGATGCCATTCCGGCGAGCGCAACCGCGATCCCCAGATGCGCGATGACCATGCCGTAGATATGCGCCGGCGTGCGGCGCAGGTTGCGCTTCCACAAGGGCAGCACGCTGGCGACCGCCAGACCTGCTGCAAACACGAGGCCGAGCAGGGGCAGCACGCCGATATCGCCGCCGAACACCACGACCAGCGCCAGCGTGGCTGCGGCCACGAGCGCAGGCACCGCCATCAGGCTGGTGAGCTTGCGGCCATTGTCCGAGCGCCAGCGCATCAGCGGGCCTGCCGCCATGATGATCAGCATCGGGAACACGAAGATCGCGCTCACCGGATTGAAATAGGGCGGGCCGACCGAGACCTTGGTGTCGAACGCCTCGGTTACTAAGGGATAGAGCGTCCCCATCAGGACAATGCCCAGCACGCCGACCAGCAGCACGTTGTTCATCACCAGCGCGCCTTCGCGGCTGAACAGATGGAAGCGCGCGCCTTCGGTGACGGTCGATGCGCGCAGCCCGAACAAAGCGAGCGCGCCGCCGATATAGATCGCGAGCAACGCGAGGATGAAGCTGCCGCGTTCCGGATCGACCGCAAACGCATGCACGCTGGTCAAAATCCCCGAACGCACCAGGAAGGTGCCGACCATCGACATCGAGAACGCGACCACCGCGAGCATCACCGTCCATGCCTTAAGCGCGTTGCGCGTCGCCAGCACGCTCACCGAATGCAGCAAGGCGGTTGCGGCGAGCCAAGGCATCAGCGAGGCGTTCTCGACCGGATCCCAGAACCACCAGCCGCCCCAGCCGAGTTCGTAATAGGCCCACCACGATCCCGCGGTGATGCCGAGCGTGAGGAAAATCCACGCGCCCATCACCCAGGGGCGCATCGCGCGGGCAAAGGCGGGGCCGACATCGCGGGTGATCAGCGCGCCGACCGCGAACGAGAACGCGATCGAAAGCCCGACATAGCCGATATAGAGCGTCGGCGGATGGAAGGCGAGACCGGGGTCCTGCAGCAGCGGGTTGAGGCCGTTGCCCTCCACCGGCGCGGGGTTCAATCGCTCGAAGGGGTTGGAGGAAAACAGCATGAAGGCATAGAAGCCCAGGCTGACGAACGCCTGGCCGGCCAGCGTCGCGACCATCGTGCGCTCGTTCAGCCGCCGCTCGAGCAGCGCAACGAAACCGCCCGCCATGCCCATCACGGTCACCCACAGCAGCATTGAGCCTTCGTGATTGCCCCACGCGCCGGCGACCTTGTAGATGATGGGCTTGAGCGAATGGCTGTTCGCCGCGACCAATTTGACCGACAGGTCGGTGCGCAGGAACAGAACGATCAGCAGCGCGAAGGCAATCGCGACCAGCACGCCCTGCACCACCGCGATCGGGCGGATCGCGCGCAGGAACTCCGCACCGCGCGCGGTCAGCGCATAGCTGCCAAGGCCAAGCTGCAGTACCGCGAGCGCTGCGGCGAGCCACAGCATGGCAAGCGCGATTTCTGCGATCATGGCTGCTGCACCGTACCTGCGACCTTTTGGACATCGGCCTTGGTCATGTCGCGCATTTCGCGCGGCACGTAGTTTTCGTCATGCTTGGCGAGCAGGTTGTCGGCGACGAAGAACCCCGCCTTGTCCATCCGGCCCTCGGCAACCACGCCAGATCCCTCGACGAACAGGTCGGGGGTGATACCGGTAAAGCGCACCGGGACCGTGCCCTTGCCGTCCTCGACGATGAAATCGATGGTCACGCCGTCCGCCTGGGTCTTGATCGACCCGCGCTGCACCATGCCGCCCAGCCGAATCGCCTGGCCAGGCTCGACACCCTTTTCGGCAATGTCGCCCGGGGTGTAGAAATAGCTCGCCTGATCGCGCAGCGCATAGGCCGCGATCAGCCCCGCCGCCAGCAGGCCGACAAAGGCGATGCAGATCAGGACGAGACGCTGGTGTTTGGCTTTCATGGATTTGTCCGGTTCACTTGCGCTTGAGCGCATCAAGCCGCGCTTCTGCGCGCTTCAGGGCGATCCAGCAATAGCCGATCAGACCGATGGTCCCGCCGATGCCCAGCGCATAGGTCATGATGACATAGGTCCACTGGGTCATGCCGCAGCCAGCCTGCGCATCCGCGCCTCTATCCGGATATCCGCCAGCAGGGTGCGCATCCGCATCAGCACGATCGCGCCGAAGATCAGCGAGAAGCCGATCACCGCCATGCCCAGGGGCCACAGGAACGCAGGGTCGATCGCCGACTTGCCCATGGTGATACTGGCCGGCTGGTGCAGGCTGTTCCACCAAACCACCGAGCGGTTGATGATGGGCACGTTGATCGCTCCGATCAGCCCGAAGATCGCAGCGACCCGTCCGGTGCCGTTCCGCCCGGCCGCGGCATCCTTCTGGCTGGCATCGGCGAGCGCCATGTAGCCGAGATACAGGAACAGCAGCACCAGCATCGATGTCAGCCGGCCGTCCCACACCCACCAGGTGCCCCAGGTGGGCCTGGCCCAGATCGATCCGGTGGCAAGGCACAAGGCGCAGAAGAACGCGCCGGGCAGCGCCGAGGCGCGCGCGGCGATTCCGGCCAGCGGGTGCCGCCAGACAAGCTCGACCAGGCTGGCGATGGCGATGCTGGTCCAGCCCGCCATGCCCAGCCACGCGGCCGGAACGTGAATGTAGAGAATGCGCACCGTCTCGCCCATCAGCCGGTCGGCAGGGGCGTTGAACAGTCCGAGAAACAGGGCGATTGCGACCATGATCAGGCCGGTCACCATCAACGCCGGGGTCAGCGGACGGGCAATCGACAGAAATCGCGTAGGATTGGCAAAACCGTGCATGAGCGAGCGTTGCGTCAGCTTCCTTGCGCCGAGGCATATCGGCGTCGTCCCTTGTTGCCACGATGCTGGCACAGCCTCAAGGGAATTTGCGTGGGGGCTGGCCAACTGACGGCCGAGAGCATGCAATTGCAACTCTCCCCTCCCGCATGCGGGAGGGGAGAATTTATCTTCAACCCCGCCCGATCAGCTTCTGCGCCATCGCATCCGCCACTGCGGCGGGCGACTGGCCGGTCGAACGGCTTTCCTGCCAGATGCCGGTGAGCCGCTGGGGGATCCCCGTCAGTCGGGCGAGCACATCCTCGACCTGTGCGGTGCGGCCTTCGGCCTGTGCGAAATATTCGAGCGCGACCGAGATGATGCCGCCTGCGTTGATCACATAGTCGGGCGCATAGAGGATGTCGCGGTCGACCAGCATGTCGGCGTGGTGCGGCCGCGCGAGCTGGTTGTTCGCGCCGCCCGCGACGATCTTGACGTTGAGCTTCTCGATGCTCTCCGAATCGAGGATCGCGCCCAGCGCGTTGGGGCTGAACACATCGGCCTCGACCTGCATGATGCGGTCGGCAGAGACGGTCGTCGCGCCCAGTTCGTCGGCCAGCGCCTGCGCGCGGTCGGCGTTGACATCAGCGAGCGTCAGATCGGCGCCCTCTGCCGCCAGCAGCCGGGCAAGCCCGCCGCCGACGCTGCCGGTGCCCTGCACCGCGATACGCACGCCCTTGAGGCGGTCGGTGCCCAGCTTGAACTGCACCGCCGCCTTGACGCCCTGGAAGATGCCATTGGCTGTGAACGGGCCGGGATCGCCGCCTGCGGAACCTTCCTGCTGCACCGGCAGGCCCGAGACGAAGCGGGTGCGCTTGGAGATCGCGACCATGTCGGAGTCCGACATGCCGATATCCTCGGCGGTGACATAACGCCCGCCCAGGGCCTCGATCGCATTGCCAAAGGCTGCGAGCATTTCGGGGGTCTTGCGGCTGTCGGCATCGGCGAGGATCACGGCCTTGCCGCCGCCCATCGGCAGGCCGGCCATGGCGTTCTTGTAGCTCATGCCGCGCGAGAGGCGCAGCGCATCGGTGATCGCGCGGCCCTTGTCGGCATAATGCCAGAAGCGCGTGCCGCCGCCTGCGGGGCCAAGCTTGGTCGAGTGGATGGCGATGATCGCCGAAAGACCCGAGGCGCGGTCGTGCACATACTGCACGGCCTCATGCTCGTCGAAGTCAGGCAGATCCCAATAGCTTTGCACGCGCGCACTCCCCCGGCTGGTCATGACGCGGCGGGGGCCGAAGAGCCTCGATATCAAGGGCAGATGGGGCGACCGAGGGGTCTCGAACCCCCGACCTCCGGTACCACAAACCGGCGCTCTAACCAACTGAGCTACGGTCGCCACACACTGCACACGCCACGCGGAGGCGCTCCTTAGGAGCGCGTGGGGACAATCGTCAAGCAACGATTGGCGCGGCTCGCTATCTTACAAAGCATGGGCCCAATGCAAGGGAAAATGCGGAAATCTGTCGTAATGCTGTAATTAAATTAGGCGGGCGCTTACGGCTCGCCGATCCGCCGTGCGATGATGCGCGCGGGCGTCAGTTGCGCGTCGAGCAGGCTGGTCTGCCGCCAGCGACTCTCGCCCTGCGCGATCACCAGATCGAGCTCGAACCAGCGGCTGACGATCTGCGGCTGCGATTCGATTTCGGGCCCGAAGGTCTGCGATTGCAGCGCCAGCGGCCGCCAGAAGTCGGCGATCCGGGCATAGCCCAGCGGCGGGCGCTGCTCGATCAGCCGGCGCGCGCGCTCCAGCGGGATCTGGCCGGGGGCGAGCATCATGATCAGCGGAGCCTGCTCGGGCAGCAACGTGTTGACGTTGATCGGCGAGAGAATCGCATCGGGCAGCGCGCAGATCCAGGGCTCCAGCCGGGCATAAAGCTGCGGTGTCATGCCGCGCAGCGCCTGCACTTCGCCCTTGTCGCCGAGCAGCTGGCCCGCAGTGCGAAAGGGTGCCTCGCCCTGCATGTAAAACTGGTCCTCGGCGCCGGCGGGCAGCGGCACGGAATCGGTGTCGATCCAGTCGGCCAGCGCATCGGCAAGCGCTGCTGAATCCTGCGCGGGCACGCCGAGCGCGGTCATCAGACCGGCGAACTGGCCGATGCCGACCGGCCGCGCGGCGAAGTCCCCGGGCTGGCCCGCCACCACCGAGTTCAGATTGAAACAATTCCCGCCATCGCGCACCGTCGCGGTGACGGTTGCCCCCGAGCCGTCATCGACGGGAAGCACCATTGGCGCACCCAGCCAGCCGCCGACATTGACGGTGCGCGCAGGGCTCTGGTCGAGCCGCCGCTTGATCTCGCGCGCAGCCAGGCCTTCGGCGCCCAGCGCCGCAAACCGCGCGCGGTCGGCAGCACCGGCGTTGCCCGCCAGCCTGACCGCAAGGTTGACGCGGTCGAGGATCAGCGTGGTCACGATCGCCATCACGGCAACCAGCAGCAGCACACTGAGCAGCGCAATGCCGCGCTCGGATGGCTTGCCCGGCGCGCTCATCCGCCGCCCCCGGCGACCAGGAACTGCATCACCAGCGGTGCCCCGGGGTTGCCCGCCTGCGCCAGGGTGAGCTCGATCGCGATCGGAAGTTCGTCGGTCCGCTGCGGGCGCCAGTCGGGTTGCCACACGCCAAGCCGGTCGCGAAAGCGCATCTGCACCGATTCGATCCCCTCCAGGATCGGCACCGGGGCCGATGTCGCCGCGCCATCGGCCTTGGGCGCGGTCGCGCGAGTCAGGCGGCCGTCGACCAGCGCCCATTCGACCCGCTGCAGGCTCGAGGCTCCGGGTTGCGGATCGATCTGCGGCACCTGGCGGGTGAAGCCGAGCAGCAGGCCATCTCCGCTCATCAGCGCAACCCTGTCGCTTCCCACCGCATCGCGCGACGGGCGCGGCAGCATCAGCGTCATGTCCTGCGCCAGGATCGCGGAGAAGCGGCGCAGATCGCCCATCTCCTCGAGCCGCACCGCGCTGCGCGCCTCGGCCTCGACGCTCTGGCGCAGCAGGAAAACGGAAGCGCTGGCGATCATTCCGAAGATGAACAACGCGACCATCATTTCGACCAGGGTGAAGCCGCGCTCCCCTTGCCCGCGCCCCTCCCCGTCATTCCCGCGAACGGTGACGAATGCAGGAATGGGGTGCACGTCGCTCACAACACCGGTCTCAGCACTGTCAGCGTCACCTCGGGTCCCGCCGCCTGCTTCACTGCCAGATCGACCTTGAGCATCTCGCCGCCATCCAGCGCGCTGGTGGTGCGCCGCCAGGTGAAGCTGCGCCCCGCATTGGTCGTTGCGCCTTGCGAATCGCCAAGCGAGGGCGGGTTGGGATCGGTCAGCGCCTCGACCGCGAGGTTGCGCACCACCACCTCGCTGTACAACCGGCTGTCGAGCTCGGCGGTCTGCATCAAGCTCGCCCCCTGCAGCTTGATCAGCGCGAGCGCGGCGATCGAGAACACCGCCAGCGCCACCAGCATTTCCAGCAGGCTGAAACCGGCTGATCCGGCGGAGGGACGGTGGCGAAGGGGCATGGCCGCTCATTTAACCGTCAATGCCCCGGCACGCCAGCCGTTTGCGGGGTTGAACTGGCGTGGAAATGCGGGCTAATCGGCGGGCGGACATGAGCCGCGCGTGGATCGGACCGATGAGCGAAACCAGCACCGCCAGCAACCAGTGTAACATCGCCGCCCTGATGAAGGTGCCCGGCATCCAGCGGGTGCCGACGCCGCGGCTCGAACTGTTCATCCTGCGCAATTTCCTGACGGCGGAGGAGTGCGCGCGGTTCGTCGCGAAGATCGATATCGACCGCCGCCCCTCGACCATCGCCGATCCCAATGGCGACCATTATTTCCGCACGTCCGAAACCTGCGACCTCAGCGCCGAGGATCCCGAGGTGATCGCGCTCGATGAAAAATTGAGCACGCTGTCCGGAATCGACCGGCAGTTCGGCGAGACGATGCAGGGCCAGCGCTATGATGTCGGGCAGGAGTTCAAGGCGCACACCGATTATTTCGAACCCGGCGGGCAGGATTACAAGCGCTACACCAGCGTTGCGGGTCAGCGCACCTGGACCTTCATGATCTATCTCAACGAGCCGGTTGCAGGCGGCGCGACCCGGTTCAAGACCATCGGCAAGTCGATCCAGCCCGAAACCGGCAAGCTGGTCGCGTGGAACAACCGCAGGCCCGATGGATCGCTCAACCCCGCGACCATCCATCATGGCATGAAGGTGCGCGAGGGGACCAAGTACGTGATCACCAAATGGTACCGTGAAAAAAGCTGGGGCTGGTGAGCCTCGGAACCTATCGCCCCGGGCCAGCGATGCTGGTCACCGCAGCGTTCATCGGCCCCGGAACGGTCACCGCCTGCGCGAGCGCGGGGATCGGTTTTGGCTACGCGCTGCTCTGGGCCCTGATGTTCGCGACTGTCGCCACGATCATCCTGCAGAACATGGCGGCGCGAGTCGCGATCGTCACCGGCCAGGGGCTTGCCGAGGCGATTCTGGCGGCGGCATCCAGCCTGCCGGTGCGCTGGGCAATGGCGGCGCTGATCTTCGCGGCGCTGGGCATCGGCAATTCGGCCTATCAGGCGGGCAACATCAGCGGCACGGGGCTGGGCCTCGCGCTGCTGGGCCTGGGCGATGCCACGCTCGCGCCGCCCCTGCGCGCGCTGGCGGTGGGCGGGCTGGCGGCGGCGCTGGTGATCGCCGGAAAGCCTGCCTGGCTTGAAAAGCTGCTGATCGCGCTCGTGCTGGCAATGTCGCTGGCGTTCATCGGCGGCCTGCTGGTGATCGATGTCGACTTGTCTTCGGCGGCGCGTGGTCTGCTGCCGGCCCTGCCTGCCGACAGTCTGTTCACCGCGATCGCGCTGATCGGCACCACGGTGGTGCCGTACAACCTGTTCCTGCACGCCGCATCGGTGCGCGGCCAGTTCAGCGCCGACCGCCAGGGCATCGCCGCTGCAAGCCTCGACACCGCGGTATCGGTAACCTTGGGCGGGCTGTTGTCGATGGCGATCGTGATCATGGGCGCTGCGACCAGCGCGCTGCCCTCCGCCGGGGCCGGGCCGCTGGACGAGGTCGCGCTGCGGCTGGAGGCGTTGTTCGGCAGTCCCGCGCGCATCGTCTTCGCGCTGGGCCTGGTGGGCGCAGGCTTCAGCTCGGCGCTCACCGCGCCGCTCGCCACCGGCTATGTGCTCGCCGAGATGATGGGTGGCAGCAGCGACCCGGAACGGCGCACCCGCATCTTCAAGCGTACCGCGCTGGCGGTGATTGCGATCGGCACCGCGTTCGCGGTGCTGGCGGTCAACCCGGTCGAATTGATCCTGATCGCGCAGTCCGCCAACGGCCTGTTGCTGCCGATCCTCGCCGTGTTCCTGCTCTGGGTCGCTTCGCGGCGTCAGAGCCTGGGCAGCTTTGCCAACGGGCCGTTGGCCAATCTGGCGGGGGGCTCCGTGGTGCTTGTGTGCACCCTGCTGGGGCTGCGGCTGATTTTGCGCGCGGCGGGCGTGTGGCCATGACCGCGCAAATCGACATCAACGCCGATCTGGGCGAAGACCCGCTCGCAGAGGCGCGCGACATCGCGCTGATGGCGCATATCTCGAGCTGCAACATCGCATGCGGCGGGCATGCCGGAGACGCCGGCAGCATGGCGCGGATGCTGCGCGCGGCGCGCGATGCGGGCGTTGCGGCGGGGGCGCACCCCTCCTATCCGGATCGCGCAGGCTTTGGCCGGACATCGCTGGATATGCCGCTGCCCGCGCTGATCGACTCGCTGATCGCGCAGGTTACCGAGCTTGCCCGTGTCGCGGCAGACCTTGGCGTTGCGCTCACCCATATCAAGCCGCACGGCATGCTCTACAACGATCTGGCCGACCGCGTGGAGATGGCCGAGGCGGTGGCTGACGCGCTGCACCGGGCCTTTCCCCGGCTCGCCCTGGTCGGCCTGGCGCATGGCGCGTTCGAGAGTGCGGCGGCGAAGGCCGGGGCGCGGTTCATCGCCGAAGGGTTCGTCGATCGCGGTTACACGCCCACGCGCCGCCTGGTGCCACGCAGCCGTCCCGGTGCGCTGATCGCGGGCGATGATGCCCGTGCCGCGCAGGCGCTCGCCATCGCCACCGGCCAGCCGCTCACCGCCGATGACGGCAGCCTGATCCATGTTATGGCGCAAAGCCTGTGCCTTCATTCCGACAGTCCCGGATCGGAACAAACCGCTTTGCGGATCGCCGAGGTGATGGCAAGCAAGGGCATAAGCATAAAAGCACCCGGAGAGCCGCCCGATGACCCTGCCGATCTACTGCGCCGATGACTGGTTGATGATCCGATCGCTTGGCCCGGATCAGGTGGCAGGGCTGG
Source organism: Blastomonas sp. AAP25 (assembly GCF_001295965.1). NCBI lineage: Bacteria > Pseudomonadati > Pseudomonadota > Alphaproteobacteria > Sphingomonadales > Blastomonadaceae > Blastomonas > Blastomonas sp. AAP25. The sequence continues at coordinate 257,653 of NZ_LJHP01000002.1, forward strand.
CACAGGCGGCACAGGGTCAAGGCTGGGAAGATGTGGTCCCGGGGCTCGACAGCCTCTCGCTGAGCTGGAACCCGGCGGAAAGATCGCTCGAGACGGCGCGCGCGGTTGCCGAAGCGCTGGTGGCCCAAGCGGACGCAGATCCGGCAGAGGGCACCCTGCCCCCGGTCACGCTGCACATCTGCTACGACGCGGTGTGGGCGCATGATGCGGAGATCGTCGCCGAACTGCTCGGGATCGCCACAGATGTCCTGCCGCATTGGCACGCCGCGCAGGATTGGCGCGTGGCCATGCTGGGGTTCCAGCCGGGCTTTGGCTATCTGGTGTGCGATGCGCATATCCCCGAGATTCCGCGCCTGTCCGATCCGCGCGCGCATGTTGCGCGAGGGTCGGTTGGCCTGCTCGGACAGATCTGCGGACTGTATCCGCACGCCGGGCCCGGAGGCTGGCCGATCATCGGCCGCATCGCCGAAACGCTGTTCGATCCGCAAGCCGCATCGCCCGCGTTGCTGACCCCCGGGCAAAAGGTGCGCTTCGAGCGCGTCGACGGCCCCACCCTCTCGCGCCTGACGGGAGAGCCCGCATGAGTCTCACCGTGATCAAGGCCGGCATCCAGTCGAGCATCCAGGCCGCGCCCTTCCGGGGCTTGCGCAAGCTTGCCGTGCCATCGGGAGGCGCAGCAGACGTGCTCAGCCTCGCGCTCGCCAACCGGCTGGTGGGCAAGCCGCTCGAGGCGGCAGCGATCGAAGTCACGCTGGGCCCTGCCGAGTTCCGCGCCGAGCGCGCCATGGCGGTCGCAGTGACCGGCGCGCCGTGCCAGGTCGCGATCAACGGCGAGGATGCCGAGCAGCACGAGACGCTGCATCTGGCCGCCGGAGACACGATCAGCATCGGCCGGGTCTGGGCGGGGTGCCGCACCTATCTGGCGGTCTCGGCGGGCATCGCGGTCGCGCCGGTGCTGGGTTCGCAATCGACGCTGATCGCAGCCGGGTTCGGCGGGCTCGATGGCCGCGCACTGGCCGATGGTGATGTCATCGCGCTGGAAGACGGCGACGCGGCGCCCGACAAGATCACCACCCCGGCAGAGCTTCAGCCGTTCTTCGGCCACGGCTTTGTGCTGCGCATCGTCGGCGGGCCCGAATCGGACCGGCTGGCGCTGGGCATGGCGGCGCTTTCGCGCAAGCGCTGGCGGGTGTCGTCGCGCTCCAGCCGCATGGGGCTGAAGCTGCAGGGCACCGCGATCGATCTCAATTCCGCAGCGCCGATCCGCAGCGGCGCGGTGTTCCCCGGCATCATCCAGTGCCCGCCCGACGGCATGCCCTATCTGATCGGCTGCGAAGGCCAGACCACCGGCGGCTATCCGCGCATCGGCCAGGTCATCCGCGCCGACCGGCACCTGATCGGCCAGCTCGCCCCCAATGCGACGATGCTGCTGGTGCCTGTTCAGGGCGACCAGGCCGAGCAGATTCATGCCGAGAAGCTGGGCCTCTGGGCCGAGTGGCTTCCCGGCCTGGCGCTGGGCTAGGCTCCTCTCAGCCGCCCATCGCGGCGAAGATCATCGGGCCACCGAGTTCGATCGACTTTGCATAAGCGGGGCGATCACGCAGCCGCTGCAGATAGGCGGCCAGCGCAGGGCGATTTTCGAGCAGCTTGCTGGCAGAGGCGACCTCGAGCAGATAGGCCATGTGGATGTCCGCACCGCTCAGCCGGTCGCCGACCAGGAACTCGTGCCCCGTCACCGCCGCCTCGACATGGTCGAGCAGCTTGACGACCTCAGCCCCCAGAAAACCGCCCAGCATCGGGCCCAGCCCGCCAAAGCGCGGGGCAAGCGCGGTGAAGATGATCGGGCTCGACATGGTACCCTCGGCAAAGTGCAGCCATTCGAGATAGGCGGGGCGATCTTTGGCGTTGGCGGGCGCCAGCGTGTCGCTGCCATAGCGCTCGATGAGATATTCGATGATCGCGCCCGATTCGACCATGCAATGGCCGTCGATGATCACTGTCGGCGCCTTGGACAGCGGGTGGACGTCCTTGAGCGCGGGCGGCGCGCGGAAGGTCTGGGGATCGCGCTGGTGGCGGACCATCTCATAGGGCGTTCCCAGCTCCTCCAGCAGCCAGATGATGCGGGTGGAACGCGAATATTCGAGGTGATGCAGCACGATGCTCATGGCATGTCTCTCCGGTCTGTTCTGTTTTGGGGAAGGCTTTTCGGGTTAGTCGGCAAGGATGGTCTGGTCGGCCCCCGGTGCGCCAGGCACGATGCCGGGATCGAGAAACCTGGGATCCTTGTCGATGTCCATCCAGTCGCTGAACGGACGGCCGTAGACCGAATCGAAGAACTCGTACGGCAGCCGGAAGGGGCGGGTCGATCCGCTGTTCCACAGCATCACGATGCCGTTCTGGGTTTCGGGATCGAACCACATCGCAGCACGATAGCCGTTGACCGCGCCGCCATGGCCGACAAGATAATGGCCATCATAGATATGGCTGCGCCAACCCTGGCCATAGCCGTGGCTGATGATCAGCGAATCCGGTCCGCTGCGGCCGCCGCGATAGGTCGCGACGCGCGGACGGTGGATTTCGGCACGCACCCCTGCAGAGACAACCTGCGGCGCCTGCCCCATCTGCGCCTGCATCCAGCGCGCCAGATCAATGATGTTCGAGCTGACACCGGCGGCGGCGGGGACGCGGAAATAGGCATCGGACAGCACCTGGACGCTGCCGCGCCGATAGGGCCGCGCCCAGCTTTTCGCGCCGGTAAGGTTCGCCATCCCCAGCCCTGCGCTGGTCATGCCCAGCGGCGCGAACAGCTGCTGCTGGGCCGCCATTTCGTAAGGCATCCTGGTCGCGTTGCCGACGATCTCGCTGAACGCATCATAAGCGACGTTCTGATAGCTGTGGCAGTCGCCCGGCAGGCACTGCTGCGGTACGGTGGAAAGCATATTGCGCAGCATCGGCGCAGGGTCGCCCGATTCCAGCTTGCCGTCATACGCGTTGCGCGACAGCCCCAGCCGGTGGGCGAGCAGATCCGGGATCGCCAGCCGGTTCTCCGCCCCGCCCGAAAGCTTCAGGCTGGTGCCGAACGAGGCCAGCGGCGCAGAAAGGCTGAGCCTGCCCTCTTCGGCCAGCTTGTACGCCAGCGTGCCTGCGACACCCTTGGAGACCGAAGCCCAGCGGAACACCGTCTGCGGGGTGACGGCAAGCCCGGCCTCGCGATCGGCAAAGCCATAGCCGCGGACAAAGGCCAGCCTGCCGTTCTCGACCGTCGCCACCGACAGCCCGACCATCTCGGGATCGCGCATCAGCCGGTTGATCCGCGCATCGAACGCGGCGTAATCGACCTTGCCCTGCCAGCGTTCGGGGGTGTCGGGCAATAGCTGGCTCGCCTGCGCGGCAATCGCCGGCGTTCCCGGCACCACCCCGCCACCGCGCGATACGCTCAGCCCCACCAGCAAGCCTGCGGCAGCAAGACCGCTGGCGGCCCAGACGACAGGACTGCGCAGCCAGTGCTTCATGGTGTCTCCGAACAGAAATTGCGCCCCGGCTGCAATGCGTTACCCGCCTTGTCTTAGCCAATATGCATGTTTTGCCCTGTAAAATGCTTAAGAGCAAGCCATGCCGGATTCGGCCTGTCGCCGGTGCTGGCCGGATCACCGGTTCGCCGCCCTGCCCAGCCCGATCGAGGCACCCGTGTGCAGCGCGTCACAGAGCTGCAAGCAGCGCCTGCTAATCGGGCAGGGAGCCTGCCGCTTGTGGACAGGATCTGGATGAGGAGAGCGTGCATGCCGATGACCACCAAGACCCTGGCAGCGCTTGCGCTGCTGAGCACCGCAGCCCTCGTGCAGGCTGCCGCGCCGCAAAAGCCGCTCACCGGCACATGGACCACCGATTTCGGCAGCGTGCGAATGATCGAGGGCAAGCAGGGCGAGGTCAGCGGGACATATGACACCGATGACGGCCGCATCACCGGCAGCATCGCAAACGGCGTGATCAGCGGCTTCTGGGTCGAATCCGCGTCGGACTATACCTGCGATACAGCCAGGATGGGCAGCCGCCATTGGGGCCGCATCCGCTTCGAGCTCAACAGCGCGGGCTCGGGCTGGACGGGCATCTGGTCCTATTGCGATTATGAGTATATCGTGGGCAATGTCTGGAACGGCAAGCGCGCGGATTGACCGCGCGCGCCTAACCCGCGCCGGATAGCCAGCGGGCAAAGTCCATCCAGGCCGCCGTCGACCAGATCACCGGGGTGAGCACGATGCGCACCACGACAATCGCCGATCCGATGATCGCTGCAGGGTGAAAGCGCCGGGTTACCAGCCAGTCCCGTACGATCAGCACGATCAGCAGCAGCACCACCACCAGCCCGGAGAGCGGCCCGACGGCCTCTCCGGGCACGCCGGACATGCCGATCAACCGGCCCGCGGAGGGCTGGACCATGTCGATCATCGCCACCAGCATCAACCGTTTGTGGACATCGCTGCGGTGCCGCATCGCCAGCGCGGCGATGATCAGCCCGCCGAACACCGGGACATCGAGCAGGGGCAGCGCGGCCCATGACAGCGGATCGATCCCGGGAGGCGCGGTCAGCGGCCTGTCTATACCGGCAATGCCCACGGCGATCGCCAGCGGGATCATGATCGCCACCAGCAGCATGCCGAGAAGTCCGAGCTGGCGGTGAATGTGCCGCTTGCCCGCCGAGATCAGCCCGGCCTGGACCATGAACAGCATCACCCACGCGCTGAACACCACCCCATGCAGATGCACCAGCGGATTGAGCGGTTCCATCGGATGCGGGGGCGCGATGAACGCGCGCAGATAGTAACTGGGCGCGAACCCGATCACGGTCAGCGTCAGGATCGTCGCTGCCATCGCCAGAAAGAAACGATGCTCGCGCTCGGCCTTGCTCGGACCCGCCCCTGCAAACTGCGCCATGCTGTGTGATCCCCCCGGATGAAGGGGCAGTCTGCTACGATGCCGATGCAAGCGCAATGGCTTGTTGCATTACGCTATACGTCATCAGGACTATGGCGCCGCGCGATAATCCGCAGTCACGGCGGCAACTGCGGCGATTTCGTCCTCATGTGCCGGGTCGCGCCAGGTTTCGGCCAGGGCGGCTGCCTCCCAGTCGACCATCGCAGGGTGGCTCAGAATCCGCCCCACCCACGCCCTGCCTTTGTCGCCGATATCCAGACCGAAGCTGCGCACCCGGAAGGCGACCGGCGCAAAGAACGCATCGACCGCGCTGAACTCGGCGCCGGCCAGCCAGGGTCCGCCAAAGCGGTCGAGCCCTTGCGCGAACAATTCGCCGATCCGCTCTATATCCGCCTGCAGCGCCGGGGGTATCGCGATCAGATCGGCACGCACCCCCACGCTCATCGGGCAGATGTTGCGCAAAGGCGAAAAGCCCGAGTGCATTTCCGCGGCTGCCGAGCGTGCCCAGGCGCGCGCCGCGGTGTCGGCGGGCCACACGCCAGGATGGCGCTCGGCGAGATATTCCACGATCGCCAGCGAATCCCACACGACGATATCGCCATCGTGCAGGCACGGCACCTTGCCATTGGGCGCGAAGCTGCGGAACTCGGCCGAATTGTCGGGCCCGGCAAAGGGCACCAGCCGGTCTTCGAAAGCGATCCCGAGCCCGCGCATCAGCAGCCAGGGGCGCAGCGACCAGCTCGAATAATTGCGGTTCGCGGTGAACAGGGTGTAGGCCATGGTTACTCCGCAGGCTTGAGATGGCGGTTGAGGAACGCGGTGCTGTCGCCGAGCACCGGCCCCTTGGAGCGGAACGGCTTGGACAGGGCCATCACCACCTCTTCGTGGTCGAGCCCCTGATAATTGACCATCTGCGCCACCGCACCTTGCTGCTTGAGCCGGGCGGTGAGGTTGATCGCGTTGCGCGGGCGCACGGTGGTGTCCTCGCTGCTGGTGATCAGCAGCATCGGCGGCGCATCGGCGCGGGCAAAGGTGATCGGCTGGGTCGCCTGCGGATCGGGATAGGCCGACATCGCATCGATCGAGCGCTTAGTGGTGAAGGGGTAGAAATCATACGCACCGCTCAAGCCCACCACCGCCTTGACGATGCCGGGATCGACGCCTGCGGCTTTCAACCAGCGCGGATCGAGCGCCAACAGCACTGCAGTGTGCGCGCCTGCCGAATGCCCGGAAAAGCCGATCGCGTCGGGGTCACCGCCATAACGACCGATATTGTCGCGGGTCCAGGCGACCGCATCGGCGGCATCCTCGATAAATGCGGGGAAGCGAACCTGCGGCACCTTGCGGTAATCGGGGACGACCACGACGAAACCCTGCCTGGCGAAAGCGCGTCCGGCAAAGGCATAATCCTGCCGCGCCCCCTTCACCCATCCGCCGCCATGCCAGAAGATCAGAACCGGCCGCCTGTCACCATCGGCGGCGTCGGCTGCGCGCCAGACATCGAGCGTCTGGCCCTGATCGCCGAACGGCACGGCCTCGGCCACCAGCGCGGCACCCTTGCCCCCGCCGGTCGCAGCATCGAGATGGCTCAGCAGCAGCGGCGGCGAGGCGGTGGCAGCATAAAGCCCCATCCCGCCCAGAACCGCAACCAGCCCGCCCAGACCCAGCTTGGTGCTACGCTTCATGCGCTGGCTCAAGAGACGTAGTGTGCGGTCGTCCTGGCCGCGACATCCTCGGCCGTCACGCCGGGTGCCAGTTCGATCAGCTTGAACGGGCTGTCGTGGTCGGGGCGCTGGAACACGCACAGGTCGGTGATGATCATGTCGACCACGTTCTTGCCGGTCAGCGGCAGCGTGCACGACGGGATGAACTTGGGGTCGCCGTTCTTGGAGGTGTGCTCCATCACCACGATGATCTTCTTGACGCCCGCGACCAGATCCATTGCGCCGCCCATGCCCTTGATCATCTTGCCCGGGATCATCCAGTTGGCGATGTCGCCATTTTCGGCGATCTCCATCGCGCCCAGCACGGTGAGGTCGATGTGCCCGCCGCGGATCATGGCAAAGCTGTCCGACGAGCTGAAATAGCTCGACGAAGGCAGCTCGCTGATGGTCTGCTTGCCCGCGTTGATCAGATCGGCATCCTCGTCGCCCTCCAGCGGGAACGGGCCGATTCCGAGCATGCCGTTCTCCGATTGCAGCGTGACCTCCATGCCCTCGGGCACATGGTTGGCGACCAAGGTCGGAATGCCGATGCCGAGATTGACATAATAGCCGTCCTTCAATTCCTTCGCGGCGCGCGCCGCCATATCGTCACGGGTCCAGGGCATAGTCTAGGCTTCTCCACTCAAGCTGTTCCAGGCTCGCCAGGTACCGATGGCATACACCAGCCCGAAGACGAGGACGATTGCGGACGACCACCGGAGAAAGGTTTCCGACAGGTCCGGACGTTGAAAGGCGGACGGGAAAAACAGCACCAATCCGCGTAAAAGATAAATGGCGCTGATCACGACCAGCCCGGTGCGCAGCAACGGCAGCCGGGCGATCAGTCCCGCGCCTGAAAACGCATAGGCCGCCCAGATTGCGAGCACGGTCGCGATGCCGAGCGTCATGATCACGGGAACCCAGCTGCCCCGCGCCGCAGCACGGGCGATACCTTCGCCCGCGCCGAAGAAGCGATACCAATCAGGTCCGCCTATGATGCATGCCAGATGCAGCAGTGCGGCAGCAACGCTCAGCGATCCGCCGACGATTAACCAGATATTGCCCTGCTGCAGGCTGGTCACTGCTGCGGCTCCCAGTGCGTTTCAGCCGGGAATATATCATCGAAGCCGCCGCGGATCGACGGGCCGTAGACCGGATTGGCGAACAGGAACCAGCCATTGCCCCAAAGCGCATCGTAAGGCGCGGCGGTCGCCAGCGCGCGGCGCTGCAGCGGCGGCAGTTCGGGCTTGTTGAACAGGTTGCGGAAATCGCCAAGCTGATCACCCGCCATCGCGACAACGCACCAGCGCGAGGCGATGGTCGCGCGGCGCATGTCCTTGCTCGATCCGCCCGCATCGTCGCCCATCAGGAACAGGGTTTCGCCGTGCCTGAAATCGCCAAGGCCGGCAGCGGCCAGCGTTTGTTCGCTGCCTGCTGCGTTGGCGGCGGACCGGTTGGTGTTGGCGATCGGCGTGATTCCGGCGGCACGCAGCGCGGCCATCGCCTCGATCGCGCCCGGCATCGCCACAGCCTTGCCGGTGCCGGTCTTTTCCCACTGGTCCCAGGTCTTGGCGTCGAACTCGGCGCCGCGCAGCGCGAACCAGCGCATCGGGCCGATGTTCCAGATCAATGTCTCGTCGGCATCGAACACCGCAGCGAGTGGCTTGGTGCCGCAGGGCACCGGCTTGCCGGTCGCATCGTCGATGATCACGCTGTCGGCTGGGCGCGTTCTTGCCTTGGCGGTCGCGTAGCTGGTCAGCGCGCCAAAGGTCTGCCGGGTCGCAATCGCGCCCTCAGCCGATCCATAGAGCCACTGCTGGCCCATCGGCACGGACGGTGCCGCGGCGGGCGCAGGCGCTGCGGATGCAATAGGTTCGCTCTGCACTGTCGAACAGGCAGACAGGGCCAAAGCAGCGGCCACTACAATCCCCTTTCCCCTACCGCTTGCGGGAGGGGCAGGTTCAGCTTGCTGAACCGGGGTGGGCATGGAGCCCGACCGGTAGCGCAGGCCCATCCCGGCCTTCGGCCACCCCTCCCGCAAGCGGTAGGGGAGAAAAGCGGCGATCATCACGCTGCGGTCCGTTCGCGCACCGTCCGGAACTCGATCTTCTTGTCGTACGGCGCACCGCAGATCAGGCGCTTGATGTAGATTCCAGGGACGTGGATGCAGTCGGGATCGAGGCTGCCGGTCTCGACGATTTCCTCGACTTCCGCGACGCAGACCTTGCCCGCGGTCGCCATCGGCTGATTGAAATTGCGGGCGGTCTTGCGGAAGATCAGGTTCCCCGCCTTGTCGGCCTTCCAGCCCTTGATGATGCACAGATCGGCGTAGATGCCGCGTTCCAGAATATAGGTCTGGCCGTCGAAATCCTTGTGCTCCTTGCCTTCGGCCACCTGGGTGCCGACGCCGGTCTTGGTGTAGAAGCCGGGAATGCCTGCGCCCCCTGCCCGGCAGCGTTCGGCAAGCGTGCCCTGCGGGCAGAATTCCACCTCTAGCTCGCCTGCCAGATACTGGCGCTCGAATTCCTTGTTCTCGCCGACATAGCTCGAAATCATCTTCTTGACCTGGCGGGTGCGCAGCAGCTTGCCCAGCCCCTCGCCATCGATCCCGGCATTGTTCGAGGCGATGGTGAGGTCCCTGGTGCCGGCATCGCGGATCGCGTCGATCAGCCGCTCCGGAATCCCGCTCAGGCCAAAGCCGCCCGCACAGATGTGCATCCCGTCAAACAGCAGACCTTCCAGAGCGGATGCGGCATCGGGATAGATTTTCTGCATGGCGAGGTGTCTCCCAGGAGTATGATGACGTGGGCGAAGGAATGATTCGCTCCCCTGCGGGTGCCCTAGCGACACAAAGCCTCTTTTTCCAGCCGCCGCTTGATTTGAATCAATGCAAGTTGTGCCTGGCCCTCCCAAGCTCAGTTCATGAACACCAAGGAGAAGGCACTATGAAATCGATCCTGCTTTACGCCGATGGCGGCGCCGCATTCGAATCCCGGTTTCAGGTGGCGCTGGACCTTGCCCGAAGCCAGTCGGGACATATCACCTTCCTTCAGGCGACGCCGTTGTCCGGCTTCATCGTGATGGACCCGATGGGCGGCAGCTATGTGCCTGCCAGCATGCTGGAACAGCTGCGCGCCGATGAGGACAAGCTGCGCACGCTGGTCGAAGCGCGGATGAAAGTGGAGGGAATGCCCTGGGACTGGACGGCCTATGATGGCGATGTCACCCAGGCGGTGATCAGCGCCTCGCGCCTGGCCGATGTCATCGTGCTTTCGCTGGAAAACACCGGCCGCAACGTCCGTCCGCATCCGCTGCTGGCGATTGCCGATGTGGCGGTGGAAACCCGCTGCCCGGTGCTCGCGGTGCCGACCGATGCCAAATCGTTCAACACCGGGGGCAATATCCTGGTAGCGTGGGATGGCAGCCATGAGGCGGCGAATGCGCTGAAACAGGCGCTGCCGATGCTGCAACAGGCCCAATCGGTGCATCTGGTGTCGGTGGTCGAGCCCAAAAAGGCGGGCGGCTTCCCCTCCACCGAGGCCAGCGAATATCTCTCGCGCCACGGAGTGCGTAGCGAGCTGATCGAGCGCGAGCGCGGACTGCTCGCGATCGAGGAAGTGATCGAGAATGTCGCGGCCGAGATCGGCGCGGACCTGCTGGTGATGGGCGCGTTCGGCCATAGCCGGCTGCGCGAGGTGCTGCTGGGCGGCGTGACGCGCTATTTCCTCAGGGATTCAAACATCCCGCTGCTGCTGGCGCACTGAGCGCCAGCCACGGGTGGGCGCGATCAGAAGCGCGCCCGCACCGTGAAGCGCGCGTTTACCGGCTCGCCCGTGGTGATGTTGTTGTCGTTGTGCGAGGCGGGGAAATAGCGCTCGTCGAACAGATTCTCGACATTGATCTGCGCCTCGATCTGATCGGTTAGCTTGAAGAATACGGCGGCATCGACGCGGGTGAAAGCGGGTAGCCGCACGATGTTTGAGATACTGGCGAACTGGCTGGCCTGATGCGTGACGCCCAGGCCGAAGCCCAGCCGGTCGTTTACATCATAGCGGTTCCACAGGCTGGCAAGATGGCGCGGCACCTGGCCGATCGCCCGGTTGGCGACAGCGCCTGCAACGACCCGCCCGCGTTCATCGGCATCGAGATAGGAATAGCCCGCATTCACCTGCCAGCCGGGCATGACCTGACCGGTCAACTGCGCTTCGAAGCCGCGGGTCCGGCTGCCGGTGATCAGCGAGTTGGCGGGGTTGGCGGGATCGACCACCACGCCGTTTTCACGGTCGAGCTGGAACACCGCCGCTGACACGCGCAGGTTGGCCGCGATGTCCCATTTGGCGCCGAATTCGTAGTTGTCGAACGCTTCAGGGGCCAGCGTCGCCTGCGCGGGTGTCAGGGTGAGGAACTGGTCGCCCGAGCGCGGCAGGAAGGTCTTTGTGTAGCTCGCATAGATCGACACCTGCTCGAGCGGCTTGAAGATCAGCCCGACACGGGGCGACCATTCGGTATCGGTGCGGCTGAGCTGGCGGCCGGCCTGGATGTCGTTGACGTCGATTTCGAACCGATCATAGCGCGCGCCTAGCACGACATCGAAATGATCGCCGAGGCCGATCTGGTCCTGCAGATAGACCGAATAGAAGGTGACGTCCGAGACGGTGTTGCGGTTGTTGACCGGGAAGGTGATCGCGGGGATCACCAGCGGGTCGGTGAACGCGAAGGTCGCGATATTGGTGCCGCTGGTCGCGAACCGCCCGTTCTGGCGGCTGTTGGCAGAGCGCTGGTCGCCATATTCATAGCCCGCGAGCAGGGTGTGGCTGATCGCACCGGTCTGCCCGGTCCACACCAGATTGCCCTGCACAAAGAAATTCTCGCGCCGGGTGGCATCGCGATAGGAATCGAGCGTCACCCGTCCTGCGGCCAGATTGCTCGCCGCAGCGAACAGATTGCTGTAGGCCTTGTCGAAATCCGCATACTGGACCGTCATGTCATAGCGCAGATTGTCGGTGAAATCGTGCTCGAACCGCCCGCGCAGGATGTGCGCTTCCAGCGTCGTGGTGTTGAGCTCGGGCGAGCCGAAGAAGGTGCGGTAGAAACCGCGCACCGGGCCCGCCGGATTGGCGACTGTCCCGCCGGTGGCCGCAGGAATGCCGCGATCGACGATGCGGTCGTCATCGACATATTCGTAGGACAGCACCAGACGCGACTTTTCACCGATGCTGAAACCTGCGGTCGGGTTGATCGCGATGCGGTTGCCCTCGAACACGTCGCGGTGATTGTCGAACTCCTCGTACATCGCATTGAGCCGCAGGCCGACGCTTTCACCCAGAGCCGCATTGATGTCGCTGGTCAGTGCAAAGGCGCCGAAGCTGTCGACCGAGGCCGAGCCACCATAGAAGGTCTCGTCGAGCACCGGGGTCTTCGTGACTCGGTTGACCACGCCGCCACCGCCGCCGCGACCGAACAGCAGGGCGTTCGATCCCTTGAGAACCTCGACGCGCTCGAGATTGTAGAGCGGGCGGTAATACTGGACGTCGTCGCGGATGCCGTCGACGAAGAAGTCCGCGGTCGTGTCCTGTCCGCGGATAGAGATCTGATCGCGGTGTCCCTCGCCCTGGTTGGTCGAAACGCCAGGGGTGTAGCGCAGCACATCGGCGAGGTCCTGCAGCGCCTGATCCTCGATCTGCTCGCGGGTATAGACCGAGATCGCCTGCGGGATATCGACCAGGGACGTCGGGGTCTTGGACGCGCGGACGATGTCGAGCGCAAGATACCCCTCGTTGCGTCCGGTAACGATGATCTCGCGCCGGTCGGCATCGGATTCGGCATCGACCGCTTCGGTGCCTGCGGCATCTGCGGCAGCGGCTGCAACTGCCGTTGCCTCGGTCGCGGCAGCGGGCAATGCCACGGCTCCAGCCCACACCATGGCCATCGTGCTGACGGCGCGCGCAAAACTGGATTTCATGGGTTTGCCCCTTTTTGAGGTCGATGTTCAGGTCGATCGGCTTGCCGCCGGCTGCCAGCGATTCTCGTTCGCAGCAAGTTTCGCCTAATGATAGGCATTCTTAACTGCAATAGAAAACTTGGGCTGAAATGCTTAGAACGCGCGGCGCGGCAATGGGCTGGCACTCGCATGCCATTGCATCTAGACTTGGCTCCAATATCCCCTGCCCCTTGCCGCAAGGACCACGCCTGCGATGTTCAAATTCCTGAAATGGCTGCTTATCCTTCTGCTTATCGCGATCATCGGCCTCGGCATCTGGGGCTATGCGCCCGACATCGAGCCGAGCGAGCTGCAGGCGCAATATGGCCAGCCGCCCTCGCGGTTCATCGAGCTGCCCAATGGCCAGAGCGTGCACATCCGCGATGAAGGCCCGCGCGATGCGCCCGCCATCTTGCTGATCCATGGATCGAATGCCTCGCTGCACACCTGGGATGGCTGGGTTGATGCGCTGAAGGCGGATTATCGCGTGGTGCGGTATGATCAGCCGGGCCATGGCCTCACCGGCGCGCAGGTCAAGGAAGACTACAGCACCGAAGCCTTTCGGGACACCGGCGCCGAAGTGATGAACAAGCTGGGCATCGCCCGTTATGTCGTTGCGGGCAACTCGATGGGCGGCTGGGTCGCGTGGAACATGGCGCTGGCCTATCCCAAAAGGGTGGCCGGGCTGGTTCTGATCGACGCCTCAGGCGCGCCTGACGCCAAGCCCACCAAGATCCCGATCGGTTTTCGCCTGGCGCAGAGCGCGGCTGTCCGCCCGATCCTGAAGATCTTCACGCCCCGCGTCATCATCAAGCAGAGCCTGGAACAATCGGTCGCCGATCCTGCCAAGATCACCCCCGAGATGGTCGACCTGTACTGGAAGCTGCTGCGCCACCCCGGCAACCGCGAGGCAACCGTGGCACGCGGCGATTTCCCGCGTAAACCGGCAAACGCGCTGGAGTTCGCGGGCCTGACGATGCCTTCGCTGATCCTGTGGGGCAAGAAGGACACGCTGATCCCGCTGGCCAATGCCACCTGGTTCGCGCGCCAGCTGCCCAACGAGACCGTCGTCGTCTATGACGACCTCGGCCACATTCCGATGGAGGAGGACCCGGTGCGCACCGTCGCGGATTTCAGGGCCTGGCTCGAGAAAACCGGGCTCAACCTGCCTGCAACAGCGGTGACACAATCCGATCCTAGAGAGGGTCTGGCCAACCCTGGGGAAGGCGCCGCCCCCGCCGAACCGGCAGCAACACCGGCTACGGCTCCCGGGGGCTGACATGGGGGAGCGGATGCACAGCATTGCCGTCTACAATCTGAAGGGCGGCGTGGGCAAGACCACCAGCGCGGTGAACCTGGCCTGGTGCTCTGCGGTGCTTTCGGCGCGGCGGACGCTGCTGTGGGATCTCGACCCCCAGGGTGCAGCCAGCCACCTGATCGGCGATGACCGCGCGGTCAAGGACGAGGCGCGGTCGATCTTCGCGCGCGATGTCTCGGCGGACAAGCTGGTACGCCCCTCGCGGATAGCAGGGCTGGACCTGCTCGCCGCCGACCACTCCTTGCGCGGGCTGGACCGGCTGCTGTTCGAGATCGGAAAGGCCAAGCGCCTCAAAAAGCTGCTAGATGGTCTGGGCAAGACCTATGACCGGATCATCCTCGATTGCCCGCCGGGACTCAGCGAAACCTCGGATCAGGTGCTGCGCGCGGCCGATCTGGTGATCGTGCCGATCATCCCCTCGCCGCTGTCGCAACGGGCCTTCGTCGAGGTGCAGGCCTATCTCGACGGCAAATCCGGCCGACATGCGCCGATGCTGCCGGTGTTCGTGATGGTCGATCGCAGGCGGGCGCTTCACAAGGCGGCGCTGGAGAAATATCCCGACTGGCCGGTCATTCCCATGGCGAGCGCGGTCGAGCGGATGGCAGAAGAGCGGATGCCGGTGGGAGCGTTCGATGCCAGAAGCCCGGCGGCGCAGGCCTATGCCAAGCTCTGGCAGGGGATCGAGCGCAAGCTTGCCGGCTGAAGCCGGATCAGAGCGGCAGCGGGTAGCGCGCGAAAATCAGCGCAGTGGCGCAGCCCGAGACCATCACGAAGCGCAGGACCGCAATGAATGCAGCATTGGGTATCGGGCGGGCAATGAGGGCGCGGGCTTTGCTCATGCTGCGAGCATGCGCGTCAAGGCTCTAACAAGCGGTTAATGTCCGCGGCGCGTCTCGGCGGATGAGATGGATGTCGATGCCAAGGTCGAGGCCATTCCATTGTCGATCGGCGGTCAGCACGGGAAGGCTGCGGTGCTGCGCCAAGGCAAGACACGCCCGATCCCCCAACGACAGGCCGAGATGGCGCGTGGCTGCACATGTGCACAGGCTGGGTGCGCCTAGCCGGCGGCCAGCGCCTCGAGTGCCTCGCCCTCGATCCGCCAGGGCTCCCAGCCGACCGAATGGTGCGCGCCGATATGGCGATAGAATTGCTTGGCCTTGTCGTTCCAGTCCAGCACCGCCCAGTCCATCCGTGCACAGCCGCGCGACTTGGCCTCGCGCGCCAGCGTGGAGAGCAGCGCACGTCCGGTGCCGGTGCCGCGCGCGGCATCTGCGACGAACAGGTCCTCCAGATACAGCGAGGGCGCGCCGGTCCATGTCGAATAGGTGAGGAACCACAAGGCGAGCCCGACGATCTCGCCGTCCAGTTCAGCCAGATGCGCAAACACCTGGGGGTCGTCGCCGAAGAGCGTTGCCCTGAGCGATGGCTCGGTCGCCTTCACCGCGTCGGGCTCTCGCTCGTACACCGCCAGCGCCACGACCATGCGCAGAATATCGGCCTCGTCGCCGGGCCGCGCCGGACGAATGGTGACGGGCGCGTTCTTTTGTGTCTGCATGTGTTCAATGATTCCCGGCAAATTTTAGGCCTACCACGCAGGCGATCAGCCCCGCCACCAGCGCCATCCGGACGATGCCGAGCGATTCCGCGCCGGTTGCGACCCCCACCGCCAGCGTTCCCACTGCGCCGATTCCGACCCACACCGCATAGGCCGTTCCCAACGGGATGACCTTGGCCGCTTTGTCGAGCAGGCTGAAGCTCAGGAACGCGCAGACCATGAAGCCCGCCGTCCAGCCGATCTCGCGAAAGCCGTTCGAATAGCGCATGCAGGTGGTGAAGCCGACTTCGAACAAGCCGGCGCCAAGCAATAGCAACCAGGCACTCATTGGGCTATTCGGCCGCTACCGGCTCGGCATTTCCCGCATCGCTGGTTTCGGCCTCGATCTCGGCGGCCTTGGCCTCGACCAGCCGGACGATGTGATCGACCATGCCCTCGTCCTCGACCGTGTGATCGGTGATGCCCGAGAGGTACACCATGTGCTTGCCCTTGCCGCCGCCAGTGAGGCCGATATCGGTCTCGCGCGCCTCGCCCGGGCCGTTGACGACACACCCCAGCACCGACAGCGACAATGGCGTGTTGATGTGCTGCAGCCGTTCCTCGAGCTTCTGCACGGTGCGGATGACGTCGAAGCCCTGCCGCGCGCAGCTGGGGCAGCTGACGATGCGCACGCCCCGGGTACGGATGCCCAGCGACTTGAGGATCTCATAGCCGACGCGCACCTCTTCTTCGGGCTCGGCCGAAAGCGAGACTCGAATGGTATCGCCGATGCCAGCCCAGAGCAGGTTGCCGATGCCGATCGCGCTCTTGACCGTGCCGCCGATCAGTCCGCCCGCCTCGGTGATTCCGAGGTGCAGCGGGCAATCCACCGCATCGGCGAGCTGCTGGTACGCCGCCACGGCGAGGAACACGTCGCTCGCTTTCACCGCGACCTTGAACTCGTGGAAATCATGGTCCTGCAGCAGCTTGATATGGTCGAGCGCGCTTTCGACCAGTGCCTCGGGGCACGGCTCGCCATATTTCTCCAGCAGGTCCTTTTCGAGGCTGCCGGCGTTGACACCGATGCGGATCGCGCAGCCATTGGCTTTGGCCGCGTTGACGACCTCGCGCACCCGGTCGGACGATCCGATATTGCCGGGGTTGATGCGCAGGCACGCCGCGCCCGCATCGGCCGCTTCGAGCGCGCGCTTGTAGTGAAAATGGATGTCCGCGACGATCGGTACCTTGGCGGCGCGGGTGATCTGCTTCATCGCGGCGGTGGATTCGACATCGGGGCACGACACGCGGATGATGTCCACGCCCGCTTCCTCGCAGCGGCGGATCTGGTCGATCGTGGCGCGCGCATCGGATGTCAGCGTGTTGGTCATCGTCTGCACCGTGACCGGTGCATCTCCGCCGACCGGAACGTTGCCCACCATGATCTGGCGGCACTTGCGCCGGTCGATATCCCGCCAGGGACGCAGAGAAGGGTTGTGGGCCGACATAAATTGCTCTCCAAGAGTGTGACACCGCTATAGTCGCTTCGATGCGCTTTGGCGAGAGATCAGGGGATGGGTATCGGCATGAAGATGATGATCAAACTGGCGCTGGCAAGCAGCCTGATGGCGCTGGCGGGGACAACCGCGATTCCCGCTTGTGCCCAGACCCAGGCTCAGGCTTCCACCCCCCAGCGCAGCGCGCACGAACAAGCGGCTCGCGAGCTGTATCGCAACATCATCGGCTTCCGCACCGCGCGCGGGCACAAGCAGGTGCCTGCCATGGTGGCGTATCTCAAGGGCGAGTTCGTCAAGGCCGGCTTTGCCGAGACCGATATCTCGGTCACCGATTACGACAGCGCAGGCGAGCCGACCCAGGGTCTGATCGTGCGCTATGCCGCCAAGGGCAAGCCCAAGGCGGGACCGGTTGTGCTGCTGGGGCACATGGATGTCGTCGAGGCGCTGCCCGAGGACTGGGAGCGCCCTCCGTTCACGCTGACCGAGGAGGACGGCTATTTCTTCGGGCGCGGCACGCTCGACAACAAATACGGTATCGCCAGCCTCTCGCACACTTTCCTCCGGCTGAAGCAGGAAGGCTGGGCGCCCAGCCGCGACCTCTACCTCGTCTTTTCGGGCGACGAGGAAACCGGGATGATCACCACCCGCGCGCAGGCAAAGCTGGTCGCCGAGACGATCAAGCCAGCGCTGGTGCTCAACGGCGATGCCGGCGGCGTCCGGCTGACCGAGGACTACAAGCCGATCCTGTTCGGGGTGCAGGCGGCGGAAAAGACCTTCGCGACCTTCGAACTCACCGTCACCAACCCCGGCGGCCACTCCTCGCGCCCGCGCAAGGACAATGCGATCTACGAACTCGCATCGGCGCTGAAGGCAATCGAGGCCTATCGCTTCGAGGTGCGCGACAATGCGATCACCCGCGGATCCTTCGCCGAAATGGGCAAGATCACCCCCGGCCCGCTGGGCGAGGCGATGCTGGCGTTTTCGCGCAACCCG
Source organism: Blastomonas sp. AAP25 (assembly GCF_001295965.1). NCBI lineage: Bacteria > Pseudomonadati > Pseudomonadota > Alphaproteobacteria > Sphingomonadales > Blastomonadaceae > Blastomonas > Blastomonas sp. AAP25. The sequence continues at coordinate 275,627 of NZ_LJHP01000002.1, forward strand.
GCGGACGAGGCCGCACGCGCGACATTGCTTGCCTCACCCACCACTGCCAATCTGCTCTCGACCACCTGCGTTGCGACGATGCTCAAGGGTGGCCATGCCGAAAACGCGCTGCCGCAATCGGCGACAGCGACGGTCAATTGCCGCATCTTCCCGGGCGAAGGCGGCGCTGCGGCGGCCGAGGCGACGCTCAAGAAGGTGATCGCGAACGACAAGGTGGTGTTCAAGCTCGCCACCGATGTGGTCGAGGCGCCTGCATCCACGCTGACTCCGGAGGTGCTCGCGGCGGTGAAGGCGGGCGTGCACCCGCGGTTCCCCGGCCTCGTCATCGCGCCGTACATGGAATCGGGTGGCACTGATGGCATGCACTATCGCGCGCTGGGGATGAACACCGTGGCGATCAGCGGCGCTGCGATGCGCGATGCCGACATGTTCGCGCACGGCCTCAATGAACGCATCCGGGTCGAAGATTTCTACGCCGGGCTGGATCACTGGTACCTGATCCTCAAGCATCTGGCACGCTAGAGGCGATTCAAGCCATCCAACGTCATTTCCGCGAACGCGGGAATCCCGCTGTCTTGCGCGGTTCGCGCAGAAGCGGGACCCTCGCGTTCGCGGGGGTGACGATCAGGGATGTCGGTGCGCAATGACCCTCGCTTTAGCAAGTCCTCCCGCGCCGATCGTCACGGCGCGGTCTGGAACGGCTTCGCTTCGGCCAGGATCAGCGCAAACCAGTCGTCGGGGTCGGTCCATTCGTGGCACATCGTCCAGCCGCCGGCGCGCAGCAGCAGCCGCGCATCGCGGGGGCCGTATTTGTGGCTGTTCTCGGTGTGGATCGTCTCGCCCTCGGCCATGCTGAAGCGTTCGCCCAGCACCTCGAACGTCATGTCGGCCTGCGCTTCGAGATGCATCTCGATCCGCGCATAGCTGTCGTTCCAGCGCGCGACATGGGCAAACTGCTCGACCGGGATGTCGGCGTCGAGCTCGCGATTGATCCGGCGCAGCAGGTTGAGGTTGAACTCGCCGGTGACGCCCTGCGCATCGTCATACGCCGGTATCAGGATGTCGGGTGACTTGATCCGGTCCATGCCGATCAGCAGCATCGACCCCTCGCCCATCGTCTCGCGCATCGATCGGAGCAGATCGACCGAGCTGCGCGCCACCATGTTGCCGATGGTCGATCCGGGGAAGAAGCCCAGCTTTGGCACGCCCGCCACCGCATCGGGCAGCTTGAGCGGGCGCATGAAATCGCCCTCGAGCGGATGCACCGCGAGCTCGGGAAAATCGGCGGCAAGCGCCGAGGCTGAATCGCGCAGGAAATCGCCCGAGATGTCGATCGGCACATAATGCTCGCCCTGCACCGCGCGCAGCAGGTGCGGTGTCTTGACCGAGGAGCCCGATCCGAATTCGACCACCGCGCGTCCCGCGCCGCCATGCGCGGCAACCTCGCCGCAATATCGTTCGAGCAGCGCGGTTTCGGTGCGGGTGGGGTAGTATTCGGGCAGGTTGGTGATCGCCTCGAACAGCTCCGAGCCTGCAAGGTCATACAGCCAGCGCGCCGGAATCGCGCGGCGGGGGCTACGGAAGCAGGCGAGCACATCCGCGCTGAAGGCAGGATCAGCCGAAGTTCGGGAGACAGTGGATGGTGCTTCGATCGCCTGGGCACTGCTGGGCACGGGGCTGGACTCCTGAATTTTCGTTACAGATCCCGCGCCAGTCTGAGCCCGGTGAACTGCCAGCGCTGATGGGGGTAGAAGAAGTTGCGATAACTGGGACGCACAGAGCCGCGCGGGGTTGCACAGCTGCTGCCGCGCAGCACGAACTGTCCCGACATGAACTTGCCGTTGTACTCGCCGACCGCGCCCTCAGCGGGCTTGAAGCCGGGATAGGGGCGATAGGCGCTGCCGGTCCACTGCCAGACGTTGCCAAACAGCGCGTCTGCCGCATCGGCGCGCGGCCGCACCGGACCAGCGGCATCCAGCTGGTTGCCGCCCAGCGGATCGTGGCTCGCGGCGATCGCCTCCCACTCCGCCTCGGTCGGTAGCCTTGCGCTAGCCCACGCGGCATAGGCGTCGGCCTCGTAAAGGCTGATATGGCAAACCGGTGCCGAAGGATCGACGCTGCGCAGGCCATCGAGCCCGAACTGTTGCCAGTGCCCGTCCTCGTCCTTGCGCCAGTAGAGCGGCGCGTCGATACCGTTCGCCTGCACCCAGGCCCAGCCATCGGCGAGCCAGTGGCGCGACTGGGCGTAACCGCCATCGGCGATGAACGCGGCCCATTCGCCATTGGTCACCGGGCGGCTGGCCAGGGCGTAGGGGGTCAGCAGCACCGCATGGCGCGGACCTTCGCAATCGAAGGCGAAGCGATCGCCGCCATGGCCGATCTCGACCTGGCCGACGGGCCCTTCTATCCATTCGACCGGCCGTGGCTCGACCGCAGGCATCGGCGCGGCAGGCCAGATCGCCGGAAACAGCGGGTTCTGCGCAAACAGGTGCAGGATGTCGGTCAGCAAGAGCTCCTGGTGCTGCTGCTCATGGTTCAGCCCCAGTTCGACCAGCGCCAGCGCATCGTTACTCAAGGTTGGCATCGCCTTTAGCATCGCCGCATCGACATGCGCACGATAGGCGCGAATGTGGTCGAGCGATGGCCGGGTGAGCAGCCCGCGGTGCGGCCGCGCATGCCGCGCGCCTTCGGCCTCGTAATAGCTGTTGAACAGGAAATGGAAGTCGGTATCGAACGGCTGGTATCCTGCGACATGATCGCGCAGCACGAACGTTTCGAAGAACCAGCTGGTGTGCGCCAGATGCCATTTGGCGGGCGAGGCATCGTCCATCGACTGGACCGTGGCATCGGCATCGGACAATGGCTCGGCCAGCGCCAGACTAAGCCCGCGGACGTGCGCGAGCAGATTGGTCAAGGCGGTGGCGGGTGCCTCATGAGAAAGGGCGGTGGCGCTCATGGTCGTCATGTCTTCCCCGTGAAACTTTCAGTGGTCACTTCAGCCGCCTCGTCATTCCCGCAAACGCGGGAATCCCGCTAACTTGTCTGGCGATTACAATGCGGGGCCCCCGCCTGCGCGGGGGTGACGAAAAACTCAGCGAGAAGCGCCCGGAACCCAGAGCGGATCATCGCCGTTGTTGATCCGGCGTGCGAGGACGAACAGGAAGTCCGACAGCCGGTTGATGTACATACGGGCTGCGGGATTGATCGATCCCTCGTGCGAGGCGGCGACCAGGGTGCGCTCGGCGCGCCGCGCAATCGACCGGGCGAGATGCACCGCGGCGGCGCCGGGGCTGCCACCGGGCAGGATGAAGCTGCGCAACGGCGGAAGGCTGTCATTCACCGCATCGATCCGCGTCTCGATCCAGTCGACCTGCGACGGCACGATCCTCAGCACCATTTCGGAGGGCTCGAAATCCTCGCCCGGTGTGGCGATATCGGCGCCCAGATCGAACAGGTCGTTCTGCACGCGCACCAGATCGGCGGTGAATTCGCTGTCGCCCAGCGCCACGACCGCAAGGCCGAGCGCGCTGTTCAGCTCGTCGATATCGCCGATCGCAGCCATCCGCGCGCAGTCCTTGGGAACGCGCGAACCATCGACCAGGCCCGACGTGCCGTCATCGCCGGTGCGGGTGTAGATCTTGTTGAGCTTGACCATCAGCTGTCCCCCAAGCCCCGAAGGCTCAGCGGTTGACCAGCATCAGCACTGCGACGGCAGCGATCGCCATCGCCTGATATTTGACGCGGGCAAACATCATCTTGTTCTGCATCTGGTGGCTGCGTCCGACCCCGGGCGATTTGAGGTCTTCCTCGGTCATCTGGATGAAGGAGACGAGGCCGCGCACGAGGCTGACCAGGACCATGATTGCCAGAGCGACAATCGCAAGGATGATGATGACGTTCATGGCAAGCTATATGAGGCGTGAACCCGGGAAATGCCAGACGGAAGGTGATTTTTTCTCAAATTATCGAGCAGCGCCGCCCCGTCCTCTCCGGCCTCGCGAAGTGCCGCCAAAGCCGCGGCGCCTTCGCTCTTGGCAAGCTTGCGGCCATCGGCTCCGGCGAGAAGATCATGGTGCAGATAGAGCGGCACCGGCAGGCCGAGCAGCGCCTGCAGCAGACGGTGGACATGGCTAGCGGCAAACAGGTCGCGCCCGCGCACCACATGGCTGATCTGCTGGTGCGCATCATCCAATGTCACCGCGAGATGATAGCTCGCCGGCGCATCCTTGCGCGCCAGCACGACATCGCCGAACAGTTCGGGCCGCGCGGGTTGATCGCCGGCTTCGAGATCGTGCCAGACGAGCGCGCCGGTCTCGGCAATCGCGCGCGCCAAGTCCAGCCGCCAGGCATGCGGTTCATTTCGCATCCGCCTCCCGCGCTCCGCCTCGTCTAGCAAGCGGCAGGTGCCGGGATAGACAAGGCCATCGGGCCCTGGCTGCGCGCCTGCGGCTGCAATCTGGCTGCGGGTGCAGAAGCAGGGGTAGACCAGCCCGCGCGCCTTCAACCGCTCCAGCGCCGCGTCATACGCGGCAAGTCGCGAGGACTGGAACAGCACATCGCCATCCCAATCCAGCCCCAGCCAGCGCAGATCGGCAAAGATCCCCTCGACCAGCTCGGGGCGCGAGCGTACCCCGTCGATATCCTCGATCCGCAGCAGGAATTCGCCGCCCCGTTCGCGCGCGAAATCATGCGCGCGCATCGCGGCATAGGCATGCCCCAGGTGCAGCGCGCCATTGGGGCTGGGCGCAAAACGGGTGCGGACACGCGCCTCAGCGGTCACCTCGCTAGCGTCCGCATCGGGGCCATCTTTCCCTTGGGTGTAATGCGCCAACTTATCACCATATATTGTGGCAGCGCCCTCTTGACCTGTGCGGCCGCCTCATGCTGATTAACCGTAAATCCGGTTATCACGTTTTTGTCATGGGGCTGTCACGCAACACGGTTTATAGGAAGCAGCGCGGACGAATGGGAGAGGGTTTGAGCCGACCATGTTTCATCCCGATTTGATCGAGCGGGCCATAAGGGACCCGCACCCCGACTTTATCCGGCACCCGGATAGCTGCCCCGCCCTCGTTCTCAATGCCGATTACACCCCCCTGAGCTATTATCCGCTCAGCCTGTGGCCGTGGCAGACCGCGATCAAGGCGATCTTCCTCGACCGGGTCGATGTCATCGAGACCTATGAGCGCGAGGTGCATTCGCCGACGGTCCAGATGAAGATCCCGTCGGTGATCGCCTTGAAGCAATATGTGAAGCCGTCCGAATACCCCGCCTTCACCCGCTTCAACCTGTTCCTGCGCGACCGCTTCCACTGCCAGTATTGCGGATCGCCGCACCAACTGACCTTCGACCACGTCGTCCCCCGCCGCCTGGGCGGCAAGACCACCTGGCAGAACGTCGCAACGGCATGTGCACCCTGCAACATGCGCAAGGGCGGACGCACGCCCGCGCAAGCCAACATGCGCCTGATGGTCCCCCCGATCCGCCCGACCAGCTGGCAGCTGCAGGAACGTGGCCGCGCGTTTCCGCCGAACTATCTGCACGATAGCTGGCACGACTGGCTGTATTGGGATGTCGAGCTGGAGGCTTGAGGGGGGGCAGAGTGTTCTGCGTGCGGCAGTTACGGCCGCAATTGGGTGGGGAGGTGACGCTTGATTTTCTGGTGGGAGGGTGTGGTTACGCTCCACTCCCCGCTAAGGACCGGTTTTACAGACCGGCTGCCGGAACTACCGGCTTTACCCTCCCAAGCAAACGCGTTGGCAGTCCCAAGCGGGGGGAAGGAAGCGGGCAGTCTGATGGAAAACTTCTGCTCGATTTCACCCCGTACTCAGGGCGAACGCAATCACCCCGTCAAATGACGAGATAATAATAGAAAAAGATCGAGCGGTTGATCATGCAGCCCACCTAGTTTTGGCTGATTGGACTGTCAATGCCCAATTTCCGCAACTGGGTCGTTTGCCGAATGGCAGGTTTTTTCTAGATAACCCCCTTAGCAGCCCACAAGCAATCCATTGTAGTAGCCTTCTTCCGCTACCCCGCTTGCCTGCGAAGGCAGGCATCCATCTCCTGCCCTCGCACCCGGCACAACGGTCGGGAGATGGGCCCCTGCCTTCGCAGGGGACCAAGTTGGTGCATCTTTTGCGGCAGAAGGGTTGGCTGGTGGCCATGTCCGCTAAATGGCCGGATCACAACAAAGAAACGGAACGCGTTCCCCTCCCTGCAAGGGAGGGGTTAGGGGTGGGTGCGAGCGGCAGCGAGCGGCGTTGCGTGAAATCGCCAGCGTTGCTGCCCCACCCCCAGTCCCTCCCTTTCAGGGAGGGGAGTTTAGAGTGCGCATTCCCACCTATGCGTTACGCCACCTGCGCCTGCGCAGCCGCAGCCACCACATCGAGCGGACGCACGATCAGCGTCACCCGGTCATGCCCCACCGCGACATTCAGCACATCGCCCGCCTGGACCACGATCGGCTCGGGGAAATTGTGCAGCATCTGCAGCCAGCCGCCGTCGGTATAGCCATCGGGGTGGTTGTCGAAGGTCACGCCCTCGGCCAGATCGACGTGCATCCACTGGACGATGCCGGTGGCGATGCCGTCGGCCTGCACGTCGATCTCGAGCAGATGCAGGTCGCTGGCATGGGCCTTGCGGGTGAGGTCGATGCTGACCAGTTCGACGTCCGCCGAGAGCCTGCGCCAGTCGGTCATCGTGCCGTGGATCGGCAATTTGGGCGAGGCGAGCGCGCCGAAGCGCGACAGGTCGAAGCCCGAAACCTGATCGACGAAGACATAGTCCGCTAGCACCGGACTTTCGACCAGGCAGCCGATAGCAGACGCCGCGCGCGGGATGACGATGGCATCTTCTTTCAGCAGCCGCGCATGCGCATCCTCGAAGGTGTCGATGACATGCTCGGTCAGCAGGTCGGATGAGAGGATTTCGGAGACCAGGATGTCGGCGCGCTCATCCAGATGCTCGCCGATCTCGAGCTCGGTCGAAGGCGCGGTGTGGACGGTGATCGCGTCCGAATAGCCGTTGTCGGCGATGATCTGGCGCGCCATGTCGGCGATCACCGGCACCACCTCGCACGCGGTGACCGATTGCGCCCCAGCGCGCGCGGCCATCATCGAGAGCAGCCCGCTGCCGGTGCCGATGTCGAGCACGCGCGCGTCCGGCCCGGCCTGTGCGATGGCAGCGCGGATCGCGGCCTCGAACGCATCGTTGCGGCGCACGTCGTTGAGCATCGGGATATGCCAGAAGGGGACCAGATCGGCGCTCAGCCGCCGGATTTGGTGTTCGATATGGATGTTGCCCGGTTGCAGCGCGAGCGCGCGGCGGAACTGGTCAAGAGCTTCTCCCTTGCGGCCTGCATCGGAGAGCATGACCGCAAGGTTGTTGGCGGCGACGGGGTTGGCGGGGTCGGCCTTGCAGCTCGCCTGCAGCGCGGTGATCGCCTCGTTCGGACGCCCGGTACGGCTGTAGATCAGCCCCTTTTCATGCAGCGCGACTGCATGATCGGGATCGAGCGCGAGCAGCATGTCCCATGCCTCGAGCGCCTCGTCGGTCGCGCCGCGATGGCCCAGAATTCCGGCGAGAATCGGAAGCACCTCGATCGTGCGATAGCCCTGCTCCACCACCATCCGATAGCGCGGTTCGGCCGCCGCGAGATTGCCCGCCTCCTGGAGCTGCATTGCCTCGTGCAACAGGGTCCGAGCGCTGACGATCTCGTGTGCGGTATCCGGCATAATCCCCCCGTAAAGCGGCGTTAAGACAATTTGCCGGACTATTAACGAGCAGGGTTAACAAAGCGTAACCGGGCAGGCCGCGGGGGTGCGAGGGTCGGTCGGGCCCTTAAAGCACCATGTAGAAATCAATGACCACATGGTCGGGTTTGCGGATTCCGCGCGCGATGAAGACGTGACGGTTCAGCCAGTCATGGGGGCCCGCAACCACCTCGAAACGCGGGGTGGTACGGAAATAATACAGCGAAGGATCGACATCTTCGCCCTCGGTCAGCTTCCTGGTCACTTCAGGCGTGGCGGTGCGGACGCCGCTGTTGACGACGCCGATCACCGTGCCGTCGCTGGCCTGGATCTGATAGCGGGCCCACACATCCGTGCGCCCATCGGAGCCGATCGCCTGCCAGTCGCCTCCACCGCCAAGCCCCTTCCCGGTGAGGCGGGGACCGTAGACGATGCCACTGTTGACGGGAATGAAGCGTTTGCGCTTGCCGTCGATCTCCCCCTGTTCCTGCGGCGAATCGATCATTCCGCGCAGCGAAAAGACATATTCGAGCGTTGGCGGCGGGGCGGATGGCCCAGCGGCCATCGGCGGGGCATCAGGATTTTCGTTGATCATTCAATGAATATATGCCGACCTCGCAAGCCGACGCAACCGCTAATTTGACGGCATCGACTTCGGTCGTCATGGGCACTTTTACGAAGGCCACCGGCGCGGATTCCCTTTTCGGGTTTTCTGGCCCTCACGGTGTTCCTTGACTCTGTTCCGGGGCAAGAGGATATATGGAACATAAGGTGAACACATGCCCCGATCCGAATCTCTCGAGTCTCTCAAAACCCGGATTGCCGGGATCGAACGCGCACGTGCCGTCGAGACGGCGGCGGTGGCGGGGACCGGCCATTCGGGTATCGACGGCGCGCTGGGCGGCGGGTTGGCGCGCGGGCGGGTGCATGAGGTGTTCGCGGCGCAGGCCGACGATGCGGGCTGCGCGGCGGGTTTTGTCGCGGGGCTGGCGATGAGACTGGGGGTAGGCCTGGGGGTGGGCCTGGGGACAGGATCGGGCGGCACTCTGGTGTGGCTGCGCGAGGCGCAGGCCGAAAGGCAGGGCGGCAGGCTGCACGCGCCGGGGCTGGTCGAGATCGGGCTCGATCCGGCGCGGGTGATCATCGGCGTGCTGCCCGATCCGCTCGCGGTTCTGCGCGCGGCGGCCGATGTGGTGCGCTGCCCCGAGGTCGGCGTTGCGGTGGTCGAACTGTGGCGCGAGCCGCGGCTGCTCGACCTGACCGCGAGCCGGCGGCTGGCGCTGGCGGCGGAAGCATCAGGGGTGACCGTGATCGGCTTGCGGATCGCCGCAGTGCCCTCGCCCAGCGCCGCGCAGACCCGCTGGCAGGTAGCCGCCGCGCCATCGTTGCCGATGGAGGCCAATGCGCCGGGCTATCCTGCCTGGAGAGTGGAATTGTTGCGCCAGCGCGGCCGCCCATCCGGCGGCGACTGGCGCGTGGAGTGGAACCGTGAACAAGCCTGTTTTGCAGACGCCGATGGGGTCGCCGATTTCGGCCCCGATGCCGGAGGATTCGCAGCCATCGCAGCGGCGCCATCTGGCGCTGTTCTTCCCTTTTCTGCCGGTCGACCGGTTGATGCGCCAAAAGACAACAGGAGAGCAGAACTGCGCTGGGCGGGATGAGACCCCTTTGGTGCTGGTCGAGAAGGTGCGCGGCGCGATGCGGATCGCGGCGACCTGCCCGCAGGCAGCCTCGCTCGGGCTGAGCGCGGGAATGGCGCTCGCCGATGCGCGCGCGCAGGTGCCGCTGCTCAGCGTGACCGATCATGACCCGGCGGCCGATCTCGCCTGGCTCGAGCGACTGGCCGATCACTGCGACCGCTTCACGCCTTTGGTGGCGATCGATGCGCCCGACGCGCTGGCGCTCGACATCACCGGCTGCGCGCATCTGTTCGGCGGCGAGGCGCCATTGCTCGCCGATGTCGCGCGGTTTCTAGCGCGGTGGAGCGATGACGTGCGGCTGGCGTGCGGCGACACCCCCGAGGCGGCGCAGGCGCTCGCCCGGTTCGCGCCTGCAGGCACGACGTTCGAGAGCGAGGATGCGACCTTACGCCGGCTGCCGGTTGCCGCTTTGCGGATCGAGGAAGAGACGCAGACCGCGCTGATCCGCACAGGGCTCAAGACCATCGGCGATCTGGCGATGCGGCCGAGCGCACCGCTCGCCGCGCGTTTCGGCGCCGATCTGGTCGACAGCCTCGACCGGCTGCTGGGCAGCGCCGACAGCCGCATCACCCCGCGCCGCGCCGCGCCTGCACTGCGCTTCGAGCGCCGCTTTGCCGAGCCGATCGCGCGCACCGAGGCGGCGATGGCGGCGATCGGCGAGCTCGCCGAGGAAGCGGCCGTCGAGCTCGAACAGCGCGGCATGGGCGGGCGGCGGTTCATCGCGCGGTTCTTCCGCAGCGATGGCCGCACCTATGACCTTGCCACCGAAAGCAGCCTGCCGATGCGCGACCCGGACGTGCTGATGCGGCTGCTTAATGAGCGGCTGGCGGCGCTCGCCGATCCGGTCGATCCGGGCTTCGGCTTCGACATGATCCGGCTGGCGGTCCCGCGCATCGAGCCGCTGACCCCGGCGCAGCTGCAGCTGGAAGGCGGGTGCGTGGCTGACGAGGCGATGGCCGAATTGGTCGACCGGTTGAGCACCCGGCTGGGGCGCGGCGCGATCCGCCGCTTCCAGCCGCACGACAGCCATGTGCCCGAGCAGGCGGCGCTCACCCTGCCTGCGGTCGATCTGCCCGCGCCTGCCGCCTGGGATGCGCCGCAGCAGGGTGAACCGCCAAGCCGCCCGATCCACCTGTTCGATCCGCCACAGCCGATCGAGGTCATCGCCGAGGTGCCCGATGGCCCGCCGCACCGCTTCCGCTGGCGGCGCAGCCAGCACCATGTCGTGCGCTTCGAGGGGCCTGAGCGGATCGCCGCGCAATGGTGGAAGCACGCGCCGGGCAAGAGCCCCGGCCTGACGCGCGACTATTACCGGGTGGAAGACGCGCGCGGACGGCGCTTCTGGATCTTCCGCCACGGGCTGTACGAGACCGAAAAGCCCGATCCGCGCTGGTATGTGCACGGTCTTTTCGCGTGATGCCTGCCCCCTTTGCTGAGCTCGTCACCGCGACCAACTACTCGTTCCTGCGCGGGGCATCGCACCCGGCGGAGATAGTCGCGCGCGCGCTCGAGCTCGGGCTGGCAGGGATCGGCATCGCCGACCGCAACACGGTGGCGGGCGTGGTCCGCGCGCATATCGCGCTGCGCGATGCGCACAAGGCGGCGGCAGAGATCGGCGTTCCTGCGCCCGCACTCAGGCTGGTGGTCGGCGCGCGATTGGTGTTTGCCGATGGGACCCCCGACATCATCGCCTATCCCGCGACGCGGCACGGGTGGGGGCGGCTGACCCGGCTGCTGACCTTGGGCAACCTGCGCGCCACCAAGGGCGATTGCACGCTGCACCTTGCCGACCTGCTCGAGCATCTCGACGACCTGCTGCTGATCGTGATCGCCGCGCCCACCGACGCCACCGTCCTGCACACTCTCCACACCGCCGCGCCAAACCGCGTGTGGATCGGAGCGACCATGCCACGCAGGGGCGCAGACCGCCGCCGTCTCGCCCGAATGATACGCCTCAGCGAAGACACAGGCGTTCCGCTGCTCGCCACCAACGATGTACTCTATGCCGCGCCCGAGCAACGCCCGCTGCACGATGTGCTGACCTGCATTGGCGCAGGCTGCACCATCGCCAATGCCGGGCGCAGGCTCGAGGCCAACGCCGAGCGCCACATCAAGCCGCCGTCGGAAATGGCGCGCCTGTTCGCCGACTGTCCGCAAGCGATCGCGCAAACCACCGCGCTGATCGAGCGCATCGCCTTCACGCTCGACGATCTGCGCTACCAGTACCCGCTCGAGCCCGTTCCCGAAGGATGGGAGGCGCAGGCCTGGCTCGAGCATATGGTGACCGAGGCGGCGCGCGATCGCTATGGCAGGGAACTGCCCGCGAAGGTGCGCAAGATGCTCGACGACGAGTTCAGCCTGATCGCCAAACAGAAATACGCCTGCTATTTCCTCACCGTGCACGATCTGGTGCGCTTCGCCCGCACCCGCGATCCGCCGATCCTGTGCCAGGGGCGCGGCTCTGCGGCCAACTCGATCGTCTGCTTCCTGCTCGGCGTCACCTCGGTCGATCCGGTGACGCACGACCTGCTGTTCTCGCGCTTCGTCTCCGAAGAACGCGCCGAGCCGCCCGATATCGATGTCGATTTCGAGCACGAGCGGCGCGAGGAGGTGATGCAGTACATCTACCAGCGCTATGGCCGCCATCGCGCCGGGATCGCCGCGACGGTGATCCACTACCGCCCGCGCAGCGCGGTGCGCGAGGTCGGCAAGGTGCTGGGCTTTTCCGAGGACATCACCGCGCGCCTCACCAGCACGATCTGGGGCAGTTTCTCGTCCTCGATGGAAGAGAAGCGTTATCACGAGGCCGGGTTCGATCCCGACAACCCCGATATCGTGCGCCTGCGCGATCTGGTCGACCAGATCCTGCACTTCCCGCGCCACCTCTCGCAGCATGTCGGCGGCTTCGTGCTGACCGAGGACCGGCTCGACGAGACCGTGCCGATCCACAACGCCGCGATGGACGAGCGCACCTTCATCGAGTGGGACAAGGACGATATCGACGCTTTGGGGCTGATGAAGGTCGATGTGCTGGCGCTGGGCATGCTCACCTGCATCCGCAAGGCGTTCGCGCTGATGCGGCAGCATGACCTGGGCGAGCACGACCTCACCGTCGATCTGGAGGCTGACGATCCTGCAGTCTATGACATGCTGTGCCGAGGCGACAGCATCGGCGTGTTCCAGGTCGAAAGCCGCGCGCAGATGAACATGCTGCCCCGCCTCAGGCCCCGCACGCTCTACGACCTCACCGTGCAGGTCGCCATCGTGCGCCCCGGGCCGATCGAGGGCGACATGGTCCACCCCTATCTGCGCCGCCGGTCGGGCATCGATCCGGTCGAATACCCCTCCCCCGCCCCGCCGCACGACCCCGATGAGCTGAAGACCCTGCTCGGGCAGACCTATGGCGTGCCGCTGTTCCAGGAGCAGGCGATGAAGCTCGCGATCGTCGCCGCGGACTTCACCCCGGGCGAGGCCAACCATCTGCGCCGCGCGATGGCGACCTTCCGCAATGTCGGCACGATGCACAACTTCCGCGAAAAGCTGGTCAAGGGCATGACCGCGCGCGGCTATACCGCCGAGTTCGCCGAACGCTGCTTCAAGCAGATCGAAGGCTTCGGGAGCTATGGCTTCCCGGAGAGCCACGCGCTGTCGTTCGCGCGACTGGTCTACGTGTCATCCTGGATCAAGTGCCACCAGCCTGCGGTCTTCGCCTGCGCATTGCTCAATTCGCAGCCGATGGGATTCTATGCGCCGGCACAGATCGTGCGCGATGTGCGCGAGCATCAGGTCGAGGTGCGCCCGATCGACATCAACGCCAGCGGCTGGGACAATGCGCTCGAGCGCGATGGCCATGGGCGGCTGGCGCTGCGGCTGGGCTATCGCCAGATGGATGGCTTCCGCAATGCCTGGGCCGAGGCTCTGGTGGCGGCGCGCGCCGAAATAGGGCGGTTCACCTCGGTCGAGATGCTCGCGCGCCGTGCCGACCTGCCGTCCGCCGCGCTGCGCCTGCTCGCCGATGCCGATGCGTTCGGCTCGCTCGGGCTGTCGCGGCGGCAGGCCCTGTGGGAGGTGCGGCGTACCCCTTCGGGCGAGCTGCCCTTGTTCGCCGCAGCCCGCGCGCGCGAACTGGGAGACGAGCCCGACATGCAACTGCCGATCATGCCCGCATCCGAAGAGGTGGTGACCGATTACCAGACGCTGCGCCTCTCGCTCAAGGACCACCCGATGCGCTTCCTGCGCGCTCGCTTGCGCGAAGACGGCGTGCTGTCGTGCGAGGACACCAACAATTCCAAGGCGGGCAAGACGGTGCGCACCGCCGGCATCGTCCTCGTCCGCCAGCGCCCCGGCAAGGGCAACGCCATCTTCGTCACGATCGAGGACGAGACGGGAATTACCAACATCGTCCTGTGGGCCCGCCTGTTCGAACGCTACCGCCGCGCGGTAATGGCCAGCCGCCTGATGCAGGTCGAAGGCGTGCTGCAACGCAGCCGCGAAGGCGTGGTGCATTTGATGGCGAACCGCGTGGTGGATCGGAGCGATCTGCTCGCGACGCTGACGGCAACGCGGGGGGATGGTGCGATGACGCCGCCTTTGGCGCGGGGGGATGAGGTGGCAAGGCCGGTGCCGTCACGCCATCCGCGGGATGCCAGGGTGCTGCCGAAGTCGCGGGATTTTCATTGAGGGAGTAAGCCTAATCAATACATAAGAATTCCGTCAGCTTATACCCAAGTTGGATTGCTTCTATCAATGTAGCGCTGCAGGATAGTCGATATTTGATTTATACCGTCTTTTCCTAATCGAGGACGACACGGGAATTTCAATGAACTTGGTGGGTTTGGCCAGATCTGACAGCTATCATGAAACCCTATCATGAAGCTCTTCTCTTCCAGGTGAACGTTCTCTATTCTCGTGCAAACCACTTGAAATACCGCTCTGCCTGCAATTAGAGTGACAACTTGCACATTTTTATGGGTACCCTCCAGCGGAGGATTAGGCTCTATTCCATTATAGGCTATACAATGCGAATGCCTGACAAAATATAAATAATCTTCACTTATATTTTCAGCTAGATAAAATCTGTAATAATTTGGAATTTGCAGATTTTTATAGAATAAGGTTCGGTCTGACTGAGGTGTAAGCACTACATCCTGAGCATCATGTTCGACAACCATAACTTTCAAAGTCAGCCACTTTGCCAGAACCTCTAAATTCCTTTGTGTCAGAATTATAAATTTTCCAGAAACGACGGATCCCAAAAATAGCTTTGCTTCACCCTCAATACGATTCATCCATCCATTATTACAAGTAGAACAGACAGCCCTTACTCTTACTGTTCTAATGTCACCCTGCCTACCTATGGGTCCCGAAATTTTAAGTCCGGATTTTGGACTAAAATTGTGAACTTCCTTGTTATGGGATGCATCTGACGCTGCGGACTCAAGGTGCTTATGCATCCAGACCGGCCACATATGCTCTTTGCTATTAGCGTTTGCCCCACAAAAAATGCATTTCCTGACCAGTTTCGGCATAATTTATATACTAGTCATTCGAACATTAGATTAACAATAGATTCAGTTGTGAAAACTCAAAAAACTGAGCCAAGGAAAGTTTCCTGAGCAAAATGGATACCTCTACGAATGCCTTCGCTGCGGACCTGATCGCCAGCATGACCGAAGCCGCCGCGCATGCGCGTGGTGAGGAGACAGGCGCGCGCGAGCATGTGGTCGAGGTGCCCGCTGTGCGCGCAATCCGCGAGGCGTTGGGCTTGTCGCAACAGGCATTTGCCAGCGCGTACCGCATTCCGCTCGCCACGCTCAAGGGTTGGGAACAGGGCCGCCGTCATCCCGATACCACCGCAAGCGCCTATCTGAGCGTCATCGCCCGGATGCCCGCCTCAAGGGTTGGGAACAGGGCCGCCGTCATCCCGATGCCACCGCCAGCGCCTATCTGAGCGTCATCGCCCGGATGCCCGATGCCGCACGGGAGGCGTTGAAGGCCGCCTGACGCTGCGCTCGCGCGCAATCCCCATTGACCTCCCCCCTCCACCCCCTACCCTCTCTGCGCGCACCCACAGGAGAGCCCGCCATGACCGCCACCACCGCCGACCCCAACGAACTCAAGGGCGAAGACTGGGCAGGCGAGATGGGGATAAAGTGGCTCACCCATATCGACCGGTTCGAGGGCATGATCGCGCCGATCGGCGACGCGCTGCTGTCGCGCGCGGCGATTGCTCCGGGGCAGCGGGTGATCGATCTGGGGTGCGGCGGGGGGTTGACCTCGCTTGCGGCAGCGCGGGCGACGGGGCCGGAGGGTGCGGTGCTGGGGCTGGATATCTCGCCCGATCTGATCGACGCGGCCCGCCGCCGCGCCATCGATCACCCCAACGTCAGCTTCGTCTGCGCCGATGCCGCCACCGTCGCGCTCGACACCCCCTATGACCGGCCCTATGACGGGCTGATCTCGCGCTTCGGGTCGATGTTCTTTGCCGAGCCCTATGCCGCTTTCACCAACCTGCACGGTCTGATCAAACCCGGCGGGCGGATCGATCTGGCGATCTGGGCGGCGCCGCGCGACAATCCGTGGATGATGGAGCTGATGGGGGTCGCGCGCTCGCATATCGACATCCCCTCGCCCGATCCGCGCGCGCCGGGCCCGTTCGCCTTTTCCGATCTCGATTATGTTCGCGACATCCTGGCGCACGCCGGGTTCTCCGCGCCCGACATTGAGGTGTATCAGGGCGAGCAGGCGATCGGTGGCCCCGGGGCCTCTCCGGATGACGCTGCAGACTTTGCGCTCGCCTCGATGGCGATCGGCCGCGCGCTCGCCGAAGCGGGCGACGACGTGCTCGCCCGCGCTCGCGCCGATCTCGTCACGCTGTTCGAAAAGCGCCATGTGCCGGGCAAGGGCGTGATGATGGCCAACAAGGTGTGGCTGCTCACCGCGACGGCCTGAGGCCCCCCGCAACCTTCGCTCACCCGTCGCGCTTCACTCGCGCACGTTCGCCACGTTGTACTGGAACACCTCGTCCTGCGTCAGGCAGCGGCGGGTAGACTGATCGCCGCCGCCGCTCGCCACCGCCTTCTGCTTGTACATGATGTCGGTCAGCAACTTGCGCGAGACGCCCATGCGGATGAGGAAATCATTGTCCTCGCTGGCGAGCAATGCGCTTTCCTGCTCGATGTCGCCGATCAGCTCGACCGTGGTGTCGGTGCCCAAGGCGACAGATTGATCGATCGCGGCGCGGTCGTTGGTCATGGTGAACATGTGCACCATGAAGTTGCCGCCGGGCTCGACCACGCGCAGCTGGCCGCCCATGAACACGAAGTTGCACGCCGAAAAACAGGTCCAGCCCGCCGGAATGCGCGTCACCAGCCCGGGGTTGCCACGGATCAGCCTGCCTGCGGCATTCCCTGCGCGCGCGTTGCCGCCGGGCGAACGCAGCCAGATCTCGGCGATGTCGGGATTGTCGCTCAGCGCCTTTTTGAGCCGGTCAGGCAATGTCTGGTCGATCGGCCCCTCGGCGAGCAGCACCTGCGCGCCGCCCTTCTTGACGACCTTGAGCGTCATGGTCTTGTTGGCCGACCAGTCGGGCGACCGGGGGCAGCTGGGATTGGCCGGGTCCATCTGTGCCGGGCTCTGCGCGCACAGCAGCGCCGCCGACAGCGCCAGCAGCAGGGATCGGCGGGCGGTCCGCATCCTGTCAGGCCTGCGCGATTTCATAGCGCGCTGCGCCCGGCTTCTTGCACATCTTCTTCGACACCGTGGTCTCCTCGCCCTCGACGATGATGACATCGTTGACATTCATGCAGGTCGATCCGTCCGCGAGCTGGGTCTTGCCCACCACGGTGGAGGTTCCCGACACGTCCTTGCGGGTCTCGCTGGTCCAGGTCGAGCTGCTCCCCACCTCCTCGCCGCGCGTCGCCTCCAACGTGGCATCGGCGGCCTTTTTCTGCTCCTCGGGCTCCAGCTTGCACGCGATGGCGTCGGTGAGCAGCCCGGCGACTTCCGGCACCGGCAGGAAATTGGCGATGCCGCCGATCCGCCCGGTGACGCTGCCCAGCATGCCGCCGATGACCGAACGGCCCACCGACTTGCCCGCGCTGTCGTCGCACCCGGTGGCGCTCTTGCCGCTGGCCCTGGGCTTGCTGCGCAACAGGCCGCCGAATTGCGCCGCCGCCGGCGCCGGCAGGGCCATAGCGATCATCGCCGCCAACGCTGCGGACCGCATCGTGATGTTCAAGACATTCGCACCCATCGCAAGCTTCTCCTGACAGGAACTGCTATCGACCCTGACGCATCGTACCGTAGCGTCCGTGACCGGTCAAACCATGACCCGGATCACAGCTGCACCGATGGCCCGAAAGTTGCCATGGGGGATAGGACATATCCGCCCTGGCGCGATCCAGCCCCCTGTATTTGCAGTTCATTAACCAAAATGACGGACAAGGGCGCATGTTCGTCCGGCTCCGACTTTGGCACAATTCGCTGTCGATCAGCGCGCGGACGGCGTGGAGCATGGCCGTCGGCCTGACGCTCGTCATCGCCGCGACTGCTGTGGTGGCCTTTGGGCAGGAGCAGAACACCGCCATCGATGAGTCTCTGGTGCGGCTGGATCAGCGCAACGCAAAGATCGTCGACGAGCTGGCCCAGCGCTTCGACCGCATCGCCCGGACCCAGGCCCGCGCCATCGATCTGTTCCGTGCCGAGCGTGCGACGCTGACGCCCGCACAGGCGCGGCGCGAGTTCGATGCGCTCTATCCGCTCGGCGCCGATGGCACCCGCCGCAGCACCGATGTGATGTTCGACGGTGGCCGCACCGCGATCGGCCATGTCGAGGGCATGGCGGCCTTTGTCCCCGGCGGCGTGGCCAACGATCTTGAGGCGGTGCGCGACATGGTCGCGGCAACCCATGCGGTTCGCGCGCTGGGCGAAGGCAGCCGGTTCGAGATCGAGAGCCTGTATTTCTTCACCCCGGCCAACGCCATGGTGATCTTCGCCCCCGACCGCCCAGACCGGCTGGAATATTACCGCAGGACCGCGCCTGCCAGCTTCGGTTTCCAGGACGCCGAGTTCGCGACCATTTCCACCCAGACGGCCAACCCGGCCCGATCCATGTTGTGCACCGGCCTGCAATCGCTGATATCGCTGCAGAACCGGCAGGTGTGGACGACCGGCTGCATGACCCCCGTCGATCGCGACGGGCGGCATATAGGCACCTTCGGCACCTCGATGCCGCTCGATCAGGTGGTGCCTGCCGGACATTTTGCCGACAACAGCGACGACAACGTCATCCTGGTGTCGCGCGAAGGGCGGCTGATCTATCACCCCGAATACACGCTGCAGCACAGCAGCAGGACCGGCCAGTATCTCGATATCACCACCAGCGACAAGCCCGAGCTGCGGGCGCTGTGGGCGCTGGTGCGCAAGCACGGCAAGTCCGGATTCACCGGCAAGGCGGACGATCTCGACGCCTATGTCTCGCTGCAGGCGATCCCGGGCGCGGGCTGGTATGCACTGACCGTCAAGCCCGAAAGGCTGATCCTGGCAGAGGCGCTGCGGCCCATTCCGCGGATCGCGGGGATGGCGGTGGTTGCCTTGTTCGTGTGCATTCTGGCGGTGACGCTGGCCTTGCGCAGCCTGGTCGGCAAGCCCCTGCGGCGGCTGACGCGCGATGCGCAGCGCATCACCCGCGAGCTGGCCAACGATGCGATCCTGGTGCTGCCCGATCGCGACAGGAGCAGCAACGAGGTCACCCGGCTGGTCCGCTGGTTCGAAACCATGGCAAGCGCCATCCGCCAGTCGCACAGCCTGCTGGAAGAGCGGGTGGCGGAGCGTACATCCGCGCTCAACCAAGCCAACGATAAGCTGCGCCTGCTGTCCGAGATCGATCCGCTGACCGGCATCGCCAACCGGCGCAAGATTCTGGCCGAGCTGGATGACCGGCTGACCCGCGTGCGCGCGGGCAGCGCGATGGCGGTGCTGGTGGTGGATGTCGACAACTTCAAGGCGATCAACGACCGCCATGGCCATGTTGCCGGCGACGATGCGTTGCGCGTGCTGGCGCAGCAAATGCAGTCGCTGCTGCGGCCGGGCGATGCGCTGGGCCGCATGGGCGGCGAGGAGTTCGTGATCATCCTCGATCGCGCGCGCCCGGTGATCGCCGATGCCATTGCCGAACGCATCCGCGCCGCGATCGCCCGCAACAGCTTCGAGGTGCATGGCAATCTGGCGCTCAGCATTACGGTCAGCATCGGGGTGGCCAACTGGCATCCGGGCGACACCGCGCGGGCGCTGTACGCTCGGGCCGATGGCGCGCTGTACCAGGCCAAGACCGCAGGCCGCAATTGCGCGATCACCAGCCGTCATGTGCCGGGGGCAGAGCGCAGCGCGGCGTGATGCGGGCGGTGCGCCGGGCCGGTTTTGCGGCCCTGCCTTGTTTGCCTGGCATGGCCTCGCGGCTCTGGCGAATATGCTGGATCTGTGTGGTGCGGGCGGGGGGACTCGAACCCCCACGGGCAAAGCCCGACGGATTTTAAGTCCGTTGCGTCTACCATTCCGCCACGCCCGCCAACCGCAGGCGTCTATAGGCCGAGAAGGTTTTAGCCGACAAGCTTAGAAAAACCCCGGACGGTGCCGGGCGGGTGTCTCAATCGGTATTGAGGCGCGCGCGCATTTCCTTGCCGGGCTTGAAATAGGGCACGCGCTTGCCGGGCACATCAACCGCCTCGCCGGTGCGCGGGTTGCGGCCCTTGCGCGGCTCGCGCGAGCGGGTCGAGAACGCGCCGAAACCGCGCAGTTCTACCCGGCCACCTTCGGCCAGCCGCTGAATGATGTTGTTGAAAAAGATATCCAGGATCTTTTCGATCTCGTCAGGACGAAGACCGGGGTTTTCCTCTGCCAGATGTTGTAGCAGTTCCGATCGTATCACGGGCCAATCTCCTGCAATTCAATATGCGACGGGACGCGCACCAAGGAAAATCGCCGCGTGCGGTTCCCCCCAACATTATCGAATTGACCAGCCCCCCGACAAGCCAAAGCGCCGGCTGACAAGCAGGCGCGTATGTGTGTGCCGAACACCGGTGAAGCGGAAATCCAGCACCGTAATGCTGTCAGAAATTGTTTGCCGTTTCAACGCCGTTCTTGCCCGACGGTGCTGGCAAGCGACAGATGGTACACAAAAAAGGGCACCGGCGGTGTGCCGGTGCCCCTTTTTGAAACGGTGTCAGCCTTGAAGGCTGGCCGCCTGGCTGATCAATCTTCGCGCTGCTTGAGAGCCGCACCCAGAATGTCACCCAGCGACGCGCCCGAGTCGGACGAGCCATACTGCGCCACAGCCTGCTTTTCTTCAGCCAGCTGATGCGCCTTGACCGAGAAGGTCGGCTTGCGCGACCGATCGAAACCGGTGACCATCGCGTCGAGCTTCTGGCCAACCTGGAAGCGGTCGGGACGCTGTTCGTCGCGGTCGCGGCCCAGATCGTTGCGCTTGATGAAGCCGGTGGCTCCATCTTCGCCAACCTGGACTTCCAGACCACCGTCGCGCACTTCGAGCACGGTGACGGTGACGACTTCGTTCTTGCGCAGGGTCGAGCTGTCCGATCCACCAACGGCCGGAGCACCCTTTTCGAGCTGCTTCATGCCGAGCGAGATACGCTCCTTTTCGACATCCACGTCCAGGACGATCGCCTTGACCTGCTCACCCTTGAGGTGGAGGTTGAGCGCGTCTTCACCCGAAATGCCCCATGCGATATCCGACATGTGGACCATGCCGTCGACATCGCCATCCAGGCCGATGAACAGACCGAATTCGGTCGCGTTCTTGACTTCGCCTTCGACGACGCTGCCAACCGGGTGCTTGTCTGCGAAAGCGTCCCAGGGGTTCGACTGCGCCTGCTTGAGGCCCAGCGAGATACGGCGCTTTTCGGCGTCGACTTCCAGAACGATGACATCGACTTCCTGGCTGGTCGAAACGATCTTGCCGGGGTGGACGTTCTTCTTGGTCCAGGACATTTCCGAAACGTGGACCAGGCCTTCGATGCCGGGTTCCAGTTCGACGAATGCACCGTATTCGGTGATGTTGGTGACAGCACCGCTGAGCTTGGCACCGATGGGATACTTGACGCTGGCGCCTTCCCACGGATCGCTTTCGAGCTGCTTCATGCCCAGCGAGATACGCTGCGTTTCCGAATTGATGCGGATGATTTGCACCTTGACGGTCTCACCGATGGTGATCGCTTCGCTGGGGTGGTTGATGCGCTTGTAGCTGATGTCGGTGACATGCAGCAGGCCATCGATGCCGCCCAGATCGACGAACGCACCGTAATCGGTGATGTTCTTGACGATACCGTCGATGATCTGGCCTTCGGCCAGCGACTGGATGAGGCCGGTGCGCTGTTCTGCGCGGGTTTCCTCCAGAACGGCGCGACGCGAGACAACGATGTTGCCACGGCGACGGTCCATCTTGAGGATCTGGAACGGCTGCGGAATGTCCATCAGCGGGGTAACATCGCGCACGGGGCGGATGTCGACCTGGCTGCCGGGCAGGAAGGCCACGGCGCCGTCGAGATCGACGGTGAAGCCGCCCTTGACGCGACCGAAGATCACGCCTTCGACGCGCTTGCCTTCGCCAAATTCGCTT
This sequence comes from Blastomonas sp. AAP25, assembly GCF_001295965.1. Lineage (NCBI taxonomy): Bacteria > Pseudomonadati > Pseudomonadota > Alphaproteobacteria > Sphingomonadales > Blastomonadaceae > Blastomonas > Blastomonas sp. AAP25. The sequence continues at coordinate 297,715 of NZ_LJHP01000002.1, forward strand.
TCCAGCTTGTCCCATGCAGCTTCGCGGCGTGCGCGGTCGCGCGACAGCATCGCTTCGCCATCGGCATTTTCGATGCGGTCGACATAGACTTCGACTTCATCGCCAACCTTGAGGCCGTGGTCCTGGCCGGGCGCTGCGAATTCACGCAGGGCCACGCGGCCTTCCGACTTCAGGCCAACATCGATGACCGCCTTGTCGTTTTCGATCGCGGTAACCGTGCCCTTGACGACGCGGCCTTCAAAACCGCCATCGGCAGCTGCGCCGCCACCAAGCGATTCGTCGAGAAGTGCCGCAAAATCATCGCGGCTGGGAAATGCCGTAGAGGCCATAAATCCTGTATTCCTTAAACTGTTTTGTCCGGCCAGCCGGTTGTCTCCGGCGGTCTTGGCCTAACCTGCCCCCCGGGCCGAATGCACCGGAAAGCGCCCAAAAACCGTGTGTTCCGGCGGCGGCAGACAGATATGCGAAAAGCGCGAACGATCGCGCGGGCCGATATCGGCGCGGGCGATGTTCACGATGATCGAAACATCTAAGACTGGGGCGAATGTCCGCCCTGCGTCCTGCCGTTCACCAGCTCTATGGCTCTTTGAACGGCCTGCCCTATAGTCAAATCGCTGGTATCAAGCAAGAGCGCGTCACAGGCGGGCTTGAGCGGGGCGATCGACCGTCCGGAGTCCCTCGCATCGCGCGCGGCAAGGTCGGCGACGATCTCTTCCAGCGTCACATCTTCGCCCCGGCCCAGCATCTCGTTGCACCGCCTCCCGGCCCGCGCAGCGACGCTGGCGGTGACGAACAATTTGGCGTCCGCCTCGGGCGCGATCACCGTGCCGATATCGCGTCCGTCGAGCACCGCGCCGCCCGGCTGCCGCGCGAAGCTGCGCTGCCGCTCGAGCAATGCAGCGCGCACCGCAGGATGGCGCGAGGCGCGACTGGCAAGCCCGCCTGCGGTTTCAGAGCGCAGATGCGCGTCGGCGAGCAGCGCGTCATCGAACGCGCAGCCTGCCAGCGCCTCGTCCGGATTGTCGGGGTCACCGCCCAGCCGCACCGCGTTCACCCCGACCGCGCGATAGAGCAGCCCGGTATCGAGATGCGGCAGTCCGAAATGCGCGGCGAGAGCCTTGGCGATCGTTCCCTTGCCGCTGGCGGTGGGTCCATCAACGGCGATGATCATGGCTGCTGCCCCTCCGGCGCCGCCTGCTGCTTGGCCAGCTCAGCCTCGAACTGTGCTGCCATGCGCGTGTTGAAGCTTTGCAGTTCTTGTCCGTTCACGAACGCGCTTGCATCCCCGGCGATCTGCCGTTTGCATTTGTCGTGCAAGTCAAAGAAATTGTCGTGATTGGCCAGAAAGATATCGGCCTTCATCGCCTTCACCTTGGCGAAGGTGCTGCGATACGCGGCAACCATGCCGGGATAGGCTTCGGGCACCAGCGACTGCCCTGCAACCGTGGCGCTGCAGTGCACGAACACGCTGCGTGTCGTGTTCGCATCGTTCACCGTGGTTGACCACGAGGTGCACCCCGGCGAGTGCCCCGGCGTCATATGCGCGGTCAGCGTCGTGCCACCCAGCGTGATGGCCTCGCCATCGCCGATCACACGATCAACCCGCACCGGCGGAAAGCGCATGCCCTGGCTGGGTCCGTGATCGATCGCGCCTGCCTCCAGAAACGGCCTGTCGGCGGCACTGGCGAGCATCTGCGCGCCGCTCGCCCGCTGCAGCCCGGCAAGGCCGCCGGCGTGATCGATGTGTGCGTGGGTGTTGAGCAGGTACTTCACATCGCCAATGTCGAAGCCCAGCGTCTTGATGTTGGCGATGATCTGCGGGACCGATTGCGCCAGCACGCCATCGATCAGCACATGCCCCTCCGGCGTGGTGATCAGAAAGGCGCTGACCGTCTCGGTGCCGACATAATGCAGGTTGCCGGCAATGGTGAACGGATCGAACGGTTCATTCCAGCGCCCCCCCTTGGCAAAGCCTTCAATGGGCGCAGCCTGGGCTGCATCGATCTCGGCATCCTTGGCCAGGCGCGATGAGGACGCTTCCGGCTGCAGTGCCACACCCGCTGTACCCACGACGGCGAGCATCGCTGTGATCAACATGCGCCTCATCCCTTGGTCCCCTCCCGGTCCACCCCTGCCCGCCGATCCCTGATCGCCTTGACCAGGCCGACCAGCGCGATCCCGGCCCATGCGGTTTCGAGAATCGTCGCTGCCAGATTGAAATGCACCGACAGCGACGTCAGCAACAGGATCGCGCCTGCCAGATTGACGGCGTTGAACAGCAACTTGTCGATCTTCTCGACCTTGTTGGCATAAGCAAAGGCGCCGATGAACAGCACGCTGCCCATCACGCCGAGGATATCGGCCACCAGTGGGCTCATGCCGCGCCCGTGCTGCGGCTGAGCAGGTTCAGAAAATCGGGGAAGCTGGTGGCGATCGGCGCAGTGTCATCCACGTCCACGCCTTGCTCGCTGACCAGCCCCGCCACGGCAAAGCTCATCGCGATGCGGTGGTCGAGCAGGGTCGCCACCGGGCCGCCGCCGCGCAAGGATGCGCCGCCGCTGCCGGTGATCAAAAGGCCATCCTCGCGCTCCTCGACATCCACGCCGATCGCCTCGAGCCCGCGCGCCATCGTCGCCAGCCGGTCCGATTCCTTGACCCGCAGCTCGTCGAGGCCACTGGTGACCGTGGTGCCGCTGGCCATGGCGGCGGCGATGAAGAACACCGGAAACTCGTCGACCATGCTGGGCACGATCGCAGGATCGACGGTGATCCTGCTGAGAGCGCTCGCCCGCACGCGCAGGTCGGCGACCGGCTCGCCGCCGACGGTGCGTGCGTTCAACCGCTCGATCTGGCCGCCCATCTGCTCGAGCACGGTGATGATCCCGGTGCGGGTGACGTTCATGCCGACATTCTCGATTGTCAGGTCCGACCCCGGCACGATCAATGCTGCGACGATGAAGAACGCGGCGGACGAGGGATCGCCCGGCACCTCGATGTCCTGCGCGGTCAGGTCGCATGGCCCGGTGACATGGATATGGCGCACGCCATCGGCATCGGTCTCCACGGTCAGGTCTGCGCCGAACCCCTTGAGCATCTTTTCGCTGTGATCGCGCGTCGCCACCGGCTCGATCACCGTCGTGGTGCCCGGCGTGTTGAGCGCGGCGAGCAGGATCGCGGACTTCACCTGTGCCGAGGCGACCGGCAGCCGGTAGCTGATCGGCACCGCAGGGCTGATCCCGCGCACCATCAGCGGCAGCGTGCCGCCGGGGCTCGCGTTGAATTCCGCCCCCATCTCGCCCAGCGGATCGGTGACCCGCGCCATCGGACGGCGGCTCAACGATGCATCGCCGGTGAACATCGCGGTGATCGGGTGGCTCGCGACCAGCCCCATCAGCAGCCGCGTCGAGGTGCCACTGTTGCCCATGTCGAGCGCCTGGGCCGGTTGAATCAACCCGCCCACGCCCACGCCGTGCACCGTCCAGATGCCATCTGCGCCGCGCTCGATCCGCGCGCCCATCGCGCGCATTGCGGCCGCCGTGGCAAGTACGTCCTCTCCCTCGAGCAGCCCCGAGATCCGGCTCTGGCCGACGCACAGCGCAGACAGCATCAGCGCGCGATGGGAGATCGACTTGTCGCCGGGCACGCGAATGGTGCCGGTGAGCGGCCCGGATCGCGCGAAACGGCGCGGGACCGGTGCCTGGTCTGCTGAATGGGCCATGGGATGAAACAAATTCCGGTTGGGCATGGGGCTGCCAGAGGTGAATTGCGACGCAGCTTTTGACAGCGGCATAAAGCTATGGCAAGGCGCACGCCGATTTTCCTGTTGCGGCGCACCCGCGCTGCGGGCTGGAAATATGCAACCTTCTCCTTACATCTATGATGTTATTGAACCTGAGGCATTATTCATGATCAAGCCTGAATGGGGCGCCAAGCACAGCTGCCCGAAATGCGGCACCCGCTTTTATGACCTTGGCAAGGACGACCCTGTATCCTGCATCAACTGCGGAAACAGCTGGACCCCCGAGCCCGTGCTCAAGTCCAAGCAGCCGCTGCCCTTCGAGGAAGAAAAGAAGAAGGTCATCGAGAAGGAGGACGTGGATCTTGCCGACGAGGATCTGGACATCGACGAGGACGGCGATTCGCCGGACAACGATGTCGACCTGGGCGGAGACGACGACCTGGGCGTCGCAGCAGCCGACGACAAGGACGAAGAAAGCTGAGATTTCCGGTTCGCGAACTTTAGGTGGCGGGGGCAGCGTTTTGCCCCTTGCCACCACCGGACGGCTCGACTAAAGGGCTGTCCTTCTCAGCGCCGGAGTGACTTTTCCCCGGCGCATATGGGGCCTTAGCTCAGCTGGGAGAGCGCTACACTGGCAGTGTAGAGGTCAGCGGTTCGATCCCGCTAGGCTCCACCATTTTCCTTGTCGATATCATGCTAACCCCAGCGTCCGACCCGCTGGGGCTTTGCCGTATCCGGCGGCACCCCGACGATCGGGCCCATCCCGTAGGGCCGCAGCTGGTAGCGGCCATGGCTGCCTGCTATTACCGGTAGCGCTTGCCACGCTGCCCGTTTTGCTGATTGGATAGCCACATGACCACCCTCCTCATCGCAGGCGCCACCGGGCTCGTGGGCCGCATCGTCCTTGCCAAAGCGCTGGACGATCCGCGCATTGGCCAGGTCATTTCTCCTACCCGCAGTGCATTGCCGACTAGCCCCAGGCTCACCAACCCCATCGTCGATTACGATGCGCTGCCGCAGGATGCCGACTGGTGGCGCTGCGACGCGGTGATCTGCGCGCTCGGGACCACGCGGGCCAAGGCGGGGTCGGATGCGGCATTCTTCCGAGTCGACCATGACTATCCGCTGGCCGTCGCACAGGCCGCGCGAGCACAAGGCGCACAGGCCTTTGCGCTGGTGTCCGCGATCGGCGCAGATGCAGGCTCGCGGCTGCTGTACAACCGCACCAAGGGCGAGGTCGAGGCCAGCATCGCCGCGCTCGATTTTCCCAGCTACACGATCGTGCGCCCCGGCCTGATCGGCGGAGACCGCGACGAGTTCCGGCCAGCAGAGCGCGTGTCCGAGGCGATCCTGCGCGTGTTCGGCCCGGTGCTCCCGCGTGGCTGGCGGATCAGCCCTGCCGAGAATATCGCCAGCGCGCTGATCGAGGCAGCGGTGGCCGCACCACCGGGGCGCCACGTCATCTCCGCAGACCGCCTCGCCTGACTTACTGCTTGGGCACGCCCGCCTTGTCGCGGATGGCCTTGAATTCGGACCCTGCCTTCCATTGCGGCCAGCGGCTTGAGTTGGCGAGCTCCGCACCGATCACGCCGATCAGCTCGATATCCTGCACCGCGCCGTCGAGGTTCCAGTCAGGCCCCCAGGCATCGCACGCCTGGTGATAGCACTTGCCGGTATAGGCATCGATCCACGCCTGCCCCGCGGCCACCCCGCCCTGCTTGAGGTTCGCCGCGCCCGCAATCCCCATCAGCAGCATCACCGGGACGCCGCGCTTGGCGAACGAGAAATGGTCGGCGCGATAGAACAGCCCGCGCTCGGGAAGGCTCTCGGGCGTCACAGTGCGGCCCTGGGTCGCGGCAACCCGCGCCATGTCATCCTCCAGCGTGTTCTGTCCCCGGCCGACCAGCACGACATCATTGGCAGCGCCTGCAGTCTGCAGGATGTCGAGCCCCAGATTGGCGACGGTCTTGTCCATCGGGAACAGCGGATTGGCGGCATAATATTCGGAGCCGAGGAGCCCGCGTTCTTCCGCCGTCCACGCGCCGAAGACGACGCTGCGCTGCGCTGCGGGTCCGGCCTTCATCGCGCGCGCAATCTCGAACATGCCGGCGATGCCCAGCGCATCGTCATTGGCCCCGGCGCGATAGATGCGACCTTCAGCATCGGGCTTGCCCGCGCCATAGGCATCCCAGTGCGCGCCATACATCACAATCTCGTCGGGTCGGGTGGTGCCGGGAATCCTGGCGAGCACATTGTGGCTGTCGACGACCTCCGGGGTCACGGGAATATCCGCGCCCAGGGTCACGCCCTTTAGCTCGACCGGACGAAAGCCCGGCGCGCGCGCGGCGACTTCGAGCTTCGCCAGATCCAGCCCAGCAGCCGCAAACAGCCTTGCAGACATCTCCGCCGACAGCCAGCCCTGCAGCTTCAGGCTGGTCAGTTGCTCGGCCGGGCGGACGATATCGTAATTCTCGCCGCCCGGGCTGATCACGACGTTCCAGCCATAGCCGACACCTGCAGCATTGTGGACGATCAGCGCGGCAACCGCGCCCTGGCGCGCGGCTTCCTCGAACTTGTAGGTCCAGCGGCCATAATAGGTCATCGTCCGGTCGCCGAACTTGCCCGCGGCAGGCTCGCCGGGCTTAGCTGCGAAATCGGGATCGTTGATCAGGAACACCGCGACCTTGCCCTTGAGATCGGCACCCTTGAAATCGTCCCAGCCGCGCTCGGGCGCCTTTACGCCATAGCCGACGAACACGACGGGCGCGTCGGCGATGCGCGCGGCATCGTCCGGGCGGATGGTGGAGAGATAGATGTCCTGCGCCAGCACCGGATCGATCGCGCCCTTGGGGCTCGCAAAGCCGAGCCTTTCAGGCGTGCCCAGCCGGGTGTGGAGCAGCGGCACCTTCTGCAGCCAGCCGCCATCGGTGCCTGCAGGCTCAAGCCCCAGCGCCTCGAACCGCGCGATCAGATAGCCGAGCGTCCGCTCCTCTCCGCGCGTTCCGGGCGCGCGGCCCTCGAACACATCGGAGGCGAGCGTGCGCACAGTCTCGGTCAGCCGGTCGGGATCGACCGTCATCGCCGGCTGCGCAAGGACGCTGGTGAAGGGGACGGCGCACAAAGCTGCGGCGAGAACGAGGGTACGGGTCAACATGCTGCGGGTTATAGGGCAGCTTGGGATCAGGGCAAGGCTATGGCATGTCGAGATGTCTGCCCTATATGCTTGGGATGACCGCACCCCTTGCCCATCCGATCCCGAGCGACGCCGATGCAGCGGCGGTGACCGTGTGGTTCGATGGCGCCTGCCCCCTGTGCCTGCGCGAGATAGCGCTGATGCGGCGGCTGGACCGGCGCGGGGCGATTGCCTTTGTCGACGTATCGACACCCGATTCGGTCTGCCCGATCGACCGGCGCGATCTGCTCGCTCGGTTCCATGCGCGCGAGAACGGCGTGATGCTGTCGGGCGCGGCGGCGTTTGCCGCGATGTGGCGCGCGATCCCGGTGCTCAAACCGCTGGGAGTGGCTGCGCGCAATCCGGTGATCCTCAAGGGGCTCGAATGGCTGTATCAGCGGTTTCTGGTGGTGCGGCCACGGCTGCAAAGGCTGCTCGCCAGGCGATGAGAGAGCCACCGCTGTTCCCGCCGACCCGCACCGCCGGGCTCAACCGGCTGGCTGCCTTCGTGCCGCACGCCGGGGCCGATTATGCGATGGGTCGCAACACCGACCCCGGCCCGGACGCCCCTGCGGCGGTCTCCCGGCTGTCGCCCTATCTGCGCTACCGGTTGCTGATCGAGCAGGAGACCGCAGGCGCAGTGCTGGCGGAGCATTCGCTGCACGCTTGCGAGAAATACGTGCAGGAGGTGCTTTGGCGCACCTACTGGAAGGGCTGGCTCGAGATGCGGCCGCAGGTGTGGGCTAGGTTTGTGGCCGAGCGCGACCGGCAGCGCGAGGCATTCCGTGACACCCGCGCGATCGCGGACGCCGAAGCGGGACGCACCGGCATCGAGGGTTTCGACGACTGGGCGCGAGAGCTCGTCGCCACCGGATATCTGCACAACCATGCGCGGATGTGGTTCGCCTCGATCTGGATTTTCACGCTGAGGCTGCCCTGGGCGCTGGGCGCGGACTTCTTCCTGCGGCATCTGATCGATGCGGATGCGGCGAGCAACACCCTGTCGTGGCGCTGGGTCGCGGGGCTGCAGACAGCGGGCAAGACCTATCTTGCCACCGCCGACAATATCGCGCGCTACACCAACGGCCGCTTTGCACCCAAGGGGCTGGCAGAGCAGGCTGAACCGCTGAGCGAGGCTGCTATGGAGCCCGCGCAGCCGATGCCGCAGCTGGCGCCCCTCAACCCGCGCACGCCTGCGCTGCTGCTGGTGACGCCGGAGGATATGCACCCGGAATCGGCCTTGCCGCGCGATGCCGACTGGCGTGCTGCGCTGATCGTCAACGATGCCAGCCTGTTGTGGGGCGATGGCGCGCGCGAATTCGTGCGCGCTGCATCCGCCGATGCGGGCATGCGGGTAACCGACCATTTCGGGTGCAGCGCCAATCCGGCCGCCCGGCTGGATGCCGCCACGCTGATCGGAGCGGCACATGGCTCGGGCGCGCAACAGGTCGTCACGGCCTTTGCGCCGGTGGGGCCGGTCGCCGACGCGCTCACGCAGGCAGCACCAGTGCTCGCCGCCGAAGGCATTCCGCTGGTGCAGGTCCGCCGCGAATGGGACGACATCTTCTGGCCGCACGCCAGGAAAGGGTTCTTCCCGTTCAAGCAGCAGATGCCGCGGCTGCTGGCCGAGATCGGGATGCCCGGCCGCTAGTCAGATCCCCAGCGCGGTTTTCCAATGCTTGAGCCGGGTATCGCGCGCTTGCGCTTCCATCCAGGGTTCGAACACCTGGGTGCTCGACACCATGACCTTGGCATCCTCGAGCGAAGCATAATGCCCTGTGCCCACCGCCGCGAGGATCGCGGCACCACGCGCGGTGGTCTCGACATCGGCGGGGCGCTCGCACGGGATTGCCAGCACATCGGCGATATCCTGCGCCAGCCAGTCGTTGGCGCTCATGCCGCCATCCAGCCGCAGCACCGACCAGCCCGCGCCATCGGCAGCAAAGGCGCGCGCCAGATCGTGGAACACATTGGCGACCGATTCGAGCGACGCGCGGATGATGTGCGCGCGCGTGGTCGCGAACGACAGCCCGATGATGCTGCCGCGCGCATCGGGCAGCCAATAGGGCGCGCCGAGGCCTGACAGCGCAGGAACCACGACCACGCCGCCGCTATCGGGCACCGACCGGGCCAGCGCCTCGCTCTCAGCCGCATTGCCCAGCATGCCGATGCTGTCGCGCAGCCATTTGACCAGGCTTCCGGCGACGAAAACCGATCCCTCGAGTGCAAACGTCCGCGTGCCACCGACTTCGCACAGCACCGTGCCGAGCAGCCGGTGCTCGGACTTCGGCGGGGTCTGGCCCATGTTGGCGAGCACGAACGCGCCAGTGCCCAAGGTCGCCTTGGTCTGGCCGTGCGCGAAGCAGCCCTGGCCGATGGTCGCGGCCTGCTGGTCGCCGGCAAGCCCGGTGATCGGGATCGCCGCGCCCAGCAGTTCAGGTTTCGTCGTCCCGAATACGCCGGCACTCGGCACGATCTCGGGCAGTGCGGCGCCCGGGACGCCGAACAGGTCGCACAGTCCCTCGTCCCAGGAGCTGGCGGTCAGCGGGAACAGCGAGGTGCGGCTGGCATTGGAGACATCGGTAATGTGCAGCCCGCCGGTGAGGTTCCACACCAGCCAGCTTTCGACCGTGCCAAACGCCAGCCGGTCGCCCAAAGTCGCGGCGCCTTCGACGTTCTTGAGCACCCACGCCATCTTGGTGGCCGAGAAATACGGGTCGAGCAGCAGCCCGGTGGCGGTCTGGATCGCAGGCTCGTGCCCCGCATCGCGCAAGCGGCGACACTGCGCTTCGGTGCGGCGGTCCTGCCAGACGATCGCGCGGCACAAGGGCTTGCCGGTGCTGCGGTCCCACGCCACCACGGTCTCGCGCTGGTTGGTGACGCCGATCGCCTCGATCGTTTCTGCACCCCCTGCCCGCTCGACCATCGCCCGCGCGCACTGCAGCGTCTTGTCCCAAATCTCGGCAGCGTCGTGCTCGACCAGGCCCGGCGCGGGATAATGCTGGGTGATGTCCTGCTGCGACGTCGCGATCATGTCACCGGTCAGCGAATACAGGATCGCGCGCGTCGACGTGGTGCCTTCGTCGAGCACCAGCAGGAAACGGTTGTCAGTCATGCTTCAGGCCCCATCCCCGGTTGTTTTATCGTTGCGCGCCCGGTTCCGCGATTTCCAGCAGATCGTCAATGTTGGCGACCGCAAGGCCGAACCGCGCCACCAGATCGGCAATGTCGGCAGGCCGGGCCATCTCGCCATCGTCGCGCATGATCGCGCAGATCACCGCCGCATCGCCGACGCCAGCGCGCTGGCACAGATCGACCGCGGCTTCAGCGGCTGCGGCGCGTTCCCGCACCCCGCCCGGCGCGGTGATCAGCGGAAAGACATGCCCGGGCGAGACGATGTGCTCAGAGGTCGCATCGGGCTGGATCGCGACCTTGACGGTCTGCGCGCGGTCGGCGGCGGAAATGCCGGTGGTGACGCCTTCTGCGGCCTCGATCGATCGACCCAGCGGCCTGCCCGACTGGCGCTCGGTGCCGGGGTTCATCAGGCTGATCCCCAGTTGCTCGGCGCGGTCCTGCCGCATCGCGAGGCAGATCAGCCCGCGGCCATGGGTGGCGAGGAAGTTGATCGCATCGGCGCTGGCGTGATGGGCTGCGACGCAGAAATCCATGTCGCCGCGACGGAAGCGATCGCCGGTGACGATGATCACCTCGCCCCGGGCCAGTGCGTCCAGCGCAGGTTGCACCCCGCTCATGCGCCAGCCTTTGCCATCGCAGAGAGGCTCATCGCACCGTGTACCACCTGCTGGCCGACCAGCTCGAGCTGCAGCCGCGCGCGGTCGTCAAGGCATTCGCCATCGACCGAGAACAGCCCGGGAAAGGTGCGGATCGTCGCCCCCATCGGGGTCGGCCAGCCGCGCAGCGCATGGACGATGCTGCGCAGCGTCTGCATCGTGCTCATCGTCGCCTGGTCGCCATAAGCGGTCGCGATCAGCCCGACCGCGCGGCCATCGAGATAGGGCCGGCTGTCCTTGGACAGGTCCTCGAGATAATCGAGCGCATTCTTGACCAGTCCGGAGATCGTGCCGTGATAGCCGGGCGCTGCGAGCAGCAGGCCATCGGCGTGGCGCACGGCCTCGACCAGTTCACTGCCCTCGGCGCCCGCGTGCGCGGAGCTGCGGTAATGCGGCAGCGCGGCGAGATAGGCCCCGTCGAACAGCTGCACTTCGGCGCCGTGCGCCGCCGCGCTCGCCATCGCGGTGCGCAGCGTGAGCTCGGTGGTGCTGCCGGCGGAGACGGTGCCGCCGATGGCGACGATACGCGGTGTCATGACATGGTTTCCTTGGTGAAGAAGCTGCGCAGATTGTCCTGCTCGGATGCTGAGAGGCGCAGGCCCAGCTTGGTGCGCCGCCAAAGCACGTCATCGGCCTCGCGCGCCCATTCGTTGGCGATCAGATAGCGCACTTCGCGTGTCGTGAGGCCGTAGCCGAAATGCTCGCCACAGTCTGCCAGGCTGGTCGCATCGCCCAGCACCGTGGTGGCCAGCGTTCCATAAGAGCGGATCAGGCGGTCGGCCCATTTTGCTTCCAGGAACGGGTAGCGCGCGCGCAGATTGGTGATCTGCCGGTTGACATCGTCCACCCCGAAATCGCCGCCAGGCAGCGGCCTCGTGTCGGTCCAGTGCGCACCTGCGAGCGCCGGGATACGCTCGGCCATGCGGTCGACCGCCTCCTGCGCCAGCGTGCGGAAAGTGGTGATCTTGCCGCCGAACACCGAGAGGATCGGCGCGCCTTCCTGGGGCTCGCTGACGTCGAACCGATAGCCGCGCGTCGCGGCTTCGGGCTTGCCCGATCCGTCGTCGACCAAAGGCCGCACACCCGAATAGCTCCACACGACCTGCGATGGCGTCACGGGCTTGGCGAAGAACCGGCTCGCGCCCTCGCACAGATAGGCGATTTCCTCGTCGCTGGCGACGATCGGCTCGCCGGGCGTGTGATCGCGGTCGGTGGTGCCGATCAGCGTGAAGTCCTGCTCATAGGGGATCGCAAAGAAGATGCGGCCATCGGGCAGCTGGAAAAAATAGGGGAACGGGTGATCGAACAGCCTGGGCACCACGATGTGCGACCCGCGCACCAGGCGGATCGACTGTTTGGGCGTCTCGCCACTCCGGCCCAGGATGCCGAGCACCGAAGGCCCGGCGGCATTGATCACCGAGCGTGCGGTGAAGCTGCCCTTCGCCGTTTCGATGCGCCACAGGGCGCCTTCGCGCTCGAGCTTGTTCACCGGGCAGCGGGTGTGCACCTCGGCGCCATGATCCGCCGCGTCGCGCACGTTCAACACCACCAGCCGGGCATCATCGACCCAGCCGTCCGAATAGACGAAGCCGTGCTTGAATTCAGGCTTGAGCGGTGCTCCAGCCGGATGCCGGTCGAGCCGGATCGTCTCGGTGGCAAGCAGCAGCTTGCGCATCCCCAGATGGTCATAGAGGAACAGCCCGAGCCTGAGCAGCCAGCGCGGACGCAGACCCTTCACCCAGGGCAGCACGAAGCGCATCGGCCAGATGATGTGCGGCGCGATTTTCCAAAGCTTCTCGCGCTCGCCCAGCGCCTCGCGCACCAGGGCGAACTCGTAATGCTCGAGATAGCGCAAGCCCCCGTGGATCAGCTTGCTCGAGTTTGACGAGGTGCCGCTGGCAAGATCCTGCGCCTCGAGCAACAGCACCTTCGCGCCGCGCCCGGCGGCATCGCGCGCGATGCCGGTGCCGTTGACGCCACCCCCGATGACGGCGACGTCGAAGATCGCAGGTTCGCCGGGCAAGCCTTGCTCCATCAGATGTTCAGCGGGCCATGCTGGATATGCGGCAGCACGTAACGCGCGAACATATCGGCTTCCTGCATGTGCGGATAGCCCGAGAGGATGAACGCCTCGATGCCCTCGGCCTGATAGGCGCGCAGCTTGGCCAGCACCTGATCAGGGGTACCGACGATCGCAGCCCCGCAGCCAGAGCGCGCCCGGCCGATCCCGGTCCACAGGTTTTCCTCGACGAAACCATCGCCATCGGCCGCGCCGCGCAGCTCCTGCTGACGCTGGACGCCGAAGTTCTTGGCATCGAGCGACTGTTCGCGGATCGCCCTGCCCGCCTCGTCGTCGAGCTTGGACAGCAGCCGGTCGGCATAGGCGCGCGCCTCGTCCTCGGTCTCGCGGACGATGACATGCGCGCGATAGCCGAACTTGAGCGTGCGGCCATAACGCGCGGCGCGCGCGGTCAGGTCGGCGATGTTTTCGCGGACCTTGTCCATCGTGTCGGGCCACATCAGATAGACGTCGGATGCTTCCGCAGCGCACTCGCGCGCATCATGGCTGAGGCCCCCAAAATAGAAGGCGGGGCACTTGCCCGAGATCGTGCCGATGCGCGGGGGATCGAGTTCGAGCTGGTAGAACTCGCCCTGGAAATCGAGATGCTCGCCGTTGAGCAGGGTTTTCACGATCTTCATGATCTCGGTCGCGCGGGCATAGCGCGGACCGGACTCGATCTTCTCGCCGGGCATGTCGGACGAAATGATGTTGACGTTGAGCCGTCCGCCAGTGCCTGCGGCATTGGGGCCGAGGATGCGGTCCAGGGTCGCGATGCGGCGCGCGAGCTGCGGCGGCCAGTCCTCGCCCATCCGCGTCGCCCAGAGCAATTTGATGCGGCGGACCTGGGTGGCGACAGCTGCGGCAAACGCAGTGGTGTCCAGCCCCAATGCATAGCCCGATGGCAGCAGGATGTTGTCGAACCCGCCCTCTTCAGCGCGCAGCACGATGTTGCGGCAGTGCTCCCAGCTTGATTTGAGATACGGGTCGGGCACGCCGAGGAATTCATAGTCATCGTCGCACAGCGCCGAAAACCAGGAAATCTCGCAATTCTGTTCAGTCATGATGACTCTCCTTGCAGAAACTTGTGTTCTGTCGACGGGGCCAGCCCGTCGTCGCGATATTCATGCTGCCACGGCGCAGGCGCGCACGCGGCCGATCGGTGCGCGCCTCAGGGCAGCGGGACACCGCGCGCGGCGACGAGCACCGCGTACCAGTCCTGCCGCGTCCAGCGCACCTTGAGCGCCTGTGCGCCCTCGGCGATGCGGCCGGGCTGCTGCGACCCGATGATCGGGACGATCCCCGCCGGATGCGCCATCAGCCAGGAATAAGCCGCGACGGTGCGCGAGACGCCCTGCGCCCCGGCCACCGCATCGAGCGCTGCTGCAACCGCGATATCCTGCGGGGTTTCAGGCGCAGCCAGACGCCCGCCGCCCAGCGGCGACCACGCCATCGGGGTCAGGCCGAGCATCATCGCCTGGTCGAGTTCGCCATTTTCGAAGCAATCGATCCGCAGCGGGCTGATCTCGGGCTGGGTGGTGACCAGCTTTTCGGCGAGGAAATGATCGAGCGCGGCGATCTGGTGGACAGTGAAGTTCGACACGCCGATGGTGCGGATCTTGCCCGACGAGACCGCGTCATCGAGCACGCGCGCGGTTTCCTGCGGGTGCGCGAGGATGTCGGGACGGTGGATCTGCCACAGATCGACCATGTCGACCTTGAGGCGGCGCAGCGAATCGTCGATCGCCTTGCGCAGATAGTCGCCGCTCTGGTCGTATGGCAGCGGCGGCAGGATGCCGCCCTTGGTGGCGAGCACCATGCGGTCGCGCAGGCCGGGCTCCGCTGCGATCACCTCGCCCAGCAGCGCCTCGGCATCGCCGAAACCGCCCGAGCCGTTGAAGCCATAAATGTCGGCGGTGTCGAGGAAATTGATACCGGCGTCGAGCGCGGCGTGCACCAGCGTCGTAGCCTCGGCAACGCTGCGGCCATTGTCGGCAAGCCGCCACATGCCCCACGCAATCGGGGACACCGCGATATCGCTGCGCCCAAGCGGACGGAAGGCAGGAGGCATTGGCAATTCACTCATGAAAAAGTCCTGTCAGGGGGCGCCACCGAGGCGCGTTCGATTAGGGTGTGGGGAAGGCGGCGATGCGAGATATCGCCACCGGCAATCAGGATCTCGGTGGCGGTGCGCGCCAGCTCGATCATCGGCTGATGGATGGTGGTGAGCGGCGGCCAGACGGTGCGCGCCAGCGTGGTATCGTCGAAGCCCGCAACCGAAAGCTGCGCGGGCACGACCATTCCGCGATCATGCGCGACGGCAAGCACGCCCGCGGCCATGTCGTCGTTCGAGGCGAAGATCGCGCTGGGCCGCTGCGGTAGATCGAGCAGCATCCGCCCGCCGCGTACGCCCGAATCGAAATCGAACTCGCCATCGCACACCAGCACCGGATCGTACGGCAACCCCGCCCGGTCGAGCGCGCGGCGATAGCCGAAAAGCCGGTCGTCGGAGGCCATGTGATTGTGGTGGCCCTTGATGAAGCCGATGCGGCGGTGCCCGGCATTGATCAGATGGGTGGTCATGTCATCGGCGGCCTGGGCATCGTCCATGAACACCGAACTCGTCAGCGCGTGATTGGTGCCGGGCGAAATCCGCACGAAGGGCACATCGAGCGCCTCGAGCGCGCGCAGCACCGGGTCGCAATCGGTCACCGGCGAGGACAGGATGATGCCATCGACATGCGTTTCGGTGACAAGGCCCCGCACCTGCTCGCCGACATCGGGATCGGCGACATCGACCGGCTGGGCGAGCAGCCGGATATGGTTGGCGCGGCAGAAGTCCCAGCAGCCGGTCTGGATCTGGAACATGTAATAGGGGCTGTGGTTGTCGTAGATCAGCGCGATCTGGTTCGACTTGCCGCCCGACAATATGCGCGCGGCGACGCTGGGGCGGAAATCGAGCGCGCGCATCGCGTCCTCGACCCGGGTGCGGGTCTCGGTGCTGACATAGGGGTGGCCGTTGAGCACCCGGCTGACGGTCTTGACCGCAACCCCCGCCCGCGCCGCCACGTCCTTGATGTTGGCTCGCTCGCTCATTCCTCCAGCACCCCTTTCAGCCCCGCGAACAGCGCGGCAAAGTCGCTGTCCGGGCGGTAAAACACCGGTGGCTGACCGATCTGAGCAGGGATGTCGTGAACCCCGGGGGCGAAATCCTCGCCCGTCCAGACATGCCGCCAAGGCCGTTCGCCCGGAAGGATGACCTGGCGCTGCAGCGCCCCCTGCTCGATCACTGGTGCCACCAGCAGGTCGGCACCGTAGAGAAACTGGTCCTGCACCGTAAAGAGTGCAGCATCATTGGGGTAATGCAGGAACAAGGGCCGCTGCGTAGGGAGCCCGGCCTCGCTGGCCTCGGCGCACAGCTGGCGGACATAAGGGGCAAGGTGCGCGTGCACCTGGCTCCAGCGTGCGAAGCAGGCGAGCAATTCGGCATTGCTGTCATATTGCAGATTGTCGTCGGGGCGGTTGCCCTCGTGGCTGCGCATCACCGGCGCGAAGGCCGAAAGTTCGCACCAGCGCTGCATCAGTTCGGTGGTGCGGATGTTGCCGTGCAGCGAGGTGTAGCCGCCACAATCCGAATGGCTATACGCATTACCCACCAGCCCGGCCGAAAGTGCGCCGGTGATCACCGTCCCGATGCCATCGTGCCGGGTGAAATCGACCGACTGGTCGCCCGCCCACAGCAACGGGCAATGCGCTTGAACGCCCGAAAAGCCTGCGCGCATGAAGAACACCGCATCGCCGGTGCGTCCCCGGCTTTCGACCGCACGCGCGTTGACCTCGGCCCACAACACCGGCCACAGATTGTGCGCTTCCATCGGGTCGGAACCGTCGGCAAGCCTGAGGTCGGTGGGCAGATACTCACCGAAATCGGCCATCCAGCCATCGATCCCGATATCGAGCATCTCGCGGCCCAGCACGCGTTCGGCGAACCAAGCGCGGGTCTGCGCGCGGGTGAAATCGACAACGCCGCAATCGAACTCGCCGAAATCGACGAGGTACACTTCGTCGCTGTCGCGCTTCAGACAGAAGTGCTTACCTGCGCGCCCTTCCTCGTACAGCTCGCCATCCACCGCGATATACGGGTTTGCATAAGCCATGAAGCGGATGCCGCGTGCATGGAGATCATCGATGCGCGCCTTGAGATCGGGATAGCGCTCTGCGCTGCGCGCGCCGCTGTGCCAGTCCCAGAACAGGCGGCGTCCGAAGGTCGTTTCGCGGACCCCTGCCCAGTCCTCGCACCACACAGCGGAAACCGCAGCGCCAGCCTCGATGAACCGCTCGAGCCTCTCGAAGCTCGACGCGCCAGACTTCAGCCCGACGATCGCGCCGCCGATCGCCCAGTCGGGCAATTGCGGCTGCCGCCCGAAGCGCGTGGAAAGCTGCGCGACCAGGCCTGTCGGGCCGGTGTCGGCGAATATCTCGAACGTCGCCGCACCGCTCCACACATCGACCGCATGGGTTTCAGGATCGGTGAAATCGAGCACGCTGTAGCTGCTGGCATCGAGATGCACCGCCAGCCAGCGCGAGGTGAGGAAGGTCGGCTGCGGATAATTGGTGTTCCAGTAATCGCCGCCCGCCATGCCGTCGGCGTCCATGATGCGCGTGAGCTCGGTCGACTTGTCGCGGCCGACACCGGGCTCGCTGGTCCAGATCGGGAAGGCGCGGCCGTTCAGCGCCAGATAGCTCATCTGCTCGCCGCCGCCCCAGACGGTCTCGCCGGGCTCGGCGTGAAAATTGACGCGCAGCCGGTCATAGCCCTGGATCAGCGCGCGCAGCTTTAGCATGCTCCCGGCCAGCTCGATCCGCACAACGGGCACATCGCCGTCGAGCAGTTCGACGCCCTGATAGCAGGTGCGCCAACCCGCAGGTGCAATGGCACCTTCAGGAGAATCGGAAATGCGGAAATTGCCGCGAATCATCAGGATATCGGGGTTGCCCCGCGCCATGACCACCGCAGGACAGGATTGGCGGTGACGCAACACCACATGATCCCCGAAGCGGAGATCGAACCCGTCATTTCCGGCGTCCAGCCGCAGTTTCAAGCTATTATCCTCACCCCGCAGCCGGGACTGTGGCAGATTGGCCGCAGCCTCCGCCCGTTTTTCTGACACCGCTTGACATATCGGGACAGTCATAGCAGATCAAGGGGCAATCGCGGCGACCATATCAAGGGGCGGCAAGCCCCCGCTACGACCGCATTCTCGCAGGGAGAGGTTACACATGACGTTCACCAAGTATCCGTCCGCACGCGCCCTGGCGCTGTCCGCCACCGCGCTGTCGCTTGGCTTTGCCACCCCCGCTTTCGCGCAGGATGCCGCGCAGGAAGACACCGGCGGGATCGCCGAAATCGTCGTGACCGCGCAGAAGGTCGCAGAGAACGTGCAGGATGTGCCGATCTCGATCACCGCGATCACCGCTGACCGGCTCGAAGCCACCGGCGTCACCAGCCTGGAAGGGCTGACCCAGCTCGTTCCTTCGGTTACCTTCCGCAAGGGCACCACCAGCGCCAACAGCGCCATCGTGATGCGCGGCGTCGGCACCATCACCTTCTCGGTCGCAGCCGAACCCAGCGTCTCGACCGTGGTCGATGGCGTGGTGCTCAGCCGCTCGGGCCAGGCGTTCATGGATCTGGTCGACGCCGAGCGGCTTGAAGTGCTGCGCGGCCCCCAGGGCACATTGTTCGGCAAGAACGCGTCTGCCGGCCTCGTCAACATCATCTCCAAGGGCGGCACCGACACTTTGCAGGCCGAAGCGCGCGCCGAACTGTTCGAGGGCCAGGAATACCGCCTGCGCGCATCGCTCTCCGGCCCGCTGGGCGAAGGCCTGACCGGCCGCGTCACCGGCTTCTACGGCACCTTCGATGGCAACATCACCAACATCAACGGCGGCCGTCGCAACACCATCAACGGCTATGAGCATTACGGTGCGCGCGCGATCCTCGATTACGACAGCGGCGGTTCGCGCTTCCGCTTCATCGCCGATTATTTCGAAGCCGATGACGATTGCTGTGCAGATGTCACCGGCGTCAGCCGCGGCGCGGTGCTCGATCGCGAGCTCGGCCTGCCCGGCGGCGTGGCGCGCGGCGTCAACCAGCGCTTCGTCAACCACAACCTCGTCACCCGCACCCTCGACCGCCAGTGGAGCCTCACCGCTTCGGGCGATTTCGATGTGCTGACCGACCATGTGCTTAGCGTCGTCGCGGGCTATCGCAACTGGGAGAACACCGAAATCCGCGAGGGTGACTTCCTCCCCCGCGCGCTCGTCGGCACCGGCGAACTGCACGACAATGGCGAAGTGCGCACCGAACAGCTCTCGCTCGAAGTGCGCCTGGCATCGGACCAGTCCAAGCCGTTCTTCTACCAGATCGGCGGCTTCCTGTGGGGTTCGGACAACGAGCAGGACTTCACCCGTCGCAACATCACCTGCAACAGCTCGACGCTGCCGATCGATCCGATCACCGGTGGCCGTCCGTGCAACGTGAACGATCGCACCAACACGCTGTTCCCGACCGCGACCTCGTTCAGCGACGTCAAGTCGCGCAACTACGCGATCTTCGGCCAGGCGACCTATCGCCTGACCGAGCAGCTCGCGCTGATCGGCGGCCTGCGTTACACCTGGGATGAGCTCGACTTCGTCCACACCCGCGCACCGGGCATCAACGCGACCACCGGCCTTCCGGCCACTGGCCCCGGCGTTTCCGGCGCACCTGCCGGCGGCACGATCGCCTCTGGCGGCAACGGCACCAACACTTCGCGTGGCCAGAGCAGCAACGGCAACCTTTCAGGTCGCGCCGCGCTGCAGTTCAAGCCATCCGAAGACGTGATGCTCTACGGCAGCTACACCCGCGGCTACAAGGGCCCGGCGTTCAACGTGTTCTTCAACCACACCGCGCCGACCAACGCGATCCCGATCGACGAGGAAACCTCCGACGCGTTCGAGATCGGCATCAAATCGCAGTTCCTCGACAACCGCATTCAGGTCAACGCGTCTGCCTTCACCGTCACCTATGACGGCTTCCAGGCGAACAACTTCGTGCTGCTGAACGGGGCGGTCGTCTCCAACCTGACCAACGCCGGATCGGTGAAGAGCGAAGGCTTTGAAATCGATCTGCTCGCAGTGCCGGTCGATGGCTGGACTTTGCGTGCGAGCGGCGCTTATGCCGACGCCACGGTCAAGCGCTTCAACCCCAACCCCGCCACCAACGCGCCCGATGCCCGCAACGGCACCCAGCTGCCGCTGGCACCGAAGTTCACCTGGACGATCGGTACCAGCTACGAGCGTGATCTGGGCGCGGTGAAGGTCTATCTGGACACCGACTTCCGCCACGTCAGCCGCCAGTTCTCCGACCTCGGCGAATCCGGCCCGATCGCGGCCTATGGCATCTGGAACGGCAGCATCGGGTTCTCGGATCCGCAAGACAACTACCGCATTAGCTTCCTGGCGCGCAACATCACCGACAAGGCGTACGCTCTGCTCAACGTCAGCGCCGGCCAGCGCCTGCAGATCCCGCGCGATGCCGATCGCTACTTCGGCGTCAGCTTCCGCGCCCGCCTGCGCTAAGTGGTTCAGGGATAACATAAGCCCTTCGGGCCACAGGGCAAAGAATGGGGCTCCGGGCGCATCGTCCGGAGCCCTATTTCTTGTCCTTAATCCTCCCCCAGCGTGCTGCTTAGCCGGGGTTGCGAGGGCGAGCGGGCGGTGCCCGATTTCAACGGGGCCTGATCACGTGCAGGTCCCGCCATCAAACAGAATTGCGCGCACCTTGCGCATCAAATCGGTTGCCACTGGCGGGTCGCGATTGGCCATGATCACTATCGTCGTCTGATCGTCGGGAAACGTCGCCGTCTCGACATTCACCCCCAAAGTTCCGCCATTGTGTCCCATCCATCGGTGCCCGTTGTACGTGCCAACTGCAAAGCCGAGGCCATGAGAAACCGCAGGCCTGTTGGGACTGGCAGGATCCATCGCAATCTGCGTGGAAAGCAGACGATCACGCATGGCGGCGCTGGTCAGCTTTCCGGCCACCAGAGATGCAAAGAAACGCTGCATATCCGCTGCATTGCTATAGGCCCCGCCTGCCGAATTTCCGACCAGTGCGGCTTCCACGGCAGGGCGAAGCGGGCCGGGTGGTGGCATCTGCATTCCATTGGGCCCGCCAGGCATTCCGGGCGGTGGTCCAGGCGGTGGTCCCAGTGGAGGTCCGGGCGGCCCGGCGTGCTGTCCGGGTGCGCCGCCGGGCGGCGGAAGCAGCATTTCAGGCATGTTGGTCATTCCAACGGCGCGTTCGGTGTCGCTGCCGGGCAGCGTGCTGGATGCCGTCATGCCTGATGGCGCAAAGATATGCCGCTGGAGATAGTCTTCATAGCTCTCTCCGCTGACATGCTCGATCATGAGGCCCAGCAGGAGAAAACCGGAGTTTGAATACTGGACGCGCGAGCCGGGCGGAAATTCCGGTCGTTCGCGCACGACCAGAGGCTTCAGATCAGAAAGGCTTCTCGCGGCCTCGAGAGCCGGCAGATTGTCCGGCGTGAAGAAGTTGCCCAGCCCGCTGCTGTGCGTCAGCAACTGCCGGACGGTCACAGCGCCAGCGCCGGGCGTCAGGCCATCGACATGGTTCCTGATCGGATCATCCAGGCTGACTTTGCCTGCGTCTACCAACTGGGCCACGGCCACCGCCGTGAACATCTTGCTGGCCGATCCCAGATTGAACCGGGCATCGCTTGCAATGGCGGTGCTTCCGGCCCCGGCCGTCAGGCCTTGCGCATAGGATACAGTGCCGCCCGGTCGCGTCACGGCCATGACGCCAGAGAAGGACGAAGGGGCTGCAACGCCCGCCAAGCACGCGCGCAACGCATCGTCGTCCAGTGCTTGTGGGGTGGCGGTGGCACCAGCCCCGGGACAGGCCAGCAATGCCGTGATGAGCATGGCTGAAATCGGTCGAATCAAACGCACAATTTTGTCTCCCATAGAGGATCACCAGCTTTGACGAGCACCAACTTCAAATTCTATACATGGTCTTGAACTAGGCGAGCTTGATGATGGTCAGCCCAGGAGGCATTCGATGCGTGAACATATGCATGTAACGGAGCGAGCAGCCGCCGCAGCCTTTGCATCTCCCCGTCAGCGCAGGATCGTACAAACCCTCATGGCAGGTGACATGTCGATGAGCGAACTGGCATCTGCAACCCAGCTGCCGCTCAGCCTGCTACACTATCATGTCTCGCAGTGTATGCGACTGGGCCTGATCCAGATCACGCGAGAACAGCCCCGGTCCGGGCGGGCGGTAAAATTCTATCGTGCGGTGGCGAAATCGTTCTTTGTGGCTGCAGAGCTGGTCGACGAAATGCCGGGCACTGCATTCACGCGGAAACTGCGGGACCTGCTTGACCAGAATTTGAACAGATCGCTTCAGGGGATATGCTTCCGGCACGATGGCGTCCGACCTCGCGCCGATCTTGTGACTGACCCCGACCAGCAGAATGAAGCCGTTGAACTATGGCTCGACGTCGGCCTGACGGGAGCCGATGCAGCCCGGCTGCGGCAGGAGTTGCAAGCCCTGATGGATCGCTTCCGGATGTGCGATAACGCTGCAAATCCGCGCTATCTTTTGCACATGGCGGCGGTCAAACTTTGATCTGCCGCATTCCCCCAATTCCTCATTCCGCCGCCAGCTTGAGCTTCGGGATCATCACCTGGATGAACGCCAGCGCCACCAGATACGCGCTGCCGCAGATCGCGAACAGGGGCACATAGCCCATGCCGCTGCCCAGCGAATAGCCCGCAAATTCGATGATCGCGGTGCCTGACAGATTGCCCCCGACCGCGCCCAAAGCGATGACGCTGGCGACGCGGGTGGCGGGGATGATGTCGGCGGTCATGCCGAAGACGTTGGTCGAAAAGCCCTGATGCGCGAACAGCCCAAGGCCGATCAGCACTGCGGCGAGCCACGGGTTGTCGGTGGTCAGTGCCAGCGGCATCGCCAGCACGACGACCGCGTAGAACAGCATCGAGGTCTTGCGCGCGGCGTTGACGGTCATGCCTTTGCTCAGCAGGATCGGGTACAGCCCGCCCGAGGTGATCGCGCCCAGCGCGGCCAGCGTGAAGATGATCGCGATCGGCCAGCCGAGGTCACCCTGCGCCATATCGAACTGGCGGTTGAAGAAATCGGGCATCCAGAACAAGACGAACCACCACACCGCATCGATGCAGAACTTCGCGCCGATCACGGTCCAGGTCCTGCGGTCGGAGAGCAGGATTCCCCACGGCACGCGCGCGCGCTCGGGGATATCGCCCAGGGGCTTGAGGTTGCGGGTGCCATACCACCAGCCCGCGAGCCAGACGAAGCCCAAGGCTCCCGTGACCCAGAACGCTGCCTGCCAGCCAAAGGCGAGCGCGAACGGCGGGATCAGCAACGGGGTGATGATCGCGCCGATATTGGGCGCGGTGTTGATCAGGCCAATGGCGAAGTTGCGTTCCTTGACCGGAAGATACATCGCCGCGGCCTTGAGCCCCGCTGGCGTGCTCACCGATTCGCCCGCCGCCAGCACGATCCGCGCGGCGACAAACTGCTGCACCGTCTGCGCCAGCGCATGCGCCATGCCGGCCGCGCTCCACACCACGACCGCGATCGAATAGGCGACGCGTACCCCCAGCCGGTCGACGAACCAGCCGACGAACAGCAAGGTGCCAGCGGCCGCGATCTGGAAGGAGGAGCCGAGATGCGCATAGTCCGCGTCCGACCAGCCGAATTCGGCTTCCAGCGTGGGCTTCAACAGCGCCAACACCTGCCGGTCGACATAGTTGAGCGCATTGCCCAGGAACAGCAGCGCCACCAGCGCAATCGCCGCGCCGCGCGCGACGCCCTGTTGCGCCGATTGTTTCTGGGCCTCGTTCATTGCGCAATCCTCCCGGTGGTGCACGCTTATGCCGCGCTTCTCGCTTGCACGATAGCCGCTCCCGAGCGTAAGAAAAGCCTTATATGACACCGAAGGACATACTTTGTGGTCAGGTCAGGGAGAGCCACGCGTGAAACGGCAGGAGATTGACTGGGATTCGCTGCCCGCGGCAGGCGACCTGTTCGGCGAGATGTATCTGGCCGATGCCGGCCCCAAACCGACATCCCAGACCCCTTCGGAGCCCGCCAAACCGCGCGAAACCGTTTTCCAGGGACTGGTCATCTGCGCGATTGCCGCCGCAGCGGCAGCGTGGCTGTCCGAACACTATATGTTCCCGATCATCCTGCTGGGGCTGCTGATCGGGCTGTCGCTGAGCTTTGTCGCGCGCGATCCGCGCAGTCATATGGGGCTCGATTTCGCCTCGCGCACCTGCCTGCGCTTCGGCGTGGTGCTGCTGGGGCTGCAGGTCACCTTCAACCAGATCGGATCGCTGGGCCCGGAGCCCTTTGCCGCGCTCGCTGCGATCATGACGCTGACCTTCGTGGCCGGGATCGTCGGTGCGCGGCTGGTCGGCCAGTCGGTCTATACCGGCATCCTCGCGGGCGGCGCGACCGCGATCTGCGGCGCGAGCGCGGCGATGGCGCTCTATGGAATCATCGGGCGCGAGCGGGTCAGCCAGTCGCAGTTCGCGATCACTTTGGTCGTGGTGTCGCTGGCGAGCGCGCTGGCGATGTCGCTCTACCCTATCCTCGCCGAATATCTGAACCTCACCGACGAGCAGGCAGGTTTTCTGATCGGCGCCTCGATCCACGACGTCGCGCAGGCGATCGGCGGCGGCTATGCGTTTTCTGAAGCCGCGGGCAGCTATGCCGCGATCGTCAAGCTGTCGCGCGTCGCGCTGCTCGCGCCGGTGGTGATCATCACCGGGCTGCTGATCGGCGGCGCAGGCAAGGCCGAGGGTGGCCCGCTGTGGAAGCGGCTGGCGCTGCCGTGGTTCATTGTCGCGTTCTTCGGCGTGGTGCTGCTCAATTCGATGGTCGCGATCCCCGCGCCCGCACGCGATTTCGCGCTCAGCGTCTCGAAGGGCCTGCTGCTGATCGCGGTGATCGCCACCGCGATGCGCAGCCGGCTCGACCTGCTGATGGAAACCGGCATCCGCCCCGCCATTCCCGTGGCGATCGCGACGCTGGTCAGCCTGCTCGCCTCGTTCGCGGCGGTGATGCTGATCAACTGATCCGCTGGAGTGAAACGGGGACATCCCCGCGCATTCACGGCAGCTGGGTTGCCTGGCCGAAGCGGTCGGCAAGGATGTCGCCGATCGCCTCTGCGTCCGCAGGTTCGATCGGCGCGCCATAGACCTTGATCATCTTGGCGACCGAATCGTGCCAGAATTTGTCGCCCATGCCGCGCGGCTGGGTGGTGATGTACTCGAGCGAGTGGCAGGCCGAGCAGGTCGAGACCACCAGCTCGGCGCCCGCATCGGCGAGTTCGGGCGGCGTGGTTTCCTGCGGCATCGTGAACGCAACCGGTTCCAGCGAGGATGGCGGCTGCGCGCGCTCCCCGGACCCTGGTTGCGGAAACACCGCCAGCACCGCGAGCGCGGCAACCACGACGAACCCTGCCACTGCGGCGTTCTGTCCACCCGGTCCCATCACACCGCCTCCACTTGCACGGTTTCAACGGCATTGCGCATATAGCCCGCAGGCTGCCAGCGCGCGTCGAACGGCTGCGTCTCTGCGCCTGCCGTGACCGCGCGCACCTTTATCGCATGCCGCCCCCGGGCCAGGGGCACGCCCAGCCGCCATGGCCGGAACGAATAGCGCCCCGCATCCTCGCCCAGCCGCGCCGCCTGCCAGCTGCGGCCATCATCGGCGGAAACGAGCACCTGTTTCACCGGGTCGCCCCCGGCGAACGCGATGCCGCGCAGCTCTGTGGGCTGCCCGGCGGAAACCTTCGCGCCATCGGCATGGCTGGTGAGGAACGAGCGCACATTGAAGCGGCCGATCGGCACGGTCTTGTCGGGCTTGGTGCCAGGCTCGACACAGGCGCAGTCATTGTCGGGAATGCGATAGGCGGTCTTCATCCAGTATCCGTCGAAGTCCGCATCGACGACGTTGATCTCGTTCAAATGCTTGACCCAATAGGTGCCGAAATGCCCGGGGACGACCAGGCGCAGCGGATAGCCGTTGAGGAACGGCAGGTCTGCGCCGTTCATTGCGAACGCGACCATCACCTCGCCATCGATGGAGTGATCGATATCCAGCGCCTTGACGAAATCGGGAACGGTATCGATCGGCGGATTGTCGAGGCCGTTGAAGGTGACCTGCCGCGCGCCTTCGCGCAGACCCGCCTTGGCGAGCAGGTGCTTGAGCGCGACGCCGCGCCAGCGCGCATTGCCCATCGCGCCGTTGCCCAATTGCCCACCGCCGACGCGCGGGGTCACGAACCCGCGGCTGTTTCCCGAACACTGGTTCACCGCGACGATCTCGGTGACCGGAAAATCGCGCTGCAGGCTTTCGAGCGTGAGCTCCAGCGGCGCGGTAACATGCCCGCCGATCTTCAGCCGGAAGCTGCGCGGATCGATCTCGCTGGGCAGGCCCGAGAGATGATAGCGCACGAAGAACGCGTCATTGGGGGTGATCAGGCCTTCATCGAACACGCCGAACGGGGTTTCGAGCTGCGGCGGACGGGTGGTGAGCAGGATCATCTCCCGCTTGCCGGGCATCCGCACCAGCGGCCGTGTGCCATTGCCGAACGGCAGCGTCACATGGCCCGGCGTGTCCCGGGTGGTGGCGCCCAGCAGCGCCGCACCGGCTCCGGCCAGGAACAGTCGACGGTCAAAATCGCTCACATTGCCTCCGCTGCGCATATCGGGTTGGCATCCCTTTTTGCGCAGCACGCAGCGTATGTCCACCGTTAGTCATAGGCGGCAGGATTTGCGGAATCTCGTTCGAAGCCGAAAAAGCGACGCTACTGTTTAGTGCGCGCCGACCGAATCCAGCTCCCACAGCCTTTTGGCGTGCTCCATGTCGCTTTCGCTCACCCGGCCGATGCGATGGGCGATGAAATCGATACCCTCGATCAGCCAGAGAGCCAGCTGCGGCTGGGTGAGCCGGTAAAACCGGTTCTGGCCAATCGACTTGATCTCGACCAGCCCCAGCGCGCGCAGCACCGCAAGATGCTGTGACAGCCGGGTGGGGGTGATATCGAGCGCGGCGGCCATCTCGTTAACGGTCTGGTCGCCCACCCGCAGCTTCTGGATCAGCCGGATGCGGTCCGGGTGCGATATCTGGCGCAGCACGGTGGCGAGTTCGTTGGCGACAATCTGGCGGCTTGGCATGGGCTTATTGACCTGTAATGGCGGAAACGAGGCGCAATGCGGGGCGGGCTACCGGCCGCGCTGCGGTCTGGACAGGGGCAATCGCGCGCCATGGCGCTGGCTTGCGCGGCGAACCGGCAATCCCCTCGCACATCTGCGCGATGAACTCCTGATCGCTGACTTCGGTGACATAGGGCGCGACCGACCCTCTGCCCGGGGTGATGATGCCGCAATCCCAGACGCGCGCCGTGCCCTGCTGCAGCCGGTGCGCTGCCTGGCGCATGCCAGCCTGAGACGCAGCCAGCGCCAGAGCCTGCACCAGCAAGGGGGCGTTGAGCGGCAGCACCGCATCCGCCTCGTCGAGCGCTTCGCCCGACACGCCGCTGAAATCGCGCTGATGCCACAGCATCGGCCAGGGGCTGCGGATGCCGGTGGTTTCTGCAAGCATCGCGAAGACCAGGCTGCGCAGATCGGGCAGCACCACAATCGCATCCCATCGGCCTGCATGCCGCACCAGATGGCACAAGGCGTCCTCGATGGTCAGAACTTCGATCTGCAGATCGTCGCGGGCCGCGGGACGACCCGTGATCAGCAGGCGGCGCACCATGGGGTTGCGGCGCCGGGAATCGACGATGATGGCAACGCGGCTGCGTCCTTCCTGCCGCGCTGCCTGCAGCATGGCCTGCATCGCATCGGCGCGGGGCATCGGCGCGCTGCATTCGTCATCGACCGGGCAGGCTGCGGGCAGCGGCGACATCAGCATGACATCCAGCCCGCCCGCCTTGAGCTTTTTGCCCGCCCCCTGGTCGTGCAGGTAGCTTGCGACCCAAGAGGCCCGCGGCAGGAACGCGTGGCCGCCGCCCTGAAGCGCGACCGGTGAAACAGCCTGCCATGGCGCGAAAACCGGAACGGTGGCTGCACTCGCAATCGAAGAGGCCCAGGCCGCCGCACGCCGCAGTTCACCCACCGGCCGGACAGGGATCAGCCTGATGTCGAGATCGAGCCAGGCGGCCAGCCGGTCGAGCGCCTGCTGCCAGTCGCCGGGCACCGGCTGCGACGTCTGGCCCAGCGTCAGGACAGAGCCTGCCACCAGGCTGAGCATGGGGCCGTGCGCAGGGCGGGGGCGCGCAGATATCCCCTGACCGGATGGAACTGCGGACATCCGGTCAGGGGCGCAGCCATCCACAGCCTGGGGGGAGTTGGCGGGCAGATCAGGCTGTTCGGGGCGTGCTTCCATGGTGGGGAACCTCGTATGGAACGTTTGACCCTTGTTCGCCTAAACGGATTGCCCTCATCGAGGAAATTCAATAAAATGGATTAATCGTTCGTATTTCGGGAATTGAATTGGAATCCGGGACGCCATGCACCTCAATTTCAAACACCTGCGCTATTTTCATGCGGTCGCGCATGACGGCAATCTCACCAACGCCGCGCGCCGGCTCAACGTGTCGCAATCCGCACTATCGACCCAGATCCGCCTGCTCGAAGAAAGCGTCGGCCATCAGCTGTTCGAGCGGCGCGGGCGCAGGCTCGAACTGACCGAAGCCGGACGGGTCGCGCTCAATTATGCCGACAGCATGTTCGAGACCGCTAACGAGATGATGGCGACCTTCGCAGGTGGCAGCGGCGCGAGCCGGCGGCATCTGCGCGTCGGCGCGCTCTCGACGCTGTCGCGCAACTTCCAGATGCGCTTCCTGGCGCCGATGGTGGGCCGCGATGACGTGCATCTGGTGATCCGGTCGGGTTCACCGCGCGATCTGGTCAAGGCGCTGGAGGCGCACGAGCTCGACGTGCTGCTGACCAACCGCCTGCCTTTCCGCGACAGCAGCACCAACTGGGTGGCGCATCTGGTCGATCAGGCGCCGGTCAGCCTGATCGGGCCGCAGCGGGTCGATGTCGCGCGCATGACGTTGCGCGACATGCTGGTGACCATGCGGCTGGTGCTTCCCGCCAAGGACAGCGGGATGCGCGCCGATTTCGACCTGATGGTCGACCGGCTGGGAATTCTGCCCAATATCGTGGCAGAAGCCGATGACATGGCGATGCTGCGGCTGCTGCTGCGCGCAGGCACCGGAATCGGCGTGGTGCCGCCGATCGTGGTGCGCGACGAGCTCAGCGCGGGGCTTCTGCACGAGATCATGGTGATCCCCGGCCTTACCGAATCCTTCTATGCGATGACCCAGTCGCGGCGCTTCCCCCACCCGCTGGTGGACCAGCTGCTCGAGATCGCAAAAATCGGCTAGTTCTTTTTTCAAGAACCAAATCTTAGTTTCATTGTATTTTCCGAAGTATCCGACCCGCGTTATCCGGATGCGATCGCTTCGCTCCCCACGGGGCGGCACGGAGACGGAAAGACAATGGACATAGCGATTTGCCTCGCCCTGGCGATAGCTGGCTTTGCAGGCCTTGGACTGGTGGCACTGATCGCTGGAGACCGCCACGCCCGGGTGACCGGCCTGGTGCTGGAGGCGGGCATGCTGGCATGCCTCGCGCTCGGCGTGGCAGCAGTGGCGCAGATCGTCCGCGCCGGGCCAGCGACGACCGATCTGCTGGTGTGGCACCAGGCGGGGCTGTCGGTCCGTCTGGACGCGGTGAGCCTGCCGATCATGGTGCTGGTCGCCTTTATCGGCTGGGTGGTGCTGCGTTATTCGCGCACATACATGGCCGAAGAGCCCCGCCGCGCCTATTTCCAGGCATGGCTGGCATTCACGCTGGCAAGCGTGCTGCTGCTCGCGCTGGCTGGCAATCTGGTGCAGCTGGCGCTGGCGTGGATCGCAACCAGCCTGTGCCTGCACCGCCTGCTGCTGTTCTATCCGCACCGCGCCGCCGCGCAGCGCGTCGCGCGCAAGAAGGCCATGACCGCTCGCGTCGCCGATGCCGCGCTGATCGGCGCGGTCGCGCTGCTCGCGGCGCTCTATGGCACCGGCGATATCATCACCATCCTTGATGCCGCACGCGATGGCCAGGGGGGCGCAGGCGTCACCGTTGCGGTGCTGGGCCTTGCGCTCGCCGCGATCCTCAAGTCCGCGCAATTCCCGCTGCACGGCTGGCTGACCGAAGTGATGGAGGCGCCGACCCCGGTGTCCGCGCTGCTCCATGCCGGGGTCATCAACGCGGGCGGCTTTCTGCTTATCCGCTTTGCCGATGTCATGCTGATGTCGCCTGCGGTCATGGCCGGGCTGGTGATGGTGGGCGGGTTCACCGCGCTATTCGGCGGGCTCGTCATGCTCACCCAGCCTGCGGTCAAGACCTCGCTGGCCTGGTCCACCGTCGCGCAGATGGGCTTCATGATCATGCAGTGCGGCCTGGCGCTGTTCCCGCTGGCGATGCTGCATATCATCGCGCACTCGCTGTACAAGGCGCACAGCTTCCTCGCCTCGGGCGGCGCGGTCGAGCGGATCGCGGCGCTGCGGCGGCCGGGCCCGGTCGCCATCCCCGGCGCTGCAGCGGTGACCAGCGCCTTCGTCGCTGCGATCGCCATCTATGTCGCCATGGGCTGGGCGTTCGGCTTTGCCGACAAGTCGCCACAATCCAACGCGCTGGGTGCGATCCTGATCTTCGGCGTCGCGTATCTGCTGGCGCAGGGACTCGCGGGTGCCGCGCCGGTGGCGCTGATGCGCCGGATGGTCGCCTATTCGCTGGTCGCCTCGCTGGGTTATTTCATGCTGCACATCCTGGCCGACTGGCTGATGATGGGGACGCTGCCTGCGACCCCTGCCCCCGGCCCGCTGGAATGGGTGCTGATCATCCTGGCGGTGGTGAGCTTTGGCCTGGTCGCCTTTGCCCAGTCGATGTTCCCGCTGTGGGCATATCACCCCGCGGCGGCGGGCCTGAGGGTCCATCTGTCCAATGGCCTGTATGCCAATGCGCTGTTCGATCGGCTGCTGAGCGGCTGGGCGCTGCGTCGTCCCCTGTGACCCGCATGTGACCTGCCAGTGACCCACCCGTGACCCCGCTGCCGACCCACAAGGAGATTGCCGTGATGCACACCACCCCGATCGAGACCGCCCCGGCAGGGCCGGATATCGCAGCCCTGGCCGATACCGCCGGGCGCGCCATCCCACCGGTCTGGCCGCTGGCCTCCAGCGTGGCGGTCAACCCCTATCTCGGCCAATCCGATCTGGATCTCGCCGCGACCGGCGCGCTGCTCGCCCGGATCAGCGATGCCCTGGTGACCATGCCGCGCAGCTGGTACCGCGAGCGGATCACCAGCGGTGCGATCAGCGATGCCGATCTGGCAGCGGCGCTGGCCGCCAGCACCTCGTCACCGCGACCCGCCTCGGTCGCGGAGCTGAAGCTCGCCGCGCAGCGCCCGCATGTCCGTCAGGACCCGCTGCCGACGATCGCCGATCTGGCCGCCCGCGTCTCCGGGATCGACTGGCCCGCGGTCATCGCCGAGCGCTTCGGCACCTGGGCCGGTGCGTGGAGCGACGAAGGCCAGGCGCTGTGGGCCGCGCCGCGCGGCAAATGCGCATGGCGCGCCTGGCAGGCGGTGGCGACGCACGACCTGACACCCGAAATCGTCGGTCTCAAGGGCTTTGCCGCCTTTGTCGCCGAAGCCCCCGACAGCCCGGCCGACGCCATGGCCGCGAGCGTCGGCCGGCTATCGATGCCCACAGAGGCGATGCCGACCTATTTCCACGCGCTGCTGGCGAGCCTTGGCGGCTGGGCGCAATATGCGCGCTACCGGCTGTGGCAGGCCGAACTTGCGGGCGAGCATGACAGCGCGCTCACCGATTTCCTGTGCATCCGTCTGTTATGGGAGGATGCGCTGTTCGCGCAGTACCGCTCCAGCATCATCGACGCCTGGACGCACGTGGTCGCATCGCATGCCGCCCCGGCGCTGCCCGGCGAGGAGCAGGTGATCGACGCCATCCTGCAGGAAGCCGCCGAGCGCGCGGGCCAGCGCGATATCGGCCAGATCCTTGCCGGCGGTGCTCCCGTCAACCCTGCTGGCCCCCCGCTGCTGCAGGCGGCGTTCTGCATCGACGTGCGTTCCGAAGTGTTCCGCCGCTCGCTCGAGGCGGTCGATCCCGGCATCCGCACGCTGGGCTTTGCCGGCTTCTTCGGTCTGGGTGCTTCGCACCGGCGTTTTGCCTCGGATGTGGCGGAACACCGGCTGCCGGTGCTGCTGAACCCCAAATTGACCAGCTGCGCAGGCAGCTCGGAAGACGCTGCCGATGATCGCGCCGCGCGCTATCTGTCGCGCGCACGCAGAGCCTGGGGGAGGTTCAAGCTCGCGGCGGTATCGTCCTTCGCGTTTGTCGAGGCGGCAGGCCCGGTCTATCTCGGAAAGCTGCTGCGCGACGGGCTGGGACTGAAGCGCACCAGGCTGCCCAACGATCCGATGCCGCGGCCCGATCCCGCGCTGAGCCTGGAGGATCGCATCGCTGCAGCCGGTTCGATCCTGCGCGCGATGTCGCTGACCGCCGATTTTGCGCCGCTGGTGTTGCTGGTCGGCCATGGCGCCAATGTCGTCAACAATCCGCACGCCAGCGGTCTGCACTGCGGCGCCTGCGGCGGCTATTCGGGCGAGGTCAACGCCCGGCTGCTGGCGAGCCTGCTGAACGATCCCGCGGTGCGCGGCGGGCTTGCGGCTGCGGGCATCCGGGTTCCGGCCGAAACGCTGTTTCTGGCAGCGCTGCACGACACCACCACCGACACCGTGCTGATCTATGACGGCGACCATCCCTCGCCCGCGCATGCCGACGATCTGGCCCGCGCGCGCACGTGGCTGGCGAGCGCCGGACTGGTCGCACGCGGCGAGCGCGCGCTGCGCCTGCCGCGCGCCGGATCGGCTGCGGACGTTGCTCGCCGCAGCCGCGACTGGGCGGAAATCCGTCCCGAATGGGCGCTGGCAGGATGCCGCGCGTTCATCGCCGCACCGCGCAGCCGCACCAGCGGCAGGAGCCTGGAGGGTCGCGCCTTCCTGCATGACTATGAATGGCAGCAGGATCAGGGCTTTGGCGTGCTGGAGCTGATCATGACCGCGCCGGTGGTGGTCGCAAGCTGGATCAGCCTGCAATATTACGGCTCGGCCGTGGCGCCCGAGGTGTTCGGCGGCGGCAACAAGCTGATCCACAACGTCATCGGCGGGATCGGGGTCGTGGAAGGATATGGCGGCACGATGCGCGCCGGGCTGCCCTTTCAGTCGGTGCACGATGGCAGCAGCCTGGTGCACGAACCACTGCGGCTGAGCGTGTGCATCGAGGCCCCGGTCGAGGCGATGACCGCGATCCTGGAGAAGCACCCGGGCGTGCGCGCGCTGTTCGACAACCGCTGGCTGCACCTGCTGGCGCTGGATGACGCGGGGCAGTTCGCGTGGCGCTATGTCGGCGATCTCGACTGGCAGCGCGTGGATGGCGACGGCCAGACGGTCATCGAGCGCGATCTGGCAGCGTGATAGCGGCGCAGCGCCGTGGTCACTCGACCATCAGCGCGGCGGCTGCGGACAGCGTCAGGCCCGACATCAGCAGCCGCTTGATCGTGGCGCTCGATGGCAGGCCCGAGGCCTTGATCGCATCGGCGAGCCCGGTGGCGATGGCGAGCGTGCCCGATCCGGCGGATTCCTCCCATCTGGGGCGCAGCGCTGCGGCGATCGTCGCGCTGCGCACCAGCAGCAGGTCGTGGATTCGCGAACCGGGCCGCGCGCCAAGCTCCTGCTTGTAACCGCTGTCGCCCGCACCCCAGTCGATCTGGCGCACGCCGCGCGCGAGGCTGTCATCGATTCCATGCAGCGTGACGATCTGGCCCGGAGAAAATGCGGCGAAGGCATCGTCATAGCTGCTGGCAATGCCATATTGCAGCGATCCGCAGGTCAGATCGAGCGAGAACGCCACCGGCTTGTCACCCACATAGAGCAGCGTTGCGGCAAGCATCTCGGCCAGCTCAGGATCGACCACCGCCCGCTGCCAGTGCGCCAGCATGTGCGGGTTGAGGAACTTGGCGCCGCTGCGATCGGTGCGCTTGCCCACCCAGCTGTTTTCCTCGATCTGCGCCAGATCATGAAACACCCGGCGCGACCAGGCGTCGCCGCGCACGATGCGCAAAGTCAGCGGCCCGAGCTCTTCCAGCCGCGCGATCATGCGGCGGATCTTCTTGCGGCGCGACTTGCTGGGCCATGGATCGGGTGCGCCGGGACCGGGAAGATCCTGGATGAAGCTTTGCCCCATGTCGCGGGTCAGCACGTGCCAGCCGGTAGCTTCGGCGGCGGCGACCACGAGCTGCGCCAGCCGGTCGTCCTGGTAGATCGGCCCCAGCCGCAGCATCGGACCGATCGCCGCGCGCGCGGCGGGATGATCCAGCACGGCACGCATGTCGCCGACCCCCGCAGTCTGATCGATCGCCGCGCTGCGGAACGGCCAGTAGCTGCCTGCCAGCGCACGCGCCTTCAGCCCTGCCGGGCCAAGCTGCCGCATCGGCAGGGCCAGAATTTCGCTGCCATCGCCGCGCCGCGCCACCAGCGTCGATATTGCCTCGGGCTCGCCGCGGCAGAACCAGGCGGCGCGCAGGAAGGCGTGGCTGGCGGGAGCCTGCGCCGCAAGCCGGTCCACTGCCGATGCCACCCCCGGCACCACCGCACAATCGATCGCTCCCAGTGGAGCAGCATTGGCCAGCATGGTCTTGTGGTTTATCTCCAGCATGAATGGCTCCCGGCAAGGTGGCAACACCCAGCCTATGCCAGAAAGAAGATAAGCCAAAGTTTACACCCGGCAAGACGGACGAGCGGTGCCAAAGACCGATCCTGGCGCGACGGGCGGTCATGCCCCGGCGCTCGCGCGGCTGCAGCACATACGTATTCATGGCGCATGATGGCCGCGAGTGCGGCACTCTTCGGCTTTGGCACGACCCCCGGCAAAGCGGGGCGCGGCGGGGAGAGGTGACGGATGTCAGGCATGGGAATGGGCAGCATCGATCGCGGCGGGAGCCCGCAGCGTCCCGGGATGAGCCAGGCGGACATCCGCCGGATGCAGCTGCTGGTGATCGCGGTGTTCTTCCTGTTCGGCGGCATCACCAACATCAACGACGTGCTGATCCCCAAGCTCAAAGGGCTGTTCCAGCTCTCCTACATGCAGGCCAACCTCGTCCAGTTCGCCTTTTTCACCAGCTATGCGATCTTCTCGATCCCTGCGGGGCTGGTGATGAAGAAGCTGGGCTATGTGCGCGGGGTGGTGCTGGGCTTTTCGATCATGGCGCTGGCGTGCGTGATGTTCCTGCCCGCGACCTATTCGGGGCAGTATATCTCCTTTCTCGTCGCTTTGTTCATGATCGGCGGCGGGATCACGCTGCTGCAGGTGGCGGTGAACCCGCTGATCCTGCAACTGGGCCCGGCGGAGACCGCGCACAGCCGGCTGACCTTCGCGCAATTGTTCAACTCGATCGGCGTGTTCGTGATGGTCTATGGCGGGGCCGAGCTGATCCTGGGTGACAGCACGCCGGTCGATGCGACCGGGCTCAGCGCCGCGTCGCTCAAGGCGATCCGGGTGCAGGAGACCGCGATCATCGGCCAGGCCTATCTCGGGCTTGCAGTCGTGCTGACCGCGATTGCCGCGTTCTTTTGGCTGTGGCGCAAGGCGCTCGACGGGCAGGCGGTCGATGATGTCAAGCTCGAGGGCAGCTTCGCGCTGCTGCGTCGGCCGCGCCTCGCCTTCGGCGTGCTGTGTATCTTCATGTATGTCGGCGCGGAGGTCGGCATCGGCAGCAACCTCGTCTCCTATCTGGGCGACGAGCGCGTGCTGGGTCTGAGCCAGGTCGAGGCCGGGCGGCTGCTCGCGCTCTATTGGCTCGGCGCGCTGGTCGGGCGGCTGGCGGGCACCGTGCTGCTGCGGCTGGTGAAACCGGGTCTGGTGCTGCTGTGCTTTGCCGCCGCTGCGATCGCGCTGATCGCAACCTCGGCGCTGTCGTCGGGGGCGCTGGCGGCGTGGACGCTGATCGCGGTGGGGCTCGCCAACTCGATCATGTTCCCGACGATCTTCAGCCTGGCCACCGAAGGCATGACCGCGGAGGCGCCCCAGGCATCGGGGCTCTTGTGCACCGCGATTGTCGGCGGGGCGATCATTCCGGTGCTGATCGGCTTTGCTGCAGACAACGTGGGCCTTGCCGCTGCAATGCTGGTGCCGATCGCCTGCTATGCGGTGATCGCGAGCTTCGGCATCTATGCTATGCGCAGCCGGGCCGCCGCGTAAGGGTCAGCGCGTCGGCTCGGGCACCCGCAAGGTGGCGAGCGCGGCCAGCGCCAGCACGGCTGCGGCAAACGCCATCGTCCAGATCGGCTCGGTCGGAAAGAACGCCTTGAGCAGGCTGCCCATCACCGTCGCCACCAGCAATTGCGGCAGCACCACGAAGACGTTGAACAGCCCCATGAAAATCCCGAGCTTGGCCTGCGGCAGGCTGGAGGCGAGGATCGCATAGGGCATTGCGAGGATCGAGGCCCAGGCGATGCCGATGCCGATCTCGCTGGCAATCAGCCATTGGGGATCGCGGATGACCAGGAAGCTTGCAAAGCCCGCCGCACCGCACAGCAGGCACAGCGCATGGGTGCGCACCTTGCCCAGCCGTGCCGCAAGCCAGGGCAGCAACGTCAGCGCGGCGATCGCCGCGACGCCGTTGTAGACGGCAAACAGCACCCCCACCCAGTTGCCCGCATCGTTGAACGCCGCGCTGCCCGCATCAGTGGTGGCGAACATCGCCTGCGCGACCACCGGGGTGGTGTAGATCCACATGATGAACAGCGCCGACCAGCTAAAGAACTGCACCAGCGACAATCGCTTCATGATCGGCGGCATGCCCGAGAAGTCACCGACGATGTGGCTGAGCAGGTTGTTGTCGCGTCCGGCGCGGGCGAGATGGATCGCAGCCAGGCTGATCAGGCCATAGGCCGCCAGCAATCCGCCGAGCAGATAGACCTCCTTCTCGAGCGCCAGCCGCCAGACCAGCGCGATGACCATGACGCCTGCTACCAGCCAGGCCAGCGCGGTGCCGGGGCCACGCGCGGCGAGCGCGCGCATCGGCGGGGCCTGCGGCTCGTCGGTATCGGCCTCGGCAAAGGCCTGCATCTCGTCGGGGCTGTATTCGCTGGTCGTGACGATGGTCCACAGCACCGCGACGAACAGCGCGGCACCACCGAACCAGAAGCTGTAGCGCACCG
Source organism: Blastomonas sp. AAP25 (assembly GCF_001295965.1). Lineage (NCBI taxonomy): Bacteria > Pseudomonadati > Pseudomonadota > Alphaproteobacteria > Sphingomonadales > Blastomonadaceae > Blastomonas > Blastomonas sp. AAP25. The sequence continues at coordinate 334,897 of NZ_LJHP01000002.1, forward strand.
TATCGGGCACGCCGCCTGCCGCATCGGTGTTGGCGACGCCCGCGGCGGTCAGCAGATAGGGGAACAGCGACCCTGCCACTGCTCCGGCGCCAATGAATGCGGTCTGCACCGCATAGCCAAGCGTGTGCTGGTCCTTGCGCAGGCTGTCGCCGACAAAGGCGCGGAACGGCTCCATCGAGATGTTGAGCGACGCATCGAGAATCCACAGCATCATCGCGGCGAGCAGCAGCGACTGCGCCATCGGCATGATCACCAGCGACAGCGCGGCGAGCACGGCCCCTGCCAGGAAATAGGGTCGCCTGCGTCCGAGCCGGGTCCAGGTGCGGTCCGAATAATGGCCGACGATCGGCTGCACCAGCAGTCCGGTGAGCGGGGCTGCAACCCACAAAGCGGGCAGGTTGTCGAGGCTTTCACCCAGCGACTGGAAGATGCGGCTCATGTTCGCATTCTGCAGCGCAAAGCCGATCTGGATGCCGAAGAACCCGAAGCTCAGGTTGAACAGCTGCCAAAAGCTCTTGCGCGGTTTTTCCGCGATCATGTGCCTCTCCCCGGGATCAGACGATACGCTCCGGCCCGTGTCGATCCGGGTCTTCGAGCGGGCCGACCGTGGCAGAGCCACCGACGACGCACAACATCAGCGCATACGTATACTTGGCCGTGCAACCCGGCCGGTCAGCCGCTCGAGCCGCGCACGATCAACTGCGTCGGCAGCATATAAGGCTCGACCGTCTGTCCGCGGATCTTGCGCAGCAGCGTATCGACCAGCGCCTCGCCTGCGGCCTTCACATCCTGGCTGACCGTGGTCAGCGGCGGGCTGGTGAAGCTCGCGGCGGGGATATCGTCGAAGCCGACCACCGCGACATCGCTGGGGATGGACAGGCCATGTTCGGCAATCGCGCGCATCGCACCGATCGCGATCAGGTCGGACGCCGCGAACACCGCATCGCACGGCGCCCCCGCCTCGAGCAGCGACAGCATCGCCTCGCGCCCCGATTCCTCTGAGGTGACTGCGTTGCGCTGCAGCGCCGGGTCGGCCTCCAGCCCGGCCTCGGCCAGCGCATCGCAATAGCCGCGCCAGCGGTCCTCGAACTCGGGCGCGTGGCTCGATGCGGTGCCGATGAACCCGATGCGCCGCCGTCCGCGCTCGATCAGGTGCCGGGTCGCGGCATAGCCGCCGCTGCGGTTTTCCGATCCCAGAGTGATCCCCGGCTCGTTGGCCATGGGCGACCCCCAGCGCACGAAGTGCGTGCCCTGTTCGACCAGATGGGTGAGGCGCGCGCGATAATCCTCGTAATCGCCATAGCCCAGCAGGATGATGCCGTCGGCCTTGTGGCTGTCCTGATAGTCGACATGCCAGTCGCTCGACAGCTGCTGGAACGAGATCAGCAGGTCGAACCCCGCGCGCGAGGCGGTGCGGGTGATCGATCCGAGCATCGCGAGGAAGAACGGATTGATCATCGAATCATCGGGCGTCGGGTCCTCGAAGAACAGCAGCGCCAGCGTGTTCGCCTGCTGCCTGCGCAGCGACGATGCGTTCTTGTCGACCGAGTAATTCAGCTGGGCTGCGATCGCCTGAATCCGCCGCCGGGTCTGTTCGTTGACCGAAGGATTTCCGCTGAGCGCGCGCGATACCGTGGGCTGCGAAACCCCCGCCAGCTGTGCGATGTCGAATGACGTCGGCCTGCGTCCCATGATGCCCCGCGCCTCTCCAAACCCTGGCAAAACCGCCGTTTTCCGGGCCTTTTGGTCTGCATAATGTTGAATACGTATGCGTATGCCTTTTGTCATCGCCCTGCAAAGGTTATTCAACTGCCCGACCGGTTCATCTGAAAACCGGCGGCTCTGGCAGCCGTCCAGACGCCATGAATTGATCCCCGCCAGACGCTGGACGGGGTCCCTGGGGAGAGTGATTATGAAAGCGATTTTTCGCGCCCGTCGTCTGCGCCTTGCATCCGGCCGCGCCAGCCTTGCCACCCTTTCCACCGCGCTGATGATCGGCGCCGCGTTCGCCGCCCCGGCCGCAGCGCAGGATGCCGATGCTGCGCAGCAATCGGGCACTGCCATCGACGAGGACGCGGGCGTCATCATCGTCACCGGCTTTCGTGCCAGCGTGGAAAACTCGATCGCCGCCAAGCGCGAGAGCAACTTCATCGTCGATGTGGTGACCGCAGACGACATTGCGGGACTTCCCGATGTCTCGATCGCGGAATCGCTCGCCCGCCTGCCCGGCGTCACCTCGCAGCGCACCGGCGGCCAGGCCAGCGCGATCAACATCCGCGGCCTTTCTCAGGACCTGGTCTCGGCCACGCTCAACGGGCGCGAACAGGTCGCGACCAGCGGCAACCGCGTCATCGAGTTCGACCAGTACCCGTCCGAACTGATCAGCCAGGCTGCGGTCTACAAGACCCCGCTTGCCAGCCACATCGAAGGCGGGATTGCGGGCAAGGTCGAGCTCAAGACCGTGCGGCCGCTGGACAACACCGAAAGCTTCAAGGGCGCGATCAACCTGCGCGGGCTGTACAACGACCGCGCCAGCGAAAGCCCCGATGTCTCGTCCTATGGCTACCGCGTTTCGGGTTCGGTTCAGGCCAAGCTGCTTGACGACACGCTGGGCGTCGCGTTCGGCTATGCGCGGCTGTACCAGCCCAATGTCGCCACCCGCTTCGTCCAGTTCGACTTCCCCGTTCCCGGCACCAACGGCTCGCCCAGCCGCGATCTCAACGGTGACGGCACCGTCGATTCGCTCAACTTCGGGTTCGAGGGCATCCAGTTCGGCGGGCGCGAAACCCGCGATGCCGCGATCGGCGTGATCCAGTGGGAGCCGACTAGCAACCTGCGCGTGCTGATCGACGGCTATTATTCGCGCTTCAGGTCCGATGTGAAGCGCCGCGGCATCCGCATCGTCTCGCCGCAGTCGGGCGACAACCAGTTCATCAACCCGGTGATCGCCAACAATGCGCTGGTCGGCGGGCAGATCGTCAACCGCGTCGGCAGCAACGGCTTCGGCTTTGGCCTGGGGACCGAGCTGGTCAACCAGGACGAAAGCCGCCGCGACGAACTCTACACCATCGGCGGAAACCTCGCCTATGACTTCAGCGACCGCGCCACGCTGTCGGTCGATGTCGGCTATTCCAAGGGCACCAGCTTCTTCAACAACGCCGGGATCAACCTGCGGCCCTATGCGGCGACGCCCGCCGGGCTGCGCCGCGCGGATTCGATCCCGGGCCTGATCTCGGTCGACTATCAGCTCAACGGCACGCGCCTGCCGACGATCCGGTCGATCACCTCGGACTTCACCGATGTCGATCCTGCCGGTGGCGGCTATCTGCTCGACGGCCAGTTCCTGGTGCCGCAGTCGGACAGCGACGAACTGTTCGCGGCTGCCGCCGATCTGGTGGTCCGCTTCGACGAGGCCAATTTCCTCGACGCGCTGCGGGTCGGCTTCCGTTATGCCGACCGGCGCGGCGATCGCCTCGTGACCTCGTTCAACACCTTTGGCGTTCCGGGCAACGCGATAGCGGTTCCGGCCAACATCGTGCAGCAGGCGGGCTTTTCGGGTGGCTATGCCAAGGCCGGGCTGCCCAACTTTGCGGTGGTCGATATCGACGGCGCGTTCAACTTCGCCTTCGGCAACAGTTTCGGCGTCCGCCAGCCGACCGACCAGATCGCGTTCGACTTCACCATCGACCAGAGCTTCCGAATCGATGAGGAAACCTATGCGGGCTATGCGCAGATGGACTTCGATACCGAGCTGGGCGGCCTGCGCTTCCACGGCAACATCGGTGCTCGCTATATCCGCACCGACCAGAGTTCGACGGTGAACTTCGCCGATCCCAATCTGGTCGACAACCCGGCGACGCCGCCGCCGGCGCGCGAAAACCGCAGGCCGGTCACCCGCGGGCGGACGTTCAATGACTTCCTGCCATCGGTGAACCTCATCCTCGACCTGTCCGACCGCGACATCCTGCGCGCCAGCTACAGCCGCCAGATCTCGCGCCCGCGCTTCTTCGAGCTGCGCGGATCGATCAGCGTCAACACCGGATCGGACGGCAACACCAGCGGTAGCGGCGGCAACCCCGACCTGTCGCCCTATCGCGCCAACCAGTTCGATCTGGCGTACGAGCATTATTTCGGCAACTCGGGCGTGCTGGCGTTCGGCGCGTTCTACAAGGACCTGAGCTCGTACATCATCAACGGCACGATCCCGCAGTTCAATTATGTCGAAAACGGCATCACCCCGCCGCCGATCCCGGGGACCAACCGGCCCGGCAACGCGGTCGGCAGCTTCTCCTCGCCAATCAACGGCGACGGCGGCTATGTCTATGGCTTCGAAATCCAGTTCTCCAAGACCTTCGTCGAACTGCCCGCTCCGTTCGATGGTCTTGGGGTCCAGATCAACTATGCCTATAGCAAGAGCGATCTGGAATTCCCCAGCGCGACCAGCGGCGCATCGATCAACCTGCCGCTGCCGGGCCTGTCCGAGCATGTCTTCAATCCGACCGTGTTCTACGAAAAGGCAGGGTTCGGCGCGCGTCTGAGCACACGCCACCGTTCCAGCTTCGTCAGCCCGCAGATCGGCATCAGCGAGCTGATCCTGACCAGCGCCAAGGAAACGGTGATGGATGCGCAGCTGTCGTACCAGTTCCAGGAGGGCAGCGCGCTGCAGGGGCTCAAGCTGCTTGCGCAGGTCAACAACCTGACCGATGAACCCACCCGGACCTATTGGGGCAACATCGCCCAGACGGGCACGATCCAGAACTTCGGCCGCACCTTCTTCCTGGGCGCGACGTACGAATTCTGACCCCGGTACCGGTGCAGGGGGCGGGCTTCCCCACCCGCCCCCTGATTGTTGAGTGAGGTAGGCACATGGCGCGAAACTGGATGACGGCAGCGGCGGCAGCGGCATTGCTCGCGTCGGCTCCGCTTGCGGCGCAGTCCCCCGGCTATGGTGCCGATACCGTCCGGACGCGGGCACCGCAGGACGAGATCATCTATTTCGTGCTGCCCGACCGCTTCGCCAATGGCGATGCTGCCAACGATCGTGGTGGGCTGAAGGGCGACAGGCTCAGGACCGGCTTCGACCCTGAGCACAAGGGGTTCTTCCACGGCGGCGATCTTGCCGGGCTGACCGCGAAGCTCGATTATATCCAGCAGCTGGGCGTCACGGCGATCTGGTTCGCGCCGATCTTCCAGAACAAGCCCGTGCAGGGCGAGCCGGGGCAGGAAAGCGCAGGCTATCATGGCTATTGGGTGACCGACTTCACCAAGGTGGACAGCCATTTCGGCACCAACGACGCATTCAAGGCCTTTGTCGATGCAGCCCATGCGCGCGGCATCAAGGTCTATATGGACATCATCACCAACCACACCGCCGATGTCATCTATTTCAAGGAATGCGTTGGAAAACCGGTATGCGCCTATCGCTCCAAGGCGGATTACCCCTACTGGACCAAGGGGGGCATCAAAGGCGCACGGATCAACGGCGGGTTCGAGGGCGATACGGTCGCAACGAAAGAGAACTTCGCACGGCTGACCGATCCGGCCTATGCTTATAGTCCGCAGGTTCCGGCAGCAGAAAAGGACATCAAGGTCCCCGCCTGGCTTAACGATCCGATCCATTACCACAACCGCGGAAACACCAGTTTTTACGGCGAGGATTCACGCTATGGCGATTTCGTCGGGCTTGACGACCTGATGACCGAGAGCCCGCGCGTGGTCGAAGGCTTCATCGAGATCTACGGCAGCTGGATCGACCGCTTCGGCGTGGACGGCTTTCGCATCGATACGGCGCGGCACGTGAACCCCGAATTCTGGGCGAGCTTTGCGCCCGCGATGCTGGAGCGGGCCAAGGCCAAGGGCATCCCCAATTTCCATATCTTCGGTGAGGTCGCCAACGATGCAATGGACCCCGGTTTCCTTGCGCAGCACACCAGGCGCGACAAGCTGCCGGCGGTGCTCGACTTCGCCTTTCAGGCGGCGGTGCGCGAGATGCTCACCGGCAAGGCGGGGACCGACCTGTTCGCCAGCCTGATCGCGGGCGACGTGCTCTATGAGGGCGGCGAAGCCATGGCGCTGACCCTGCCCACCTTCCTTGGCAACCACGATATGGGGCGGCTGGGGCATATGCTCGACAAGGCGTATCCGCAGGCGAGCGAGGCCGAGCGGCTCGACCGGATGAAGCTCGCGCACGTGCTGCTGATGACCGCGCGCGGCGTGCCGACGATCTATTATGGCGACGAGCAGGGCTTTACCGGCGACGGCAACGATCAGGACGCGCGCGAGGACATGTTCGCCAGCCGCGTCGCCAGCTACAACGACAACCGGCTGGTGGGCACCGCCGCGACCACCGCTGCCGAAAACTTCGATCCCTCCCACCCGCTCTACCGGCTGATTGCCGAGCTGTCCGCGCTGCGCCGCGAGCATCCGCGGCTGCGCGAGGGCCGCACCGTGCTGCGGCATTCGGGTCCCAAGCCCGGGCTGCTGGCGTTCACCCGCGGCGAGGATGACGGCGAGGAAATTCTGGTCGCGGTCAACACCTCGAGCGAGCCGGTCAGCCTCAATGTCGAGGTCGGCTATCGCTCGCGCGCGTTCATCGGCCTTGCCGGGACCTGCCCGACCACCGCCAGCGCGCCGGGATCGGTGGCGATCGCGCTGCCGCCATTTGGCTATGCGGTCTGCCGCGCCACCCCGATCGACTGAGAGCCCATTCCAAGATGACCAAGCCGATCTGCGACACCCGGCCCGCACATCCCTCGCTGCAGGACACGCCCTGGTGGAAGGGCGCGAGCATCTATCAGGTCTATCCGCGCAGCTTTGCCGATTCGAACGGCGACGGAATCGGCGATCTGGCGGGCATCACCGCGCGGCTCGAGCATATCGCCTCTTTGGGGGTGGACGCTTTGTGGCTGTCGCCGTTCTTCCCCTCGCCAATGAAGGACTTCGGCTATGACGTCGCGGATTACTGCAATGTCGACCCGATTTTCGGCACGCTGGCAGACTTCGACGCGCTGATCGCGCGCGCGCACGATCTGGGGCTCAAGGTGCTGATCGATCAGGTGTTCTCGCACAGCTCTGATCAGCATCCCTGGTTCGTCGACAGCCGTTCGAGCAAGGCGAGCGCGCATGCCGACTGGTATGTCTGGGCCGATGCGAAAAGCGATGGCAGCCCGCCGACCAACTGGCAGTCGGTGTTCGGTGGTCCGGCATGGACCTGGGATGCGCGGCGCGGCCAGTATTACATGCACAACTTCCTCAAGGAGCAGCCGCAGCTCAACGTGCACAACCCCAAGGTGCAGCAGGCGCTGCTCGATGTGCTGGGCTTCTGGCTCGATCGCGGCGTCGACGGCTTCCGCATGGATGCGGTCAACTTCGCGATGCACGACCCCGAACTGCGCGACAATCCACCTGCGCCGCTCACCGACAAGCCCCGCACCCGGCCGTTCGATTTCCAGCTCAAGCTCTACAATCAGTCGCACCCCGATATCCCGGGCTTTGTCGAACGGATGCGCGCGCTGATCGACAGCCATGGCGACAAGTTCACCGTGGCCGAGGTCGGCGGCGACGATGCCGAGCGCGAGATGAAGCTGTTCACCGCGGGCGGAACGCGGTTCGACAGCGCCTATGGCTTCGACTTCCTCTACGCCGAAAAGCTGACCCCGCAGATGGTCGCCGATGCGCTGCTGAGCTGGCCAGACACGCCGGGGACCGGCTGGCCGAGCTGGGCGTTCGAGAACCACGACGCGCCGCGCGCCTTGTCGCGCTGGGTCGATGCCGAGCACCGCGACGCCTTTGCCGGCATGAAGATGCTGCTGCTTGTCGCGTTGCGCGGCAACATCTTCCTTTATCAGGGCGAGGAGCTGGGGCTACCGCAGGTCGACATCCCGTTCGAGCGGCTGCAGGACCCCGAGGCGATCACCAACTGGCCGCTGACGCTGAGCCGCGACGGCGCGCGCACCCCGATGCCCTGGCGGCACAGCGCCAACGATCTGGGCTTCGGCAGCGGCGATCCGTGGCTGCCGTTCGGCGAGGATCATGCCGCGCTGTCGGTGGACGTGCAGGCGCGCGATCCGCATTCGCTGCTCAACCTGGTCCGCGCCGCGCTGCAGCTGCGCAAGACGCATCGCGCGCTGGCGACCGGCAGCGTCGCGATCCTGCACTGCGATGCGCAGCTGCTCGCCTTCGAACGCGTGGGCCAAGGCCAGCGGATCGTCGCGATATTCAACATGCAGGCCGGTGATGCTCGCTGGCCTGAAGACGTGCCCACGACCGGCGAGGTGCTGATCGCGGTCAACGATGCCGCCCCCGGCGCCCTGCCCGGCCATGGCGCGCTGCTCTTCGTGCCCGATTGATCTTTCAGACTGGAGAAATGCCATGCGTGCGCTTGTGATGGCCGTGATCATGCTGTTTGCGGCGCTTAGCGCTCCGGCGATGGCACAGGAGGGCGCACTCGCCAGCGTCGCCTCGCCCGATGGCAGGGTACGGATCGACATCACCATCGATGGCGAAGGCTGGGCGCATTATGCGGTCAGCCGCGATGGCAAGCCGCTGATCGCGCCGTCGCGGCTGGGCTTCCAGTTTACCGACCAGGATGCGATCGGGCGCAACAGCCGGTTTGTCGGCAGCGAAACCACCAGCCGCAACACCCGCTGGGAACAGCCCTGGGGCGAGCGGCGGTTCGTCACCGATTCGCACAACGAGCTGCTGGTGCGCCTCGCCTCCCCCGGCGCGAGCAATGCGCTGACCGACAACCGCGCCGACCGAGCGATCGCGATCCGCTTTCGCGCGTTCGACGACGGCGTGGGCTTTCGCTACGAGTTTTCCGCGCGCGCCGATGGCAAGCCCTGGCGCATCGCAGACGAGCTGACCGAGTTCGTGATCGCAGCCCCGGGCACCGCATGGTGGATCCAGGCGGGTGACTGGAACCGCTACGAATATCTTTACCACCACACCGCGATCGGCGAGGTCTCCGCCGCGCACACGCCGATGACGGTGAAGCTCGCCGATGGGACGCACCTGGCGTTCCACGAGGCGGCGCTGGTCGATTATTCCGCGATGTGGCTCAAGCGTGTCGACGGCCTGCGTTTCCGCGCGACGCTTTCGCCCTCCAGCCGGGGCGCCAAGGTCGAACGAACCGGCGCGTTCACCACCCCCTGGCGCAGCATCCGCATCGCCGACGATGCCGCCGGGCTCTACGACAACGATCTCGAGCTCAACCTCAACGATCCCAACGTGCTGGGCGATGTCAGCTGGTTCACGCCACACAAATATGTCGGCGTGTGGTGGGAAATGCACCTCGAGAGCAAGAGCTGGGCGAGCGGCGCCACCCACGGCGCGACCAATGCCAACGTCAAGCGGCACATCGATTTCGCCGCGAAGAACGGCTTTCGCGGGGTGCTGGTCGAAGGCTGGAACACCGGCTGGGACGGCAACTGGTTCGGCAACGGCCGCGACTTTGATTTTGCCCAGAGCTATCCCGATTTCGATCTGCCCGATCTTGCCGCTTATGCGCGCAGGAAAGGCGTGCGGCTGATCGGCCATCACGAGACCGGGGGCAACATCGCGAAGTATGAGGCGGGCCTCGACGCCGCGCTCGACCTGTATGCGCGGCACGGCGTCGATGCGGTCAAGACCGGCTATGTCGCCGATGCCGGCGGCATCATCGCTCCGGGCGATGGGCCGGGAGAGCAGCGGATGGAATGGCATGACGGCCAGCGCATGGCGCAGCACCACCTCAAGGTCGTGCGCGAGGCGGCCGCGCGGCGCATCGCGGTCAACCCGCACGAGCCGATCAAGGACACCGGGCTGAGGCGCACCTATCCCAACTGGGTGAGCCGCGAGGGCGCGCGTGGCGGCGAGTATCAGGCATGGGGAACGCCGGGCAACGGCCCTGCCCATGCTCCAACCTTGGTGTTCACCCGCATGCTCGCGGGGCCGATGGACTACACTCCGGGGGTTCTCTCGCTAAAGGGACGCGGCGGACGCGATCTGGAATCGACGCTGGCGCGTGAACTGGCGCTGTATGTCGTGCTGTATTCGCCGATCCAGATGGTCGCCGACCTGCCCGAAAATCTCGAGGCGCATCCGCGCGAGATGGATTTCATCCGCAAGGTACCGACCGATTGGGCTCAAACCCGGGTGCTGACCGGCGCGGTGGGCGAACTGGCGGTTCTTGCGCGGCAGGATCGCAACGGGCCCGACTGGTACATCGGCGGCGTCACCGACACCAAGCCGCGCGAGGTGGTGATCGACACGGCCTTTCTTCCCGCAGGCACACGCTGGCGCGCGCACGTCTGGCGCGATGGCGACACAGCCGATTACCGCACCGCCGCGCGGCACGACATCGTCATCGAGCAGAAACCGCTGACCGCCGGCGACCGGATGACCATCCGCATGGCCGCAGGCGGCGGCTTTGCAGTGCGGCTTGAAACGATCGAATAGCCCGGCGCGGACCTGATGTCACAGCAGCATCCGCGACAAGGATGCCGGAGGGGCGGTCCAACCGACGATGCTGGTCAGGAAAATGGAGCATGCGGTAATTGCCTACCCCAACTGCAGTATCGATTTTGCCAAACCGACGACCTGCCGGGTAGCGGGGCTCAAGGTTCGATTTTTGAGATGGGCAAGAACGATGTCGATCTTGCGGTTCGCCGGCATCGTCGACACTGGCAACTCGATCAACCTGCCGGACTGCAATTCGTCGGAGATGACACGGTCGCTGGCGTACCAGATGGGGTTTGGTGCGCTGATCAGTCGAGCAGATCGACCGCCGTATTGCGCCCCACCTGCGCCAGCCAGACCTCTCCGGCGGCAACCATGTGCTTTTTCCAGTGTGCCTCGGCGGCATCGCCGTCCTTGGCGTCGATCAGATCGACGAGGCGGGTGTGCGACTTCAAGCCGAAGCGCAATTGCCTTTCCGAAAAATCGGGATCCTCCCCCTGGCGCCGGCGAGAGGACAGCGACAGGTGTGCATCAACCAGACCACGCAGCGCTTGAGAAAACATGTTCAGCGTGCGGTTCCCAGAAAGCTCCATCAACAACCGGTGGAACTCTGCAATCTGCAAAGTCACGGCCATGCGATTCTTGATGTTTCTCATCTCGTCTTCGATGAACGAGCGCAGAATTGGCACCGCTACCTCGCTGTTGCGCTCCGCGACGAGACGCGCCGCAGGCGGCTCGATCAACGTGCGCATCTCGTATAGGTCGCCGATGGTCACGCTTTGCGCCTGCAGGATGATCCCGGCGGCGCGTTCGACCATTTCGTAGTTCGGAGAGCTGACCTTTGCCCCGCCGCGGGCCCCGCGAGCGACTGTGACGAGCCCTTCTGACTCCAGGATCCTGACAGCTTCGCGGATCGTCGGCCGTGACACCTCAAATTCGGAGATAAGCTGGGCCTCTGCGGGCAGCGTATCGCCATCCTTGAGCTCGCCGCGGATGATGGCGTTGCGTATCTGCCGCGCCACCAGTTCGGCAGTTTTCGGAACCCTTACAGCGTCAGCATTGCTCCGGCTTCCCACAGGAATGACCGCAAATCCGTTAGACAATTTATATTCCTTCGTCAGCCTGTCCGTTCTTACCCTGCAAACGCTTGTTTCGGCAAGAACCATCGCGTTTTCCACGCTTGCATTTAGACGTATTAACTAGTTAGATGATAATTGGAAGCGGCCCACCTCACCTAAGGGGGATATGAACCGCAGGCCAAGCGCTTGTCAGGAGCAGGATGTGATCATGGAGTATGCGGTTGAGGGGGCGTTCAGCCTCCGATCCAGCCTCCCTCCCATCTGCTGTCGCCCTGCGCCAGAGTGATGTTTTGCTGAATTTGAAGGGTAATTTGATGGCTAGCTGGGACGAAAGCGCCGATTTCGTGATTGTCGGAAGCGGCGGCGGATCGATGGTCGCGGCGCTGGCGGTGGCCGATGCAGGCAAGCGACCGCTGATTCTGGAAAAGACCGACAAGATCGGCGGATCGACCGCGATGTCCGGTGGCGTGTTCTGGATTCCCAACCATCCGCTGCAGGCACGCGACGGTGTTGCCGACAGCGACGAGAAGGGCCGCACCTATCTGGACGCGGCGGTCGGCGATCTTGGCCCTGCCACCTCGCGAGCGCGCAAGGACATGTTCCTGAAACAGGGACCCAGACTGTTCGATTACCTCAAAGCCAAGGGCATGCCGTTCGTGCGCTGCGATGGCTGGTCAGACTATCACGATGATCTGCCAGGCGGCATGGCGGAAGGTCGCTCGCTCGCCGTCGAGCCGTTCAACGTCAAGGAACTGCCCGGCGAATGGGCATCCAAGCTGCGCCGGGGCCTGTCGGCGCTTCCGGTGCGCGGGGTCGAAGGGCGTCAGCTGATGCTGCTCAAGCGCACCTTCAGCGGCAAGGTGGCTGCGCTCAAGCTGGGAATGCGGATCATCAAGGCGAAGATCCAGGGCCGCGAGCTGGTCGGCGCGGGCACCGCGATCCAGGGCCGGATGCTGCAGATGGCGGTGCGGCAGAACATCGATATCCGCATCAATTCGGGCGTCAGCGAGCTGATCGAGGACAATGGCCGGATTACCGGGGTCGTTACGCAGAAGAATGGCAAGCCCTGGCGGGTCGAGGCGCGCGAAGGCGTGCTCATCAACGCCGGCGGCTTTTCGCACAACGAGGCGATGCGCAAGCAATACGGTCCGCAGCCGTCATCGGTCGCGTGGACCAACGCCAACCCCGGCGACACCGGCGAGATGATCCAGGTCGCCAAGGCGCATGGCGCGGCGCTGGACTTCATGGATGGCGCGGTGTGGATCCTGACATCGACCCCGCCCTCGGGCGAGCGGTATATCCACGTGCTCGACATCCCCAAGCCGCACTGCATTCTGGTGAACCAGAAGGGCCAGCGTTATACCAATGAGGCGCAGAGCTATATGGCGAATGGCCAGGCGCTTTATGCCAATGGCGACGTGCCAGTCTGGGCGATCATCGAATCACGCCACCGGGATCGCTATCCGTGGAGCTTCAACGCCGGCAAGACCCCGCAGTCGTGGTTCGACAGCGGGTATATGAAGAGCTCGGAGACAATCGAGGGCCTCGCCGAGCAGATCAACGTGCCGCCCGCAAACCTCAAGGCTACGATCGAGCGGTTCAACGGCTTTGCCCGCAAGGGCATCGACAAGGATTTCGGGCGCGGGTCCAAGGCCTATGATCTGGTGTTTGCCGATCCGACGCACGGCCCCAACCCGGGCCTGGGCGCGTTCGAAAAGCCGCCCTATTTCGCCGTTGCGATCTATCCGGGCGATGTCGGCACCTTTGGCGGAATCCTGACCGACGAATTCGCGCGCGTGCTCAAGGAAGATGGTTCGGTCCTGCAGGGGCTGTATGCGACCGGCAATTCCACCGCCTCGGTGATGGGCAAGACCTATCCGGGAGCCGGAGCCAGCATCTCGCCCGCGTTCATCTTTGGCTGGGTCGCGGCGCGCCACGCGCTTGGCCAGGCGCCGAACTGACGCCAGCGAGAAGGACGCCTGCAATGCAACCCGATCTCGAAGCCATGGTGCGCGAACTGTATGATCGCCAGAAGATCCGCGAGGTGGTGACCAATTACTGCCGCGGCGTGGACCGGATGGATCGCGACCTGCTGTTGTCCTGCTATCATCCCGATGCGGTGGACGATCACGGCTTCTTCGTCGGCGGGCCGGAGGCGTTCTGGGATTGGGTCAACCACTACCACAACAACGCGCAGGCCACCCACCAGCACATCATCACCAACCACAATTGCGACCTCGAGGGCGATGTCGCGCATGCAGAGACCTACTGGATGATGGCGGGCATGGACGCGAAGGACTTCACCCTCGCGATCGGCGGTGGCCGCTATGTCGACCGGATGGAAAAGCGCGACGGCCAGTGGCGCATCGCGGCGCGCAAGTGTGTCTCCGAATGGGGCGGCGTCCCGCAACCCTCAAAGGTGCCGCCGCAGTTCATGGCGATGCTGCGCGAAAGCGGCGTGGTCGCGCGCGACCGATCCGATTCGTCCTATGAACGCCCGCTGACGGTCGATCCGGCGCGGATCGGCATCAACCTCGATATCCTGCCGCCCGGTTACGCGCCCGATTGACGGCGGAGCGATGAACGAGATGCACGCCTATCGGCTGAGCGCGGCCGGTTCGCTCGACAATCTGGTCAAGCGACAGGAGCGTCAGCCGGCCATCGGCCCTGATGATGTGCTGGTCCGCATCCGTGCGGTGTCGCTGAACGCGCGCGATCTGATGATATTGCACGGCCCGCAGCCTTATGGCCCGAAGCCTGATATCATTCCTGTTTCCGATGGTGCGGGGGAGGTCGTCGCCTGCGGGTCAGCCGTCAGCGACCTGAAACCCGGCACACGCATTGTGCTGCCGTTTCGTCCGGGCTGGATCGACGGGCCATTCAAGCCTGCCGATGCCGCCACCGATCTGGGCGGAGCCGTGGACGGCGTCTTGTGCGAATATGTCGCCATCGCCGCGCGCGCCGTCGTGCCCATTCCCGATGACATGAGCTTTGAAGCTGCTGCCACCTTGCCGTGCGCCGGTGTCACTGCCTGGTCGGCGCTGACTCGCGGCAACCCGGTCAACGCGGGCAGCCATGTTCTGGTGCTGGGAACCGGCGGCGTCTCGATCTTCGCGCTGCAGATCGCCAAGTCGATGGGCTGCACCGTCATTGCCACGACGTCCAGCAATGCCAAGGCGCAGAGCCTGATCGCACTGCGCGCGGACCATGTGATCAATTACGTGACCACCCCCGATTGGAGCGCGGCGGTGCGCAACATCACCGGCGGTCACGGGGTTGACCGGGTTGTCGAAGTCGGCGGGGCAGGCAGCCTGCCGCACTCGATGAAAGCGCTTGCCCCGGAGGGCGAGATCGCTCTGATCGGCTTGCTGGATAATCCGATGGACACGATCAGCCCGCTGCCCCTGATGTCCAGCATGGGCGTTATCCGCGGAATTTCTGTTGGCTCGCGCGCCGATCTGGTCGCCTTGCTGGCACATATGCATCAAAGCTTCGCACCCGTCATCGACCGCGTCCTCGATTTCGACGAAGCCCCGCAAGCTCTGGCGTATCTCGCGTCGCGCCAGCATGTCGGCAAGATCGTCATCCGCGTTTGACGCAGAGCTTGCAAAGTCAGCCGCGCACGAACGCTCCGGCGCGACGTTCGGATACCGCTTTGATCCCTTCGGCAAAGTCCTGCGTCTGCTTCAAGCCTGCCTGCAGCACCGCCTCCTTTGCGGTAGCGGCGCGGATCCGGTCGGCCAGCCCTGCACGAAGCGTTTCGCGCGTGGCCTCGACTGCCAGCGGCGCATTCTCCGCAATTAGCGCAGCAAAGGCGCGGGCGGATCGCGCAAGATCACCGGGTGCTGCCAGTTCGTCGACCAGCCCCCAATCGAATGCGGTCACACCGCTGATCCGCTCGGCGGTCAGCAGCATCCGCGCAGCCTTCTGCCCGCCGACGATCTCGGGCAGGCGCACCGAAATTCCGAACCCTGCGTGAAAGCCGAGCTTGACGAAATTGGCGGAAAACCGGGCATCGTCGGTCGCAATCCTGAAATCGCCGACCAGCGCCAGCCCCAGGCCCGCGCCGATTGCCGCCCCCTGCACCGCAACGATCAGCGGCTTTCGATTCGAATAAAGCCGCACCGCCTGGGCATATAATTCCAGCGTCTGGGCGTTCTCATTGTCCTGCGCAAAATCGCCGCCTGCGGTGAAATCGGCGCCAGCACAGAACACCTTGCCTTCCGATTGCAGCAGCACGACGCGGCAGGCATCATCCTGGTCCAGCGCATACAGCGCATCGGCGATCGCCCTGAGAAGGGGGACAGAGACATGGTTGTACGGCGGGCTGGCAAATGTGACGACGCCGATATGCCCCTCGACCACCGACGCCAGGCGAAAGGCTTTTTGTCCAGCGGTCATTCGCGTGTTCCCAGCAGGTTGCGCGCGACCACCCAGTTGTGGATTTCGCTCGGCCCGTCATAGATGCGCATCGTGCGCAGCTTGTTCGACATCAGATACAGCGGCAGCTCGCGGGTCATGCCCATTCCGCCGAACATCTGCATCGCATGATCGACGATCTCATAGGCGGATTCGGTGCAATAGGATTTGATCATCGAGATTTCCTGGCGGGTATCGCGGCCCTCGTCGATCTTCCACGCGCAGTCATAGGTCATCAGCCGCATCGCGTGGATGCGCGTCGCAGCATCGGCGACCCAGTTCTGCACCGTCTGCCGCGCGGCCAGCGGCTTGCCGAAGGTCACCCGCTGGGGGGCGTATTCGACCATCATGTCGAGCGCGCGTTGCGCCATGCCGATCGACCACGACGCCATCTCGATCCGCCGGGTGCCCAGCCGCACCTGCATCGGCGCAAAGCCCTGGCCGCGTGTTCCCAGCAGTTTCCATCCCGGCACACGGCACTCCTCGAGCGCGATCTCGTAGGTCGCGCTGCCATCGATCATCGGGATCTTGCGCAGAACATTGAAGCCGGGCGTGTCTCTGTCGACCAGAAACGCCGACATGCCGTTGCGGCCGTTGGGGTTCTTGTCGGTCACCGCCATCAGGATGGTGAAATCGGCTTCGGCGGCGCGCGTGATCCAGATCTTGCGGCCGTTGATCACCCAGTCATCACCATCTTGCACCGCGGTGGTGGTCATCCGCGAAGGGTCTGCGCCTGCGCCGGGCTCGGAAATCCCGATCGCCGATATGGTCTCGCCGCGCACATAGGGTTCCAGATAGGCTTCGCGCTGTCGTTCGTCGGCGGCGACCATCATCATCCGCAGATTGGGTGAATCGGGCGGCAGGGTATAGGGTGTCGCGGTGCGGCCCAGTTCCTCGTTCACCCCGACCATGGCCACCATCGGCAGGTTCATGCCGCCAACCTCTTCGGGAGCATCCAGCCCCCACAGGCCCAGATCACGCGAGACCGCATCGACCTTGGCGAGCTCGTCCTTTGACAGGTAGCTGCCCTTGCCCGATGACTCGCGCGCCAGCACGTCAGCTTCCAACGGCATAAGCTGCGCCTTGACGAACTTGGCGACGAGGTCCTTCAACATCTGATGCTCATGGGCGAGCTCGAAATTCATGTGCGACGCTTTCCTGGCTTCTTTTAACGTGGTGCCGGCAGATCGCTCAGCGTCCGGTGTACCGGTTCCTGACATCATAGGTCAGAGCCCCGGTCACCAATGGATCGCAAATCCCCTCCCATGTCCAGCCGCCCGCCATGAACTGGTTGCGGATAAGCTCGGGTTCCTGAACCAGCGCAACCTGCGCGCCGCAGATGAACACCTCGCGCCCATTGATATTCTCCGACAAAGGCGAGCAAAGCCAGGCTAGCACCGCTGCCACCGAAAACGCCTCGGTCTGCAGATTGTGGGGCAGCAGCCACTGGTTGGATAGCGGCGGAATACCCAGTGTTTGCGTCTGGTAGCCGATGGTTTCCATAACCTCCGGGATTGCCATGTTCGTCGCCTGCGACATCGGGCGTACCGCATTGCAGCGGACGCCGAATTCGCCCAGTTCGCGCGCGATCGAGCGCGTAAGCCCAACAACGCCCTCTTTCGATGCGCTGTAGTTGGCCATGCCGAGGTGGCCAAAACCCGAGGGCGAGCTGAGGTTGACGATCGCGCCACCCTGTCGCTTGATATACTCAGCCCCCGCGCGGATGGTCGCGAAATAGCCTTTCAGGTTCACCGCCATGACGGTGTCGAAATCTTCCTCGCTCATCTCCGTGATCCGCTTGGGACGGATGATCCCTGCATTGTTGATCAAGAAATCGAGGCGGCCAAAACTGTCCATCGCGCATTCGACGACAGCCCTTCCGCCAGCCATGGACGAGACGCTCGAGGTTTCGGCAACCGCTTTTCCTCCGGCGGCAACGATATCATCGACGACCTGCTGCGCCAGCGATGTATCGCCCCCGCCGCCCTGGGGGCCTCCACCAAGATCGTTGACAACAACGCTGGCGCCTTCGCGGGCCATCAGCAGCGCCGTGTCCCGGCCGATACCGCGCCCGGCACCTGTGATCACTACAACCTTGTCTGCAAAATGGCCCACGATCTGTCCTCTCCGGTTGACGCTTTTTGCAAGTGCCTTGCATTCAATCAGCGATATTCATATAAATCCGTTACACATTAAATCAACCGACTCGATGGGGACTCCCGATAATGACAAGCTTGAGTTCGATCGTCCGTAACGTCCTGACGATTGAGCCGTCCGCCCCAGCGTTGGAATATGAAAAGACGTGGCACAGCTGGGGCGAGCTGACGGCGATCATCGATGCCGTCGAGACGGTGCTGCAAAAGAACGGTATCGGTCCAGGCGCGCGCATCGGCGGCATATTGCGCAATACGCCGCAGATCGCAGCCGTGATCATCGGCACCATCATCAACGACCGGTGTGTCGTCACGTTGAACCCGGCGCTGCCCGATGCCAAGCTGGACAACGACATCGCCACGCTGAAAACGCCGGTACTCATCGCGCAGAGCCTCGACTGGCAGCGGCCCGAAATCCTCGAAGCGGCGCGCAGGACCGGCGCGCTGTGCCTGGAAGTGACCGGCGATCTCGACACCCCCGTCAAGACGGTCTTCGAGATGACCGGATCGGATTTTGACACCGATGCCAAAGGCGTCGGAATCGAAATGCTGACCAGCGGGACAACCGGGGCACCCAAGCGCATTCCGCTGATGGCAGAGAACTTCTCGAAGATGGTGCTGGATGCAGCGGTTTATGAAAAGCGTGATATCGCAGCGGCGCCGAAGCTCTCTCGCTCGGTAACCATCGCCAACACCCCGTTCTCGCATATCGGCGGCATTTTCGGGCTGTTCGTCACGCTGTCTGCCGGGCGCAAGGCCTGCATGCTCGATCGCTTCCGGGTCGATGAGTTCGTCGATGCCATCCAGCGGCATCAGCCCAAGGTGGTAGGCGCGCCGCCGTCTGCGCTGCGGATGATCATCGATGCCAAGGTGCCCAGGGAGGCGCTGTCCAGCCTTGTGGTGTTCCGCACCGCGACAGCCCCGCTCGATCCCAGCCTGGCCGATCAGTTCTATGAAATATACGGCGTTCCGGTCCTGCAGAATTATGGGGCGACCGAATTTGCCGGCGGCGTTGCGGGGTGGACCCTCCCGGACTTCAAGAAGTACGGCCCGGAACGTCGTGGCAGCGTCGGCAGGATGAACCCAGGCATCGAAGGCCGCGTTGTCCATCCGGAGACCGGCGAACCGGTGGCCTTCGGCGAACAGGGGCTGCTTGAGCTGCGCGCCAAGCATCTGGGCGATGGACAGGCCTGGGTCCGGACGACCGATCTTGCCCGAATGGATGCCGAGCAGTTCCTGTGGATTCTGGGCCGCGCCGACAACGCCATCATTCGCGGCGGCTTCAAGATCATCCCCGACGATGTCGTCAAGGCCATCGAATCGCACCCCGATGTGCTCGAGGCATGCGTCGTGGCGCTGCCCGATGCCCGGCTGGGCCAGGTTCCGGCAGCGGGCTATCGGGTGCGCACCGGTCATACGCTGACGGAAGAAGACCTACGCGCGTATCTGCGCGAGAAGCTGACCGCCTATCAGGTTCCGACCAAGCTGCTTGCGGTTGACGAGTTCCCCCGCACGCCGTCGATGAAACCCAGCCAGCCCGAGCTCAAGAAGCTGCTCGAAGCGGTGTGACAGACGCCGTGCCCTCGGCCGACCGACGCGCGATGCAGTACCGACCGCTTCCCTTTCGGGCGCATGATACGCGGATCGAACACCGGGAGGACGGATGCTGGCTGTTCACACCGGGCTATCCAGCCGTCGCACAATGGCCATCGATCCCGCACCTGGCCATCGACCGGGCAAGCCGCATCCCAGATGCACCCTTGATCGCGCGGCGTGCGCTGCTGGAGGATGGCAGCCGGGGCGCATGGCAGCGCCGCAATTATGCCGACATCATCGCCAGCGCGCGCAGCCTGGCGCAGGCGCTGCTGGACATGAACGTCGCTTCCGGCCGGTGCATCATGGTGCTGTCGGGCGCATCGGCCAACCATCTGGTGGTCAATCTGGCCGCGCAGATGGCCCGCATTCCCTATGCGCCGGTGTCGGTGAATTATGCGATGGCAGGTGGCGACCATGCCCGGCTGCGCCATTGCGCCGACGTTTGCCGGCCGCAACTGGTTTATGCCGATGACTGGCAGCAGTTCCTTCCCGCCATTCGTGCGATCAGCGGCTCGGGCGACGTGATGTTCGTCACCGATGAAGCCGCTCCTTCAGGCGAAAGCACCGCCCTGCAAGAGCTGATGACCGGACCTGCAAGCGAGGCGGTCGAACGCTCGATCGCCGCGATCACGCCAGACACCCATGCCAAGACCATCTTCACCTCGGGTTCGACCGGAAAGCCCAAGGGGGCGATCCAGACCCAGCGGATGCTGACCGGCGTCGTGGCGCAGCATGATGCGATGTACCAGCATTCCGAACGACCGCTGGGCACGCGGTCGTATCTGTCGTGGATGCCGTGGAGCCATGTCGGCGGCAACAACACGCTGATGGCCGATGTGCTGAACGATGGCGCGTGTCTCTATATCGATGACGGCCGCCCGGTGCCGGGACAGTTCGGCGAATCCATCCGCAACCTGCACGAGATTTCGCCCTCCGAGTTCACTTCCACCCCGTCCTTCTATTCCGAACTGGTGAACGCGATGGAGGCGGACCCGGGTCTGCGTGAAAGGTTCTTCAGCCAGCTCAATCATCTGAGTTTTGGCGCCGCGGGCCTGTCCGAAGACGTGTTCCGGCGGCTGCAGGCCTTGTCCGTCGCCGCCACCGGGCAGGGCATCCCGATCATCGCCAAATATGGCACCAGCGAAACGCAGGGCACGTTCGCGACCCCGTGGCCGATCGAGCAGACCGGCCCGATCGGACTGCCGTTCGCGGGCAATGTGGTCAAGCTTGCACCTGTCGTCGACAGCTTCGAGATCCGGGTCAAAGGCCTCACCGTGACGCCGGGGTACGTCAACGATCCGCAGGCGACCGCCGATGCGTTTGACGATGAGGGCTTCTATCGCACCGGCGATGCCGCCCGGCTGATCGACGCAGAGCAACCCGAACTGGGCGTGGTGTTCGACGGCCGCCTGTCGGAAAACTTCAAGCTGCAATCGGGCACATGGGTGGACGTCGGCAACCTGCGGCTGGCGCTGATCGCGGCGCTCGACCCGCTGCTGATGGATGCGGTCATCCTCGGCGAAGGCGAGGCGGATGTGCGTGCGCTCGGCTGGCTTCGGGTCGCCGATGCTCGGGCGCTGGTCGGCGAGGCTCTGCCGCTGGACCTGCTGGTGGCGCACCCGCTAATCCACGCGCATTGCGCCGCCGCGCTCGCACGCTGCAATGCTGCAGCCGGCGGGCAGTCGCGCCAGATCGCGGCTCTGCGCCTGCTCGCCACGCCACCTGGAGGCGACGAGATTGCCGACAAGGGCTATATCAACCAGCGCGAGGTGATGCGGCAGAGGCCGGATGATGTCCGCGCGGCCTATCGGGGCGAGGGAATTCTGCCGCGCGCCTAGCGCGGGGCCATGCGGATCGCGCCATCGAGCCGGATCGACTGGCCGTTGAAATAGCTGTTGCGCGCCAATTCCATCACCAGGCTGCCGAACTCCTCGGGCTTGCCCAGCCGCTTGGGGAAGGGAACCGATGCGGCAAGGCTTTCGAGCACCTGCGGGTTGGCCCCCAGCATCAGCGGGGTGGCGAAGATGCCGGGCATGATGCAGTTGACGCGGATGCCAAGGTCCATCAGATCGCGCGCCATCGGCAGCACCAGACCGTTGACGCCGGACTTGGCCGATCCATAGGTCACCTGACCGATCTGGCCATCCTGCGCTGCCACCGATGCAGTCAGCGTGATCGCGCCGCGCTCGCCATCTTCCAGCGGTTCCAAAGTCGCCATGCCCTCTGCGGCCAGCGATGCCATGCGATAGCTGGCGATCAGGATGCCGTGGACGCCATAAGCATAATCCTCGGTCGAAAGGCGCTTGAGGCGGCCTGCCTCCTTGTCGAACGCCAGCGTCTTGCCCCGGCGCGATGCCATCGCGCAGTGCACCAGGATGCGTTCCTGACCATGCGCCGCGCGTGCCCTGGCATAGCCTGCGACCACGGAGTCCTCATCCATGATGTCTACCTTGCAGAACAGCCCGCCGATCGCCTTGGCCACTTCCTCGCCGCCTGCCTCGTTGAGATCGAAGATCGCGACCTTGACGCCGGCCGCAGCCAGCGCTTCCGCCGAGGCGCGCCCCAGGCCCGAGGCTCCGCCGGTGACGACGGCTGCGGTGGTGGTGTCGATGATCATGGTGTCGGTTCCTTCAATCAATAACTGCGGGGAAGGCCGAGGACATGCTCGGCAAGATAGCTCAGGATCAGGTTGGTACTGATCGGGGCGATGGTATAGAGCCGCGCCTCACGGAACTTGCGCTCGACGTCATATTCCTCGGCAAAACCGAAGCCGCCATGCGTCTGCACGCACATATCGGCTGCGGCCCAGCTGGCTTCGGATGCCAGCATCTTGGCCATGTTGGCCTCTGCGCCGGGATTGCCGCCTGCATCGAACACCTGCGCTGCGTGGTGGACCATCAGCTCGGCGGCACGCATCTGCGCATAGGCCCGGGCGATGGGGAACTGCACGCCCTGGTTCTGGCCGATCGCACGCCCGAAAACGTTGCGCTCATTGGCATAAGCGGTCGCCTTCTGGATGAACCACTTGGCATCGCCGATGCACTCTGCGGCGATCAGGATGCGCTCTGCGTTCATGCCCGACAGGATGTAGCGAAAGCCCTTGCCCTCTTCCCCGACCAGCGCCGAGGCCGGGATGCGCATGTCGTCGAAGAACACTTCGGTGGTCGAGTGGTTCATCATCGTGCGGATCGGCTTGATCGTCATGCCATTCCCCACGACCTTGCGCATATCGACCAGAAAGATCGACAGGCCTTCGGTCTTGCTCGCCACCTGGTCGCGCGGGGTGGTGCGGGCTAGCAGCAGCATTAGGTCCGAATACTCAGCACGGCTGGTCCAGATCTTCTGGCCATTGATGACGTAATCCTCGCCATCGCGCACCGCCACGGTGCGCAGGCTGAGGGTATCGGTGCCGCTGGTGGGTTCGGAGACGCCAAACGCCTGCAACCGCAATTCACCGCTGGCGATACCCGGGAGATAGGCGCGCTTCTGCTCCTCGCTGCCATATTTGAGCAGCGTGTTCATGATGTACATCTGCGCGTGCGCCGATGCGCCGTTGCAACCGGCGGCCTGGATTTCCTCCATGATCACCGCGGCTGCATCGAGGTTGAGGCCCGATCCGCCATAGGCTTCGGGGATCAGCGCCGCCAGGAAGCCCGACTTGGTGAGAGCATCGACGAATTCGCCCGGATAGGCGCGTGCTGCATCTTTCGCCCGCCAGTATTCCCCCGGGAAATCCGCGCACAAGGCCTGAACGGCGCGGCGGATCTCGGCAACATCTTCGCTTTCGGTCATATCAGTCTTTCCTTGTGGCGCTGGCCGCCATCACCTGCCGCCCATCGGCGGCAAAGGCTGCGAGTTCGAGTGTCGTGGCGGTGCCGCGCATCACCAGGTGCAGCGCCTCGCCGCAGATCGCAGGCGAAAGCCCGCGAAAGGCAAAGCTGGCGAGCGCATTGTCCCCCAACTGCCGCCGCGCCAGATCGAGCAGCAGGCTGGCGGTCAGCGGACCGTGGACAACAAGCCCGCGATAGCGCTCCTCGCCTCGCGCATAGGGCAGATCATAATGGATGCGGTGGCTGTTGAAGGTCAGCGCGGAAAACCGGAACAGCAGGGGTTCAGAGGGCGTGATGACGCGGTGAACGTCCCAGCCTGCCGGATCGAACATTGCCTCGCCAGCCGGCGGGGGCGAAAGCGGCGCATCGGCTGCAGCGGCATCGCGATAGACAATGCTCTGCGTCTCGCGCACCGCCAGACCGTTCTCGCCGCACGTCTCATGGCCGATTTCGACGAATACCAGCTGCCCGGAACCGCCGCTCTTCTCCACAACAGACAACACGCGCGATGTGCGGGTGACCGCCTCGCCTGCGCGCAGGGGGGTCAAAAACTCCAGCTTGCTCGATGCCCACATGCGCCGGGGCAGCGGTACAGGGGGCAGGAAGCTCTGCACGCTGTCATCGCGCAGCGGATGGCCATCCGGCCCCAACCGGGCAGTCGGCGCATCGGGCAGGCACAGGCACCAATGATACCCTTGCGGAACCGCACCATCGGCGGGCGGATCGCGATCCAGCGTTGCCAACCAGCGCCCCAGCGCACCTGGATCGATCCGGTCGCTGCGGCTTTCCTCGCGCCCGATCCATGCATTCCAGTCCACCATCAGTTGCGCCCCCCGGCCAGTCCCTTGGCGATCACCTGCGCCTGAATTTCCGCCGCGCCTTCAAAGATATTGAGGATGCGCGCGTCGCACAGCACCCGGCTGATTTCAAATTCCAGCGCATAGCCATTACCGCCGTGGATCTGCAGCGCTGCGTCGGCATTGCTCCACGCCGCACGCGCCGCCAGCAGCTTGGCCATTCCCGCCTCGATATCGCAGCGTTTGCCCGAATCCTTGGCGCGGGCCGCCGCGTAGGTCAGCTCGCGCGCCAGCAACAGGTCACTCAGGCTCATGGCAATCTTGTCAGCCACGCGTGGGAAATGCACGATCGCCTTGCCGAACTGCTTGCGACCGATGGCGTAGTCCACGCCAAGCTCGAGCGCACGCCTCGCCACGCCCACGGCGCGTGCTGCGGTCTGGATGCGAGCGCCTTCAAAGGTCCGCATCAGTTGCTTGAAGCCCTGCCCCTGCTCGCCCCCCAGCAACGCCTCGACTGGCGCTGCCATCCCGTCGAACTGCAGCGCATATTCGCGCATGCCGCGATATCCCAGCACCTCGATCTCGCTGCCGCTCATCCCCTGGTCGGGGAAGGGATCGCCATCGGTGCCGCGAGTCTTGGGCACCAGCAGCATCGACAGGCCGGCATAGCCTTTGACGTCGGGCAAGGTCCGCACCAGCATGGTCATCAGGTCGGACCGGCTGGCGTGGGTGATCCAGGTCTTCGCACCGCTGATTACCCAGCCGTCCGGCCCAAGCTGCGCCCTGGATTGCAGCGAACCCAGATCGGAGCCGGTATCGGGCTCGGTGAAAACCGCCGTGGGGAGTATTTCGCCGCTGGCAATCCTGGGCAGCCAGTGGGCCTTTTGCTCTGGCGTGCCACCCAGCACGATCAATTCGCCCGCGATCTCCGACCGCGTGCCAAGCGAGCCTGCGCCGATCCAGCCGCGCGACAGCTCTTCGGTGACCACGCACATCACCAGCTTCGACAGGCCCAGCCCGCCGAACTCCTCGGGGATGCACACGCCGAACGTCCCCAGCCCGGCCATCGCGGCAATGGTGGCATCGGGGATCAAGGCATTGGCGAGATGCCATCCATGCGCATGCGGGAGGATCTCCGCCTGGGTAAACCGCCGGAACTGGTCGCGCACCGTGTCCAGATCCGTATCGTGCAGCGTTTCGCTGACGCCCTGCCCTGCTGCCACCGCCTGCGCCACCGCCATCCGGGTTGCGGCGTGGTCTGCCTCCAGCAACCAGGCGCATTCTGTCGCCAGGGTCCGGGCGGCATCGGCCAGCCCAACGTCGCCGGGACGAAACAGCTCGTTCTGCCCCATCGGCAGACCGCCTGTGAGTTGACCCAGCGTCTCGGCAAAGGCCAGCGTCGCCACCTGCCGGTCCAGCGCGGAGCCGCCATCATTGCTTTCCAGCCAGTCCGCCACCGCCTCCAGCGCCGCCACGCTGGTCGCCACCCAAGCAAAGCCATGCGCGGCACGCTGCTCTTCGTCCATCGACCGGCGCTGCAACCGTTCGGTCAACGCCGACTTGGCGGCATCGCGATAGCGGGTGGCAGCAGCAAGGGCTGCGGCGAAGGTCATGCCCGCTCGAACACGGCCGCAATCCCCTGGCCGCCGCCGATGCACATCGTCTCGAGCCCGTAACGCACATCGCGGCGGTGCATTTCGCGGGTGAGGTTGGCCAGGATGCGTCCTCCGGTGGCCCCGATGGGATGGCCCAGCGAGATCCCCGATCCGTTGACGTTGAGCATCTCATGGCGGCTGTCGTCCTCGGCCCAGCCCCAGGCCTTGAGGCAGGCGAGCACCTGCGGCGCGAACGCCTCGTTGAGCTCGATCAGGCCGATGTCGCTCCACGACAGGCCATTGCGCCCCAGCAAACGCTCGGTGGCCGGGACAGGGCCAATGCCCATCCGCGAGGGATCACAGCCCGCCGCTGCCCAGCTGTGCAGATAGGCGATGGGTTCAAGCCCCAGCTCTTCCAACCGCTCTTCGGCCACCACAAGGCAGGCGGCCGCCGCATCGTTCTGCTGGCTGGCATTGCCCGCCGTGACCACACCGCCTTCGAGCGGGCGCAAGGCCGCCAGCGTTTCCGCGCTGGCATCGGCGCGATAGCCTTCGTCGTGATCGAAGATCAGCGGATCGCCCTTGCGCTGCGGGATCGCGACCGGCACCAGCTCGTCGGCAAACAGGCCATTGCTCCAGGCCGCAGCCGCGCGCTGGTGCGAGCGGGCCGCATACGCATCGCACGCCTCGCGGCTGATGCCATAATCCTTCGCCAGGTTTTCTGCGGTCTCGATCATCCCGGTGATCACGCCGAATCGTTCTACAGGCTGCGACATCACCCGCCCGCGGGACAGCCGGTCGTGCAGCGTCAGGTTGCCCATCCGCACGCCCTGGCGCAGATCGGTGGTATAATGCTCGACGTTAGACATGCTCTCGACGCCCCCTGCGACCACCACATCGCTGACGCCGGTCTGCACCATCATCGCGGCATTGACGATGGCCTGCAGCCCGGACCCGCAGCGCCGATCGACCTGATAGCCCGGCACCTCCAGCGGCAGCCCCGCTGCCAGCCATGACCAATGGCCGATACACGGCGCCTCGCCATTGCCATAGCCTTGCGCGAACACGACATCATCGACCCGCGCCGGATCGATCCCGGTCCGCTCGATCAGCGCGTTCAGGACAATGCCGCCCAGTTCGCCAGCGGTGAGCGACGACAGCGCCCCGCCAAACTTGCCGACAGCGGTGCGGATGGGAGCGACGATGGCAGCACGGCGAAGGCTCATGGGGCGGTTCCTACAATTCTGGAGTCGATCAGACGGGCAATTTCGCCGGAAGACAGCCCAAGCCGTTGGCTGAGCACCTGCTCGCTGTCAGCACCATTGCGCGGGGCGGCTTGCGGGGGCGTCCGTTCCAGCTGTGGTATAGTGCCAAAGGCGCCTGCAGCCGGATAGGCAAAGCCCGAGGGGTTGGCATCGAACGGGCTGAACATCGGGTTGTCACCCACGAGGCGAGGGTCATGCGCGGCATCGAGCATCGTGCGATAGGCCGAATGCACTATGCCACCCGCATCCAGCGCCTCGCCCAGCGCGGCGTGGTCGCGCGCGCCGATCGCCGCCTCGAACAGCGGGTACAAGGCATCGCGATGATCGAACCGCAGCCCGTCATCGCGCGCGAAGCTGACGCCGCGCGCTGCCTCGATCGCGGTCACTGCTTCATTCAGATCCAGCGCGGCCAGCAGGTTGGTCCATTGCCGCGGCGTGACCACCACGATCATCGTGCGCATACCATCGCGCGTCACGAAATCCCGCCCGAACAGGCCGTAGACCGCATTGCCCAGGCGCGGGCGATTGGCACTGTTGTGCAGCACCTCGGCAATACCGCCCATGTTGGCGACCGTGCCGATGGCGACATCGGACAATGGCACGCGCACCTCGCTCCCCTCGCCCGTCTGCTCGCGGCGCCGGATCGCCGCCAGCATCGCAAACGCGGCATAGGCCCCGCTCAGCAGATCCCAGGCGGGAAGCACATGGTTGACCGGCTCGGGCCCCGGCCCGGTCATCATCGGATAGCCGACCGCGTTGTTGATGGTGTAATCGAGCGCCGGCGCGCCATCGGCCCAGCCCATGATCCGCACCGTCACCAGATCGGCCCGTCCTTGCGCGAGGGTGGCGTGCGACAGAAAGCTCTCCGCCGGGAAATTGGTGATCAACTGGCCCGTGGCGCGGATCAGGGCCTGCAACAGCTCCCGCCCCTCGGGCCGCGACAGGTCCAGCGCCACCGATTTCTTACCGCGATTGAGGTTTTCCCAATAGAGCGAATCATTGGCCGCAGTCACCGGCCAGCGATGATAATCCGGTCCGCCGCCGATCTGGTCAACGCGGATGACATCTGCGCCAAATTGCGCACAATAGAGCCCTGCCGTCGGCGACGCCACGAAGGATGACGCCTCGATGATCGACAGCCCTTCGAGCAGGTTATACATCGATCATGCCTGCGCCGCCCATTCGCGCAGCATGTGCTTGGCGATCTGAAGCTGCAAGATCTGGGTGGTGCCTTCATAGATGCGATAGACGCGCGCATCGCGGAAATAGCGCTCGGCCTCATATTCGGCGAGATAGCCGGCCCCGCCATAGATCTGCACCACGCGGTCGACCACGCGCCCGCACATTTCGGTGGCGAACACCTTGGCCGCGGCCGCCTTGCGCAGCACGTTCTCGCCTGCATCGGCCCTGCGGGCTGCATCCTCGAGCATGCATTGCGCGGCGTAAATCTCGATCTCGCTTTCCGCGAGCATCTGCTGGATCAGCTGGAAATTGGCGATCGGCTCGCCAAAGGCCTTGCGTTCATTGGCATAGCGCAGCGCGCTGTCGAGCGCGCGCCGGGCATAGCCTGCGGCGGCTGCGCCGACCGAGAGCCGCCCGTTGTCGAGGCTGCGCATGGCAATCGCAAAGCCTTTGCCTTCCTCCTCGCCAAGCAGAGCATTTGCAGGCAGCTTTACGTCCTGCAGGATGATATCGGCAATATGGCTTCCCGCCTGGCCCATTTTCTTGTCGGACTTGCCGACCGAGACCCCTGGCGTATCCATCGGCACGATAAAGGCGGAGACATGCGCGTTCTTGGGCAAGGCCTCCTTGCTGGTCCGCGCCATCACCAGCGCGACTTTGGCAAACGGGGCGTTGGTGATGTAGCGCTTGGTGCCGTTCAGCACCCAGCCGTTGCCGGACCGGGTCGCCGTCGTCTGCATCGCGGCCGAGTCCGATCCCGAGCCGGGCTCTGTCAAACCAAAGGATGCGATTTCGCCCGCTGCCAGCCGGGGCAGCCACTCTGCCTTCTGCGCATCGGTACCGCCATTCTTGAACGCCGAGCAGATCATGCCGATGTTGATCGAGGTGATCGACCGATAGCAGGGCATGGCATAGCTCAGCTCCCGGATCGTGCGGATATACTGCTCGATGTTCATATCTGCCCCGCCGTATTCCTCCGGCATGGTCAGGCCGAACAGCCCCATGTCGCGCATTTCATCGATGATCGCCGCCGGGATAAGATCGGTTTCGAGAATCTCCTTCTCCGCCGGGATCAGCCGTTCGCGCACATAGCGCTGCAACTGATCGATAAACTGTTCGAAGACATCGGTATCCATGGTCGCTGTTCCTGGGCTGCTGGCAAATGGAGGCAAAACTGTCGCGGATCGCGCAAACGGGCGAAGACAAGGTCAATCGCCCCAGTCCACATGCCGCTCAAATCGGATCGTAGGGAAACACATGCGCCGAGACCTCGTCGGCCCGGGCAAAGCTTGGCTGGAACGCCGGGATCAGTTCGTTTGCAATTGTCTCGGGCGTCCAGCCTTCTGCCTTGGTCATCGAGCGCACCGGACGCGGCTTGCTGAACAGCACGATCTCGTTCTTGCGCACCGAGAAAATCTGGTTGGTTACTTGGGCCGAGGCATCGGACGCCAGATACACCACCAGAGGCGCGATCTTGTCTGCGCTCATCGACTTGAACTTTTCGACGCGTGCCTTCTGCTCGGGCGTTTCGGCAGGGATCGACGCGATCATCCGGCTCCACGCGAACGGCGCGATGCAGTTGGAGCGGACGCCGGCGCGCGCCATGTCGAGCGCGATCGACTGCGACAGGCCGACGATGCCCAGCTTGGCGGCGGAGTAGTTCGCCTGGCCGATGTTTCCGACCAGACCGCTGGTCGAGGTGAAATGGATGAAGCTGCCCGATTGCTGGTCGCGGAAATAGGGCGTGGCGGCCTTGGAGACGTTGAAACTGCCGTTGAGATGCACGTCGATGACCGCGCGCCAGTCCTCGTGGCTCATCTTGTGCCAGATGGTGTCGCGCAGGATTCCCGCATTGTTGACGACGGCATCGATCCGCCCGAACTGGCGGACGGCATCCTCGATGATCGTCGTGGCCCCTGCCGGGTCGGCAACGCTGGCAAGGTTCGCATGGGCCCGTCCGCCGGCTGCGATGATGTCATCCACCGTCTGCTGCGCGGGGCCCGCATCGCCCCCTTCCCCGCCACCGCTGACGCCGGGATCATTGACCACGACCGCAGCGCCGTGTGCCGCGCACAGCAGCGCGATCTCGCGCCCGACACCGCGTCCGCCGCCGGTCACCGCAACGACCTTTCCCTCGAGCATCGCCATATTCACATCCTTTCAGCAATTCAGTCGGTGAGCATGGCCTGGAAACGCTGCCGCATGATCGCCTCGGCATCCGCGACAATCCGCGTGATCAGTTCAGCACAGGTCGGAATATCGTGGATCAACCCCTGCACCATGCCTGCCGACCAGATGCCGTGGTCGGTATCGCCGCTCGCCAGTCCTTCACGACCGCGAACACCCTTGACCAGATCGGCAACCGCCTCGAACGGCTTGCCCTCGCGCTCGGCGGCGACGACCTGCTGCGAAACCTCGTTGCGCGCGACGCGCGCGGTGTTGCGATAGGTGCGGAAGATCAGATCGGTGCCGCGCTCGTCGGTCGCGACCATCGCATCCTTGAAGCTCTGATGGATCGGCGCCTCGACCGTCGCGGTAAACCGCGTGCCCATGTTGATGCCCTCTGCCCCCAAAGCCAGCGCTGCCGCCAGCCCGCGTCCGTCGCCAAAGCCGCCGCTCGCCAGCAGCGGGATTTTCACCTTGTCGGCTGCCACCGGGATCAGGATCAGTCCGGGAATGTCGTCTTCCCCGGGATGGCCCGCACATTCGAAGCCGTCGATCGAGATGATATCGACCCCGGCGCGCTCTGCCGACAAGGCGTGACGCACGGCGGTGCATTTGTGGAGGATGCGAATGCCATGCGGCTGCATCATTTCCCACAGCTCGCGCACCGCAGGCGTGCCGGCTGTCTCGACAATCTTGACGCCGCTGTCGATGATGGCCTGCGCATAGGCGCGGTAATCGGGCGGGTTGATCGTCGGGAAAACGGTCAGGTTCACCCCGAAAGGCTTGTCGGTCATGCCGCGACAGCGTTCGATTTCCTCGGCTAGCGCCTGCGGCGTCGGCTGGGTGAGCCCGGTCAGGATGCCAAGCCCGCCGGCGTTGGACACCGCGCTCGCCATCTCGGCTATACCCACCCATTGCATCCCGCCCTGCACGATGGGATGCTCGATTCCGAGCATGTCGGTCACTCTCGTTTTCAGCGGCAAGGCTCTCTCCATGTCTTCATTTATCGATTGACCGCCACCGTGGTGCGACCAACCATTTTTTGATCCAGTGGCCATCCCCTCTGGACTCATTAGCCAGGGGAATTATATAACTAGGTAATAGCATTCAACCCCAGTTTCGGAATTTGTCCAATGGCTGGGTACAAAAGGAAACCGACGCTACGTCGCGAAACGCAAGCGGGTAACAGCATGGCCGAGCGCAACCCAAGGGACAAGTTGCGTAACGATACCATGGGCCCGAAAGCGCAACACGGCTTGGCGGACAGGAAGATGGAGGATGAGTGATATGGCCAGCCAGGCAGTGCAGCACGCCGCAGAAGCATTCCCGCAGACGCAGGAACTCAAGACGCACAACCATCTGATCGATGACAAGGCGGCGCTCGATGCTGCCTGGGAGCAGGACGGATACTGGTTTTTCCGCGATGTCCTCGACAAGGCGGCGGTAGCGCGGCTGCGCCAGTCGTGGATTGAAGAGCTGGAGCGCAACCGCGTGATCGACCCGGTCGGCAGCTCAGCGACCGACAAGAGCGTCGCCTACAACGGTGGCAGCCTCGAGACCTTTCCGTTTCGCATGGAGCCGATCGCGGCCAAGCGGCCCTGGGTCCAGTTTGTTGCCGAACAACCGATCAATGCCTTCTTCACACGGCTGTTCAAGGATGACCCGTTCTGGGTGCCCGTCGTCGAATACCGCGCCACGCCTCCCCAGCAGGACCGGACCAAATCGCGAATCGATGCGATCCACCAGGACGGCCCGTTCAGCCCTGGCATTCCGTTTCGCATCTGCTGGATTCCGCTGGCCGAGATTGACGCCGATATCGGCGGCCTGATGCTGGCCGAGGGCATGGCGGCAGACCGGGTGAGCTATCACCCCAAGGTCGAAGGCGGATCCAACGGCGCGATCCCGCTTGATGCAATCCCTGCCGACCGCTGGCGCCGCACCACCTATCAGGCAGGCGATGTGCTGCTGATGAACCTGTGGACCCCGCACACGGGCCTGGCCAACCGGTCCGACCGGTTCCGCCTGTCGATGGATCATCGCGTCATGGCCAAGGGCGACAAATGCCCGCTGGTCGGCATTATCGAGGACATCAGCGAGAGCCACGTCGTCATCCGCAACGCGCAAGGCGAGCATCGGCTGACGATTGATCCGGAGACCTATGTCCGCAATACCGTGGGGCAGAAGCTCAACGGCACCGCGATCACCGATTTCCACACCATCGGCTCTGAAGTGATCATAGCCTATGACGGCGACCGCGCGTCGGTGGTCCGCCCGCCGCACTGACCAGACATCCTCCAGCAGGGGAACCCGTTCACGCGCCAGTTCCCCGTTCGAAGCCTGTGCAAACAGGGCCAGCCAGTACCAGGAGAGTCCGATGAACCTTCACTCGCCCAAGGGCATGCACAGCTGGACCGGCAAGGATGCCGTTGTCCCGGCCCGAAACTATATCGATCCAGAATTTGCCCGGCGCGAGGCGGACAGTCTCTGGAAGAAGGTCTGGCAGATGGCCTGCCGCGAGGAGGAAATCCCCAAGGTCGGCGATTTCTATACCTATGAGATCGTCGATCAGTCGATCATCGTCATTCGCACCGGCGAAGACGAAATCAAGGCGTTCCACAACGTATGCCCCCATCGCGGGCGGACATTGACCGAAGGCTGCGGCCATGCCGCAAGGCTGTTCTGCCGCTATCATGGCTGGAACTGGAAGATCGACGGCACCGATCCCCGGATCGTCGACCGGCACGAATGGGCTGCCGAAGACATGACCGATGAAGACCTGAGCCTGATGCCGGTCAAGGTCGGGCGCTGGAGCGGCTGGGTCTATATCAACATGGCCCCTGACAGCTGCACGCTCGATGAGCATCTCGCCCCGGCCAAGGCGTTTCTCGATCCGTTCGACATCGGCGGCATGAACTATCACTGGCGCAAATCGACGATCCTGGACTGCAACTGGAAGGTCGCGCTGGAGGCGTTCAACGAGGGCTATCACGTCCAGACGACACACAGCCAGATGCTGCGCTATATGGATGACTGGACGCAAAGCTACGCGCACGGCCGCCATGCGCATTTCGGCTATTGGGAAGCCATGCCGATGGGGTCGCGTTCAGCGCGACTGACCGGCGGCCAGCCAACCGAGGACATCCGCCCCGGCATCCGCGACTATATGGAAGACATGGCCGCGACGCTCAACGCAGGATCATCGGTGCAGACCGTCCATGCCGCGCGCCGGGTGGAGCAGGAAGTGCCGCCGGGTACGCCGCACATGGAAGTGCTGATGAAATTCGGCCAGTTCATCTATGAGCATGCGCTCTCGCTCGGCCTGAAATGGCCCGACATCACCCCGCAGCAGATGCAGGAGGCCGGGATCGACTGGCACCTGTTCCCCAACCAGATCATGCTGATGGGAGCAACCGGCCTGCTCGGCTATCGCGCGCGGCCCTATGGCAATGACCCCGACAAGTGCATTTTCGATGTCTATTCGCTCCAGCGCTATCCTGAAGGGCAAGCCCCCAAGGTGGAGCACGAATGGAGCCAGGACCACAAGGACAAGGATTTCTGGGGCCTTATCCTGACCCAGGACTTCGCCAATGTCGCTGAAATCCAGAAAGGCATGAAGTCGATCGGCTTCAAGGGTGCCCGGCCCAACCCCAAGCAGGAGGTGGCAGTGCTCAACTTCCACCGGTCGCTGGAGGACTTCCTGGATGAAGGTTACGCTGCTTGAGCCAATGAATGCGTGATGTGCGGGGGCGAGCGTCGCAGACGCTTGCCCCGTCGCTCATTCGTACCGACGAAAAGGCGATTTGAAGCGTTCCCTGCCGTATCGATACTGCATCGCCACAGGGTAATGCAGCGATATTTGGCTGGCCCGGTCAAGGCTTTCGATCTCCGCTTCGGTCAGCGTCCAGCCTGTCGCGGCCAGATTATCGAGCAACTGCTCGTCGGTGCGCGCACCCAGCAACACCGAGGTAACGCCGCTGCGTGCCCTCAGCCAGTTGAGTGCGACCTGGCTGTGCGTCGCACCATTGCCGCGTTCCTCAACTATCGCATCGACTGCGGCCAGCACATTGCGGCACCGCTGATTGTCATAGGCTGTCAGCGCGCCCATCAACTCCAGCCGGGTGTTGCCGCTCGCCTGGCCGCGGAACTTGCCAGAGAGAAAACCCTGCGCCAGCGGGCTCCAGATGATTGCGCCAACGCCCATGTCGATACCGCAGGGCAGCAATTCCTCTTCCGCCGTCCGGGCGACCAGCGAATATTCGATCTGCTGGCCGATATAAGCGTTTAGCCGGTCGCGTTCGGAAATGCCCAGCGCCCTGGCCAGTTGCCAGGCGGCAAAGTTCGAACACCCGATGTAGCGGACCTTGCCCGAGCGCACGAGGTCATCAAGCACGCGCAGCGTCTCGTCCTGCGGCGTCAGTCCGTCAAAGCTGTGGACCTGATACAGATCGATCCAGTCGGTGCCCAGGCGGCGCAGCGATGCGTCACACGCATCGATCAGGTGACGGCGCGACAGGCCGATGTCATGCACGCCCTTGCCCATACGGTTGAAGGCCTTGGTCGCCACGCAGACCCATTTGCGTTTCTTGCCCAGCGCTTCGCCCAGGATTTCCTCAGACCGGCCGGCTCCATAGACATCGGCGGTGTCGAAGAAATTGATGCCGTGATCGATGCACAGATCAACCTGGCGCGCAGCATCTGCACCCCTGGTCGATCCGGTCGCGCCAAAGCGGCCCTCACCATCGGAAAAGGTCATGCAGCCAAAGCCAAACACCGAAAGTTCGAGCCCGCTTTTGCCGAGAAACCGCTTTTCCATACCATTGGCTCCTATTGTTTGCGCTTGGCGCCCGCCACCGCGGCCTTGGTTGCGGCCAGTTGCCGCTTGAAATCGTCGCTGCCCAGCAGCAGCGCCTGATTGGCGAGGTTGGCCTGCCACTCCGCCTCCATCGAGGTTTCCAGCCCACGCTGGAGCCCCTGCTTGATGCTGGTATAGGCCATCGCCGGAATCTGGCCGAGCTCTCGGGCAAACGCCATGCCACGTTCGGCGAGCAGATCGGCGGCAATCACCTCGCCAACCATGCCGATGCGCAGTGCCTCATCGGCAAGCACCGGCCGCCCGAGCAGGCAGATGTCCATCGCCCTGCCAAGACCGACCAGCCGGGGCAGCAGGAACAATCCTCCCAGCGGCGGCATGATGCCAAGCTTCACCCAGCTTTCCTGAAAGCGGGCGGTATCTGCCGCGATGCGGAAATCACAGGCCAGCGCCAGTTCGCACCCCACGGTCACTGCCGCGCCCTGCACGAGCGCCAGCGTCGGCTTGGGGCAGCGATAGATCGCGCGCGCAGCGCCCTGAAAGCGCGAATACACGGTGTCGCGGATGTGCTGCGCCGACATGC
The DNA here is from genome assembly GCF_001295965.1 of Blastomonas sp. AAP25. Lineage (NCBI taxonomy): Bacteria > Pseudomonadati > Pseudomonadota > Alphaproteobacteria > Sphingomonadales > Blastomonadaceae > Blastomonas > Blastomonas sp. AAP25. The sequence continues at coordinate 370,809 of NZ_LJHP01000002.1, forward strand.
CCGTCAGCCGGTCGAGAAAACCGAAATCCGCTCCGACCGAAAAATGGCGTCCCTCGGCCATCAGCACGATGGCGCGGACATCCGCATCATCGCCGAGCGCGGCAAAGGCGTCGCGGATTTCCTCGAGCATTTCAGGCGACGAGGCATTGCCGATATCGGCGCGCGCGACGATCACCTGTGCAAGGCCGGTGTCATGCATTTCAATACGAATATGATCGAGTGCCATGCCGATTATCCACCTGATCCCATAAGCGAAAAGGGGGAGGATGCCGGCGTAAACGCCAATATCCTCCCCGCATCGAAGTGTTCGTCAGGCTGCGGTGCTCATTGCAGCCCTAGGATCAATCGCCGCCAAGTTCGCGGTGTCGAGCCATCATCTTGACAGCCTTTTCAGCCAGCGCCTCGGGCACCGGCGGATACAGCGGCAACGGACGCGCCTTGCTGGGCAAGGCAATCGTCGCGGTCGACTTGATGGTTTCCTCGCCACGCTGGTTGGTGAAGCGGACCACGACGTCGACCAGTTCGTTGCCATATTCGGTGCGCTTGCCGACGACTTCGCCGGTGACGAACTGCACATCGCCCATGTAGTTGAACTTGCGGATCTCGTCGTGCACCTTGGTGATGATCGCGTCATCGCCGGCCCAGTCGTTGAGATAGCTCCACAGATAGTTTTCGCGCATTACCCCATAATCATAGGCCATCGGGTTGCCGATCGCCTGCGCCCACACCGGATCCCAGTGCAGCCGCTGCGCCACGTCGGGTACGCCATATTCGTTCTTCACATAGAACGGCGCAATGCGCTTGCGGTTCTTGTGCGCGCGGCGGCCGACGGTGGGGGCATAGGGCACGAAGCCGTAGCCGCCCGCGTGGAAGCACACCACGTCGGTCACGGTCAGCGGACCCTTGGCCTGACGACCCAGCGCCGAGCCGATCGCCACCTCTTCCGCCCAGCGCTTGGCCGGTCCCTGGACCTGCTCGGCGGCATAGACTTCTTCGATCGCCGCGAACTCTTCGTCGGTCCACACCTTGGGTTCAATGGCGGAGTATTTGCCCTTTTTCGCCGCGGTCTTGCGTTCGGTCAGCACGCTGAGCACGCGATAGACCGACACGACATCGCCGCGCTGGTTCATGTTGACGTGGCGGCGCACGTTGATCACCGACCGGCCCGCGAATTCGGACTGCTTGACCTCGCAGCTTTCCTCGCCCGAGAAGGTGTAGATGGTGTCGCCGGGATACGCCGCGCGGTAGAATTCCCAGTCGGCGCCGGACACGAACACGTGAATTCCACGAAACAGGCTTTTCTTGAGCGCACGGATTTCGTCAGGCGTGGGGTCGCCGAGCAACGGCTTGCCGACCTGGCCGATCATCATGCCCGGAGCGATGGCATCGCCCCAGCGGGTGCGCCTGGCGTAGTTGGGATCGGTAAACAGAGGGTTGTCGTCGCCGCAGCCATACGACCAGTTACGGATCGAATCATGGCTCAGCGTTTGCACGTACTGCGCCATCTTGCCGGGCTCTTCGAAGCCGATCAGCTGCTTCTGCCGTTCGATATCCTCGTCTCTGATCTCGTAGGATACGGCTTTTTGCCATTCCTCACTCTGCTTGATGTCGTCAGCCTTCGTGGCCATGCGATCTCTCCTGTACTAATCGTCTAACTAGGTGATATCTATAACCCGGTTGATATGCAAGGCTTGGAAGTCATCCAACATAGCATCAGCCTCCAATTTGCGACGCCACCACACCTGTCGATCCCCGGCAGATAGAGTTGGCGCCCCCGGAATTCCGTGGCTGGGCAGGCTTATTTGCATGAAACCATTCGGTTCGCTGGCGCGCCGACGATCCGCCGCGAGACCACGCATCCTATCCAGTTCCTTCCAGAGAGCCGGAAATTGCTCAAATCTGGAGGAAGATGGCGGGCAGACCAGCAAGCCTGACCTTCTCCAGCCATTCGGCAGCCACCAAGTTGGCGGAGTCGGACGCCGCAATGCTGTCGGCGATTTTGTGCAGCCTGGCCTGGTCGACCGGATCGATGCCGTCTGCGATCAGGCGTCGGGCCTCAAGGAGGCCTGCCTCGCGTCTGCCCGGCAATATGACGGTAGTTCATCCGCCAGTATTCCGTCCCGGTCAGACAGTTTGCAATCGATGGCTTGGGCTTCGCGTGCGCGAGTGTTGCAATTGCAAGCCCCGGTTATCTGGCACTTCCGGTCATTGCGATGGACCTTTCGCCGGCAAGTTATGCCGCAGGTCCATCAAAAACCCCACCAGATGGACAATGTGCAGGGCAACATTACGCTCGAACCGCTGGGAAGGCATATCACAAAAAAGCGCTGAAAAACGGCAGCTTACGCTACGTTTTCGGACCTCGTGCGAGAGGCCTTGGAGCGGTAGAGGGAACCGCAAAATAATACCAATCCATTGATATTATTTAATTTAAACCGATACGGTTTTCAGATGGCCCCCAATCTGGCCCCCAGAAGTGTTTGTGAGGCCATCAATGACAGCTTTGTCGCCCCCGCTTAGGTCGTCCACATAGGGCGGGTTTGCCAATCCATCGGAAAGCCCATTGATGCCAAATCGTTCTCGGGATTGCTGGCCACATGCTGCGCTAAATCAGCTAGCCAGGACGAATCCGGTGCGACAGTATTAACGATATGTCCCACGGTGCACGCTGCGTTGTAGAGCTTGGCAGGAGCCTGCGTCGCTGTTTGATCGAGCGTGTTTCGCAGGCGATCGGGCTTCTGTGCAATCTTTGGGGCAATCAGAAACTGCCTGTTCCAAAGTCGTCCGTGATGGGCGCAGATGTTCCTTATGTCGGTGATGTGGCGGATAAAGGGGACCAAGACGGCTTCAGGCAAGCCCAACGGCTGTGCTATGCGATTGCGCAGCGAACGATCGGCTAAGTTGGAATACCATCTGGACAACTGCCCGAACGACATCATCTCAGCAGCCATCCAGGCGGGTGGCAGCGGTGGAACATCGTATTTTTCTCGATAGTGTTTGATGTATGTTTCGCGTGAATGTCCCGTCTCGCCAGCAACCTTGGCTAGGTCGCCCTGAAAATGCGTCCTATTGCTGTAAAGGCTTGCATCCAAATACGTGTGACCGTCACCTTGCAGGCCTAGCTGATAAGCCCAACTTCCCCGCAACGCGATTTCAACATGCTCTGTGCCTCGCATAATCAAACGACGAAGCAATCGGTCAAAATCGTATAGTGCGGTCACCCGGTCAAAGGTCGTTCCGGCCCGAAAGCGCGGGCCAGCTTGGCCCTTCGGATGCTCGAAATACAGCCAATACGCACTCAGGCGATAATAGCTGACATGCCTAAGCCAATATTCAGCCTTGGCATCATCATCAATTAGCATCCCAGCAGATCGCAAATGTGCAATCTGCTGCTGCCATGTCAGTGTGGGTTTTGCATATGCGCGGGTCATGTCGCCGATAGTGGCATTGATGCGCCAGAAACAAAAGACCCGCCCAGTGTGCATGTCCTTTCGAACAGAGGCCGGGCGGGTGCGATTGACGTTGAAATAGGATCAAATCCCCAACAAAGCAATAACCGATCGGTTCACCCGGTTCATTCGTCCAGCAGCTTTGCCAGCTCCCGCATTTCCCGCATGGCCGCTTTGGTCGCCGCAGAATAGCCGCCATGCTTGCGCGCGTTCCGGTTGCCCTTGGGTGGGCCAGGGTTAGTCCCGCCGTGCATCCTGCATCGCCGCTTCCCGCTCACTGCTGGCGATTGGCACGCCGTTCCCGAGCGGGTCAGGGCCAGGCAGCGCCGGGTCTGGACCAGCTGCGCCGGTTGCATGGGATTGTTTGCCAATTTTTGCATTTTCACTGCCCCCCGTATGGTGATGGAAGTTATCGGCAACGACCGCTTGCCCGCCTTCGTTCACATGCACATGGCGCACGGTCTGTTCGCGGGGTTGGTGTAGCTTGGCCAGCGCCTCCAGCGTGGCGCGGCAATTGGCCTGCGCCTTCAAGGCCACCCGCATGTAGGTTTCCGATGCCTTGATATAGTCGCCCATATTGATGGCAGATCGCCGCGCCATTTCGGTAAAGATGGAATCGAGCGTCAACGCCTGCGCAGTCAGGATTTCGCTGGCAATGGTCAGGTCACCTTTTAGGGCAACGTTCGCATTCCTTTTGATGACCTTGGCGAAATCATCCATTTTGGGGTCGCCGGGTAGGGTGCCAACCATCTTGTTGCTAATTGTGCTGCTCACGATGCCATGGCGCAGATATGGTCCGACCATCACCCTAGCCATGGTGTCAGTTTCGGTTTCGCCTTGCTTGGCATCGATCTGAACAGGCCGGTCAGCTGGTTTCTGAGTGGCGCTTTTGCGGGTCATGCTGCAATCTTTCGTTGGTGGCTGGCCAATGACGCGGCGAATGCGAAACATGCAATCGGCAGGCTCCAGTCAGGTTCGAACCAACCTGCCAGCCTGCGCTCCAGCACATTACCCATGGTAACAGCTGTATGTGCCATGGAATCCGCCATGAGCCAGTTTGGCAGTTTTCCGCCATTTCCTGCATTCAGCGTATTGGAATCCACCACCGCTGGCACTGGCATTTCAGGTGCAATTCCGGTCATCGTATCGGTATCCACCACCGGCAAACGTCCCGCCGTTTTGGCTTTGCGATACGCGTTCAATGCAAGCTGGCCACGCTCCATCCGCTTGTATGCGCGTGTCTTGGGTTCAGGTTCGCGCCGCTCAAATGCACATGACGCGGCTTTGCGGCCCGGCCCGGTTAGCCAGGTTAACCGCCAACAGCGCGCCCTCGAATGTTCTGCGGCCTTGACGCGAAACCATGATGCCTGCGTCATTTCGATGAAGCCCAGCTCCGTAAGGGCATCAAACGACCGGCTGGCCGCTTTCAGATCGGCAATGCCCATTCGGTCTGCGGCATCGCGCACGCTCAGATAAAGGCTGCCATTGTTGCTCCCGTTCTCCATCATGGTCAGTTCGACCAGCAGGGAGCGGTCATTGGGGTTGAGGCTGCGATAAGCGTTGGTCATCAACAAACTGTGCGGCAACAGGGCAAAGCGCCGGGTCTTGTTGCGGCCAGTCTGGTTAGGTGCGGACGATTTGTGTTTGCGTGCCATATGCCGGGCCTCAGGCGTCGATCAGGGCGCGCAGTGATGCAGCGGGTATCAGGGTGCGCTTGCCCACCTTGCGGGCCTCCAGCCGCCCCTCACTTATCAACTGATACAGGCGGGTGCGGCCCAGCGATGAAACGCGGCTAGCCTCTTTGATCGAATAGGCTAGCGGCTGGAATGGATCGGTCGGGGTATTCATGGTGTCTTGCTCCGTTCGTCTGTGAACGGGGCCATTGTGTGCCGGTTGCTGGCATTCAGTCAGCCAGTTGGGGCCGGATTGGGCCGGAAAGCACAGCGTTGCTAGTTTCCGGCTGAACGAATACGGGCCATGACGGCATTGATGACCGACTGCACCGTTGCCCGACCGGGTTCGGGTTTTCCGGCCTCAGCCAGCCGCTTGAAGATAGCTTCCATCATTTCTGATTGCCCATCGTGCCCTTGCCCATCTGGAATGCCGCACTCATGGACATAAAGAGCCAGTTCCTCAGCAAAATCAGGCCACCATTTGGCAGGGGATCGTCCACCCGAACGCGCAACAGCGGATTGCATCGAACCACGGCCTGAAGCTTCTTTATTGCCCGTCCAAGCTAGTTTCGGGAGATCATTTTCATCAACTTCCAGCCCAATGACAGTGCCTTTGCATGTTGCGTCGAGCCGTCCAAAACCGCTGGAGTAAGACAGAGTGAAACTAAAATCACCCGGCAGCCAATCAGCCTCGCGATGGATCGATTTGCTTTGAAGAAAATAGGTCCAAAAACGACTTGGCACTAAAACCCTACCATTGCGATCAGGGCAAAGTGGTTCTGATGGTTCCGATCCATCATCCCATTCGAATAAAACTTGAGCCGCCCGTCCTGCCAACTGTCCAGACTGCAAGCGCCGTAAAAGTGTATCATGCGCGGCCTTCCAGCAGTGTTCTTCATCCCCATAAAGGTGATGCTCTTCATACTGTTGGCGCAGGGCTTTGAAGGCTGCCGAGGCTGGTATCCAGCAAGACTGATACCCACCGTCCACCGGATCAACCCCTTGCCTCTGCTTTGCGCGCTACGCGGCGATTTTTCGCCGCGCCTAGTCGTTCCAGAGGGTTTACCAAGGCCTCATAGCGCCCGAACAGGTGTTCCACCCGGTCGCGGTCGGTTTCGAAGGGGGCGGCGCGGTAGAGGCGGTCAACGGCGCGGTCCAGCGCGGTGTGCGCACGGCGCAGATCGGCGGGCATGGTGTCGGGGTCATACAAATCGGCCAGGCTGCACGTCGTGTGCGCGGCGCGGGCATCCAGCACGGCCTGCGCCAATGCCTCCACCTTGGCGCGCTGCGCTGGCGTGGCGTCGGGCCATGGGAAGGTGTTGTAGACGAGAGAGTTTGAGTATTGATAATCGCTTTTCGTTCGACCGCCAACGGCTCGCATCCATGCCATATGGATATTTGAACATAGTATAGCGAATGTCAGCAAATCTGCATTTTCTATTGCCTGCGCACTCCCGCTTACGATAATTTCAGGATCACAATATCCAATAGGAATGTATTCGCGTCGCTGCGACGAAACCTTTGGGACCAATAGATACCGGGCCTTTGGCTGGCGGTTCTCAGAAAAAAGGCTTGGATATTTGCTCCAAAGCCTTGTTCGCGGCTTGTCGCTAGCGCTCCGGGCTTCTGCTACTGCTTTAGTGCGCTGGATTACCTCAGGGCACGCGCGCAAATCGTCGGGGTTTGCACCCAGTAACCAGAGACAAAACCGCATTCCCCCGTTGATATACTCGTCGCCTCCAATAAATACGCGCAACCACTCCGATCGGAAGCCCGGAGCTTCCTTCATGGCATTAGCTTCTTGCACCGTCAGTGTTAGGTGCCCGAAATCGGTCGCCTCACTGCCTTTTTGGATCAGGGGCCGAGGAGTAAGCGGCTGACGTGATTTTTGGACCGAAAGTGGTGGGCCTTCAACAAGATATGGACTGATGCGGGTTACGCGCAATTCCGTTGGAGCAACAGCCTTATCAGGATAGTCAAATAAGGTCGTCATCCCGGCGTTCTGTACGTGTGCTAGGCCAATAATCACAACGTGCACGTGAGCTTTGCCGCGCGCTTCACTTGACCACTCAAATGTCCGGTGTGCGAAGAAAATCCGAACTTGGTAACGTGAAAACAATCTGTTCCACAAGGGCGCAACCTGCTCTCCTTGCGTGATTGAATTAGTCGAAACGAGCGCAACTTTAATCTTGGGATTCGCATAAATGTAACGGCTTGAAAGCTCGAACCAACAGGCAACGTAATCTAAGTCGCCTGCACCTTTTGCGGCTTCAGTTGCTCCTTTTTACCCACAAATGGCGGGTTACCCATTATGTAGCTGCACTTTTCCGGTGGCAGCAGGGCTGACCAATCGGCCTCTAGCGCATCGCCCTCGACTGGGCCGCCCAATATGTGGGCGCTGTCTTTCAGCGGGATGCGAGCATAGTTCAGCCGGAATGCCTCATTGATCGCATTGTTGGCGATATGGTCCATCATCCACATGGCCACCTCGGCAATCTTGGCCGGAAATTCCTCGTACTCAATGCCATAGAATTGATCGACAGTCACACGGGACAGCAGCGCGGCATCTATCTGCTGGTCGCCATATTGGGCTTTGAGCGCCTCCAGTTCCAGCCGCCGGATTTCCCGATAGGCGATGACCAGAAAATTGCCGCAGCCGCAGGCCGGATCGAAAAAGGTCAACCGGGTCAGCTTGTGCTGAAACTCTGTCAGCGCCTTGTCCCGACCGGTCTTGCGAGCAATGATCGCCGCCAGCTCCGCCTTCAGGTCATCCAGAAACAGCGGGCCGATGACCTTAAGGATATTGGTTTCGGTGGTGTAGTGCGCGCCCTTGGCCCGGCGTTGCTTGGCATCCATGACCGACTGGAACAGCGAACCGAAAATGGCAGGCGATACACCGGACCAGTCATGGCGCGCGGCGTCTAGCAGGTGTTCCCGCATAATTTGCGTGAAATGTGGCGTTCTAAGGCGTCCAGAGAACAACCGGCCATTCACATAGGGAAAAGCGTTCAGTTCCGCCTGTAGCGTTGTCTGGCGGGCATTCTCAGGCGTATCCAGCACGTCGAACAGATCATTGATGACGCGGCCCGTATCGCTACCATCGGGGCGCGTGTCATTCTCGACAAGTTGCAGAAACAGGTCTTTGGGCTGGAATATGCCGGTGTCGTCGGCAAACAGGCAGAACAGCAGCCGGACCAGCAATTGCTCCAGATCGTGCCCGGTATAGCCTGAATCCTCCAGCGCATCGTGCAGCTTGCCCATCAATTCGGCAGCCTTGATGGTGACATTGGCCTGTGTTTCAAACGTGACCTTGCGGCCCAGCATGAAATCGAACGCGGTGATATGCTTGTGCAGATCGGCCAGGCGGAACCGCAGCTCATTGCCGCTTTCAAGGTCCAACAGCACCCATGACTGGAAATCGCAAGTCAGCACCCATCGGGGCTGCTGTGTCGGGTGCAGGCCTTCCACGTAATCGAGCGCCTGCCCCTGCGCCCGGTTCAGGTCCAAACTATGGCTTTTCTGTTCGACCAGCAGCGTTCCCGGCCAGAACAGATCGATAAAGCCATGGCGGCTATTCAGCAGTTTTACGCGCTGTTCATAGATCGCCACCTGCTTTCGCTTGATGCCGAAAATCTCGAAAAACTCGTTGTAGAAGGTTTGCGTCTGGCCGCGCTCGTAATGCGCGTCTTTCCATTCGTCGCTAAACGCTTTGGCCCGCCGTTTTATTTCATCCCAGCCTAAGCGCATGTATCCCCCTGCATCCGTTACAGGTTAGCGCCGTCCGGTCAGATCGCCAAGGTGTGTGGAAAATTATCCCGCCGCGCGTTCAGGGAAGGGAACAATGTCCGCGCCCTTGCGCAGCTGGTCCAGATAGTCGCTCCACCATTGCGCCATTTCCACCCGTTCCTGCCAGTGCGCGCCACGATGGTATGCCGCGCGCACCTTGTCGGTGTCGCCATGCGCCAACGCCCGTTCGATAGCGTCGGGATGCCACTTGCCGCTTTCGTTCAGCAAGGTCGATGCCATGGCGCGGAAACCGTGCGCGGTCATTTCGGTGCTGGAATAGCCCAGCCTGCGCAGGCCCGCGTTGATGGTGTTTTCGCTCATAGGGCGGGCACGGCTGCGGATCGATGGAAACACATAGCCATCGGGGCCGGTCAGCGAATGCAGATCGCGCAACATTTCCAGCACCTGCTTTGACAAGGGCACTTGATGGGCCTTGCGCGATTTCATCTTTCCGGCCGGAATCGACCAAAGGCCTGCATCCAGATCAAACTCGCTCCACTCGGCATGGCGCAGTTCGCCGGGGCGAACAAACACATGCGGCGCAACCTGCATGGCCAGCTTGGTGAAGCCCTGCCCATCATAGCCGTCGATCGCGCGCAGCAACTCGCCTACGCGGGCTGCATCGGTGATAGCGCCGTAGTGCGTGACGGTCGGTGCGGTCAGTGCGCCGCGCAGATCGCGGGTCGGGTCAGACGCCAGCCGCGCGGTCGCCACGGCATAGCGGAACACTGCCCCTGCCAGCTGGAGCGTGCGCCGCGCGCTTTCCAGATTGCCCCTGCTTTCAATTTTGCGAATGGCCCCCAAAATGTCGATCGGCTCGATTTCGTTGATTGCCATGCGACCGATCGAACCGTTCAGCAGGGACAGCAGATATTCACTACGGGTGGCGGTTGCCGGTGCCCAGCCCTTTTGCCCATCCCCCCTGCGCTTCTGACAATACTCACCTGCAATAGCCGTGAAGGTGTTGCCAGCATCGATTCGCGCCTTGGCCTTGTCGCGTTGCTTTTCGCGTGACGGGTCTTTGCCAGATGCCAGCTGTTCGCGGGCTTCATCGCGGCGCTTGCGGGCATCACTCAGGCTCACATAGGGATAGACGCCAAAGCCCAGCTTCTTTTCGCGGCCTTCAACCCGATATTTCAGCCGCCACAGTTTGCCGCCAGACGGCTGGACCAGCAGGAACAGGCCCAGGGCATCGGCCATCTTGTAAGGCTTGGGCCGGGACTTCGCATTCCGGATCGCAATATCTGTCAACGCCATGATCGCCGCCGCTCTCGAACAACGTGGCCTCCATCATGGGGGCCATTCCCAATGGCCCCCGCCCATGGCCCCCACCTTGGCCCCCAAAATCGGGTGACAGTGTGTGAACGCCTATGAACGCGACTGGCCTTGTGATGGCTAGAATACAGGGATTTCTGGGGTTTTTCTAGACGAAAGCGGACGATGCTGGTCAGGAAAATGGAGCGGGTAGAGGGAATCGAACCCTCATAGCCAGCTTGGAAGGCTGGAGCTTTACCACTAAGCTATACCCGCGCGCATGGGTCGCGTTTGCGATGCGAGGGCGCTAATGCCACTTGCTACCGGGAGCGTCAATATCTGGTTTGACTGCAAAACGACAGTCGGAGCCAGAGCCGGTGTCTACTGCGCGTCCAGCCAGTGCTTGAGCAGGTCATGCGCGATGGCGAATGGGGGCGGCGCGATGAAGGGGGCGGTCTCGTCGCCTGCCATCGCGGCGCGGACCTCGGCGGCGCTGAACCAGCCCGCCTCCTCGATCTCGGTGGTGTCGAGCGTGAGTTCGTCGCTCAGCGCCTCGCTGGTGCAGGCGATCATCAGCGAGGACGGGAACGGCCAGGGCTGGCTGGCGACATAGCGCACGTTGCGCACGCGGATTCCCGCTTCTTCGAACAGCTCGCGTGCGACCGCTTCCTCGATGCCCTCGCCCGGCTCGACAAAGCCTGCCAGCGCGGAAAAGCGGCGCGCGGGAAAGCGCGGCTGGCGGCCGAGCAGGACCTTGCCCTGATATTCGGACAACATGATCGTGACCGGATCGACACGCGGAAAATGCTCCGCGCCGCAGCCCGAACAGGTCCGCGACCAGCCGCCCTTGGACATCGTGCTGGCGGCCCCGCACAGCGAGCAGAAGCGGTGGCGGGCGTGCCAGTCGATCAGGGTGCGCGCGCCGCCGTACAACGCGAGCTCGTCGGCGGGCAGGCTGGCGAGCATCTGCCAGACGCGCGGGTTGTAGTGCAGGCTCGAGCCGGGCTCGCTGCGCTTCAATTCGGCGAAATGCGCTTTGTCGTCCATCAGCCCCAGGAAGATCAGCTCGCTGTCGGGCGCGGCATCGGCAAGGCTGTGCCAGACCAGCCGTCCCTCGACGCTGACCTCGGGCTCGAGCCCGTTGAGCGTGAGCAGCTTCGCCTTCCAGTTCATGTAGCCGGCGAGCCGGTCGGGATCGACGCGGACCTGATCGGCACGGTCGATCCGCCCCCCGGTCAGCGCCGGAGCAATCAGCGACAAGGACATAGCGCTTCCCCCGTTGCGGCCGATCAGCCCATCGCCTGCAGCTGGTCGTAGATCATCTTGGGGAATTCGCGCTGGAACGGATAGCTTTCGGCCGGCATGTACTGGGTAAAGCCCGATGCGCGGATGCCGCGGACATGGTCAACAAACGCCACCGTTCCGGCTGCACCGCCCCAGCCATAGGTCCCTGCAGGGCCCTTGGCATTGCCCAGGCCCACGCGTCCGCCCGCGCCGAAGCCCTGGTCTTCCACCCAGGTGCCCTTGGTGACCGCGGTGTCGGGAAGCAGGTTGGACATGCCGAGCAATGCGGTCTGCTCGGACATGATCCGCGTGCCGCCCAGCTGGCCCTTGCCGACCAGCATGCCGAGGAACCGGTCGTAATCGCGCGCGCTGCTGACCAGTCCGGCGCCGCCGAACGGGAAGGCTGGCGGCGTGGTAAAGATGCTGTCCTGCGCCGGATCGATCGGGATCAGCGCGCCTGCAAACGGCGCGTAATTGGTGCTCAGCCGCGGAACTTCGCTCTGCGGAACGGTCCAGTAGCTGCTGGTCATGCCCAGCGGATCGAACATAGCCTTTTGCAGGAACGCGCCCAGTTCCATGCCGCTGGCGACCTGGATGACATAGCCCAGAAGGTCGAGCCCGATCGAATAGCTCCAGATCGTGCCCGGCTCGGCGACCAGCGGCAGCGAGGCGACACGGCGCGCGAACTCGTCGATTGGCGGGGTCGGCGCGGGCATCGGGAAGCCGGGAATCGGGGTCTTGCTGACCGCGGCGGGATTGATGCCGAGCTTGTTGTATTCCTCGAGCAGCGGGCCCTTGGTGACGATGTTGTAGCCCAGGCCAGCGGTGTGCGTCATCAGGTGGCGCGGGGTGATCATCGTCTTGGCGGGCACTGCATCCAGGCTCTTGGCGGGATCGGTCAGCACCTTCATGTTCGCAAATTCGGGGATGAAGTCCGCGATCGGCTGGTCGAGCTTGAGCCTGCCCTGGTCGACGAGGATCATCGCGGCCATGCCCGCGATCGGCTTGGTCATCGAATAGACGCGCCACAGCGAATTGGCATCGACCGGGGTGGGGATGTCCAGAGCCAGATTGCCCGCGCCGATCAATGCGGCTTCCTGCGCGCCGAAGCCCAGCGACACCAGCATGCCGGCGACCTTCTTGGACGCGACATAGTCTTCGACCTGCGCGCGGATCAGCCCGAAATCGCCGGTCACCATCGCCCGGGCATAGCCCGGCATCGCCGCGAACAGGCCAAGCAGCCCGGCGGATCCCAGCACATGGCGGCGGCTCAAGTTCGGCATCTGGTTCAACACCTTCGACATAGTCTGCTCCTGTTCGTCTTTGCCCCGCCTTTGGCGGACGCGGCTTTATCGATGCTGAATGGCGATACGCGCGGCCTTGGCGAACAGCGTCGGCAACCCCGCCTCCTCAATCCGCTCGACGGGCCACCAGCACGCACCATTCAGGTTTTCAAAGGCAACCTTATCGATTTGGGGCCCGCGATAAAGCGCCAATGACAGGTCGAGCGAAAAATGTGTGAAGACGTGCGCGACCGCGGCATCGAGCTGCGTCCACTGGCCCGCAAGCGGCGGCGCGCGATTGCCGTTACGGCTTGCAGACCAGCCGTCGTCGGGCAGCGCGCGCATGCCGCCGAGCATCCCCTTGTCGGCGCGCTGGACCAGCAGGACATGGCCCTGCTGCTCGATCCACCAGGCGGTGCCGGTGCGCGCGGGCTTTGCCTTTTTGGGCGGCTTGACCGGCAATGATTCGGCAATCCCCTGCGCCCGCGCCCCGCACCAGCCGGCGACCGGGCACAGCAGGCACGAGGGGTTGCGCGGGGTGCAGATCGTGGCGCCCAGGTCCATCATGGCCTGCGCAAAATCCCCGGGCCGCGCAGCGGGCAGCATCTGCGCGACTTTTGCGCGGATCGCGGATTTTGCGGCGGGCAACGGGGTGTGGATCGCAAACAGCCGCGCGGTGACCCGCTCGACATTGGCGTCGACCACCGCCGATGGCCGGTCGAAGGCGATCGCCGCGACGGCAGCGGCGGTATAGTCGCCGATGCCGGGAAGCGCGCGCAATCCCGGTTCGGTGTCGGGAAAACGCCCGCCATGATCAGCCGCCACCGCGCGCGCGCAGGCGATCAGGTTGCGCGCACGGGCATAATAGCCCAGCCCCGCCCAGGCCGCGAGCACGTCTTCGGCCGGAGCCGCCGCCAGCGCCTCGACCGTTGGCCAGCGTCCGGTGAAGGCGTTGAAATAGCTGGTGACCGCAGCGACCGTGGTCTGCTGCAGCATCACCTCGGACAGCCAGACACGATACGGATCGGGCCGCACCCCGGCTGCGCGCTGCTGCGGCGAATTGCGCCAGGCGAGCTTGCGGGCGTGCGTATCGTAATGATCGAGCAAGGCAGCCGCGATTCGCGGAGCCTCGCGCTCATCCACAATTTTCTCGCGACACTCGACGGGCATGGCCCGGCTATGCCATGGTCGGCTGCGATATGGAACGCGATAAGCCCCAAACTGCAAAGCCGTCTGCATCGGCGCGCAAGAAGGCAGCGACGGCGCCTGCCCGCCCTGCGCGCGCGCGCGGCGGCGAGGCGCGCGGCATTGCCGACCTGATCCCGGCGATCGGCGAAACCAGCTTTCGCCGCTTCGGTTTCGTGCAGAGCTCGCTGGTCAGCCGCTGGGCCGAGATTGCAGGGCCGCGTTATGCCGCGATGGCCAGCCCCGAATCGATTGCCTTTCCGCGCGGCCAGAAGGCGCAGGGCACGCTCAATCTGGTGGTCACCAGCGCGACCGCGGTCTTCATGCAGCATGCCGAGCCCGAGATCATTGCGCGGGTGAACCGCTTCTTCGGCTATGAGGCGGTAGCGCGGGTGCGATACCGCCATGGCGCGCTCAGCCGCCCGCTGCGGCCCGAGCCGCGCCCCGCAGCGCCGCCGTCGCTCAAGCCGATGGCTATCGCGCCTGCCGATGGCCTCAAGCCGATCGGCGACCCGGAACTGCAGACCGTTCTCGAATCGCTCGCACGCTCGATGGCCGACAAGGAGGCACGCGAGGCTGCGGCCGAGGCAGCGCGTGCAGCCCCGGTTAAGCTGAAAAGCGACAATCTCAAACCCGTGCGCCTGTTTGCGCCGCCACCATCTGACGAGGTCCATTGATGAAAGCGCCCCTGCGCCCCCTGATCGCCCTGACCGCATTTGCCCTGACCGCCGCTTCAGCCGCGCTGCTGCCCGTGGCAGGGACCGCGCAAAGCGCCGCCACCGCCTGGACCGACAAGGTCAGCCAGTCGGATGTCGGTGGCCATGTCCGCGGCAACACCGCCGCGCCGCAGAAGATCATCGAATACATGAGCTATACCTGCCCGCATTGCGCGGCATTCGAGCAGGAATCGAACCCTGCGCTGGCCGACGGGTTCATCGCTACCGGCAAGACCAGCCTTGAAGTGCGCAACTTCATCCGCGACCCTGTCGACCTGACAGTCGCGCTGCTGGCGCGCTGCGGCGAGCCGCGCAGCTTCTTCCGGCGGCACAAGGGCCTGCTCGCCAGCCAGAAGACCTGGCTGGGCAAGGCGGGCAGCATGGGCCGCGAGGGCCAGGCGGCATGGTATCAGGGCGATACCAACGCGCGGCTGCAGCGGATCGCCAGCGATCTTGGCCTGTACGACGAGCTGCGCCGCCACGCGCCGCTCGCCACCGATGCGCAGATCAATGCGTGCCTGGCCAACAAGACCGAACAGAACAAGGTGCTGGCGATGACCAAGTTCGCCACCGACACGGTCAAGGTGCAGGGCACCCCCAGCTTCACGCTGGGCGGCAAGCTGCTGGCCAATGTGTACGACTGGAAAAGTCTGGAACCGCTGCTGGCCAGCCGCTAAAGCGCCATCACACGAGGTTATCCGACATGCGCGGATCTGAATGACAAGGACCAAGCCCTTATGAAGCGTATTGCCAGCCTGATTGCCCTGCCCCTGATGCTGTCGCTCGCCGCGTGCGGTGGCGAGGCGGACACCACCGCCGAAGGTGCCGCCAGCAAGGAGCCGATCGCGGCGATCCCCGCACCCGCCGGCAAGAACTGGTCCGAGACCGTCACCAAGACGGCGGACGGCTATTTCGTGCTGGGCAACCCCGAAGCTCCGATCAAGCTGGTCGAATATGCCTCGCTCACCTGCAGCCATTGCGCCGATTTCGCCGAAACCGCCTTCGCCACCATCCGCGACAAATATGTCGCCAGCGGCCGGGTGAGCTTCGAACTGCGCAACTTCGTGCGCGAACCGCTCGATCTCACCGCATCGATGCTGACCCGCTGCGGCCCGCAGGAAAGCTATTTCGCGCTGACCGAGCAGGTGCTGGCCAACCAGGCCGACATCTTCACCAAGGCGCAGGCGATGGGCCAGCAGCGCTTCGACCAGGTGCTCGCGCTCCCCGACAACCAGCGTTATGTCGCGCTGGCCGAGGGCACGGGGCTGACCGACTTCTTCGCGCAGCGCGGCATCTCGCGCGATCAGTCGAACCAGTGCCTGACCGATATCGACGCAGCGCGCGCGCTGGCCGACGCCACAGGTAAGGCAACCCGCGAGGACAATATCCAGGGCACGCCGACCTTCTTCCTCAACGGACGCCAGGTGGAGTTCACCGGCTGGCCGGCGCTAGAAACCGAGATCCAGGCGATGGGAGCGCGTTAAGCTGAACCAGGGGGGGCTGATCGAGACAGGTGACGACCGGGCGGAAACGCCCGGCGCGCCGATCAGCGCCCCCGCCTTCAATACGCCTTCCTTCACCGCGCCGATGCGGTTCAAGCGATTGAAGCTCAGCGGGTTCAAGAGCTTCGTCGAACCTGCCGAACTGCGCATCGAACCCGGGCTCACCGGCATCGTCGGCCCCAATGGCTGCGGCAAGTCCAACCTGCTGGAGGCTATCCGCTGGGTGATGGGCGAAAGCTCTGCCAAGTCGATGCGTGGCGGCGGGATGGAAGATGTCATCTTCGCCGGCACCGCGACCCGCCCCTCCCGCAATTTCGCCGAAGTCTCGCTGCTTACCGAGGTTAGCCAGCCGGTGTTGGCGGCGGTCTCGGTCGAGGATGGCGAGCTGGAAGTCGTCCGGCGGATCGAGCGCGGCGCAGGCAGCGCCTATCGCGCCAATGGCCGCGATGTGCGCGCCAAGGACGTCGCCCTGCTGTTCGCCGATGCTGCCACCGGCGCGCACAGCCCTGCGTTGGTCAGCCAGGGGCGGATCGCCGCGGTCATTTCCGCGCGGCCATCCGAACGCCGTCAGATGCTCGAGGAAGCCGCCGGAATCGCAGGCCTTCACGTCCGCCGCAAGGATGCCGAGCAGAAACTGCGTGCAACCGAGGCGAACCTCGAGCGGCTGCTGCAGGTGCTGGGCGATATGGAAGCGCGCGCGGCGACGCTGACCAAGCAGGCGCGCGCCGCCGAGCGCTATCGCGCGCTCAGCCGCGAGATCGCGCTCGCCGAAGCGCGCGCGCTGTTCGCCCGCTGGCGTGCCGCAGCAGACGCGGCGAAGCAGGCGCGCGACGAGGCAGGGGCTGCAGAAGCACGGGTGGTCGCAGCGCAGACCGCTCAGGATGAAGCACAGACCCGCCAGCGCACGACGATCGAAGCGGTGGCAACCGCGCGGATGGCGCTGCAGACCGCGCGCGAGGCGAGCCAGTCGCTCGCGCATCGGGTCGCCACCCTGACTGCCGAGCGCGACGCCGCAGCGCAGCGTCTGGCCGATCTCGACCGCCAGCAGGCGCGGATCGCCGAGGACAGCGCGCGCGAAGACCGATTGACGCACGATGCCACCGCCGCGCTGGAGCGGCTCGAGGCGCAAAACACGCGGGTGCAGTCCGATCTTGCTGCCGAAGACGTGCGCGGCCCGGCGCTGACCCAGGCGCAGGATGGCGCCGAGCGCGCGGTCCGCGAGGCGGAAGTCGCGCTGGCCGAAGCACGCGCCGAACTTGCCCGCGCCGATGCCGATATCAAGGTCGCCGATGCCGCGCTTGCCACCGCACGCACGCGCGAGGTCCGCGCGCGCGACGAGCTCGAGCGGACCCGCGCCCAGCTGGGTGGTCTGGGCGATGCCGCCGCGCTGGCACGGTTGCGCGACGAGGCGCTGGCCGACTGCGCCCGCACCTCGGCCGATCGCGAGGCGGCATCCAGAACGCTGGCCGAGGCGCAATCCGGGCGCGATGCGCTGGTGGCAGCGCGCGATGCCGCGCAGTCCGATCTTGCCACGCTGCGCGCCGAGACCAACGCAATGGCGCGCGAGATCGAGGCGCTCACGCGCGATCTGGCCAGGCGCTCCGGCAAAGGCGATCGCGCGCTCGATCAGGTTCAAGCGGACAAGGGCTTTGAGAAAGCACTGGCGGCAGCGCTGGGAGAGGATTTGGGTGCGGTGATCGGCGCGGCGCAGGGTGACGGCCATTTCTGGACCGGAAGCGCCAGCGAGCCCGTTACAATCACGGCGCCGGAGGGCACCGTCCGGCTGGGTGATCATGTCCGCGCGCCCGATGCGCTGCGCGCCCGGCTGGCGATGATCCTGGTCGCCGACACCGATGACGGCCAGGCGCTCGCCCCCGGGATGCGGCTGGTCACCCGTGATGGCCGGATGCGGCGCTGGGACGGTTTCGTGTCTTCGGGCGATGGCGCGGGCGCGGCGGAAAGGCTCGAACGCCGCACCCGGCTGACCGAGCTCGAAGCCGCCCGGCCCGCGCTTGCGGCGCGGCTGGACGCTGCCGACGCCATGCTTGGCGAGAGCCAGCAGCGGCTGGCCGAGGTGCAGGCGCGGATCGCTGCGGGGACCGCCGCGCTCAATGCCGCCGAAGTCGCAGAACGCCAGGCGCTGCGTGACCGCGACCAGGCCGAACACGCGCTGACCCGTGATGGCGAGCGCCGCGACGATCTTGCCGAGCGCATCGAGCGGCTGGCGCAGGATACCGCCGCTGCAGAGGCGGAGCGCGCAGCAGCACAGGCAGCACGCGCGTCGCTTCCCGATGGCGGGGCCCAGCGCGAGCAGGTCACCCTGCTTGCCGAACGCACCCAGGCTGCGCAGAACGCGCTGCGCTCGGCACATGCTGCGCTCGCCGCTCAAGGACAGGCGCTGGCCGCGCTGCGCGAACGCCGCGCGACGGTCCGCGCGGAGATCAAGGGCTGGCAGGGCCGCTCGGGCGAGGCGGCGCAGCGATTGCGCGACATGCAGCTGCGTGCCGCGGAACTGGCAGGCGAACGCGAGGCGATCGCCGAGAAACCCGCAGCGCTGACCGCGCAGATCGCCGCGCTCGAGCAATCGGCGAAGGACGCGCGCTCAGCCCAGGCGCAGGCCGAAAGCGATGCAGCCAAGGCAGAAACGACGCTGGTGCAAGCCGAGCGGATCGCCGCGGCGGCCTTAGAAACCCTGGCACTTGCCCGCGAGGAGCGCGCAGGGGCCAGCGCCCGCGCCGAGCATCAGGACCAGCGGCGGATCGAGCTTGCCCAGGGCTGCGGCGAGCGCTTCCAGTGCCCGCCCCCGGTGCTGCCCGAGCGCTTCGGCTTCGACCCCGAGGGCATCGCCGGAGCCGATAGCGAGGCCGCCGAGCACGAGCGGCTGACCCAGGCGCGCGAACGACTGGGCGCGGTCAACCTGATCGCCGCCGACGAACTCGCCACGCTGGAAACCGAAATGGCGACGATCCGCGCGGAGCATGACGAGCTGGTCGAGGCGATCGGGCGGCTACGCGGATCGATCGGCGCGCTCAACCGCGAAGGACGCCAGCGCCTGCTGGCGGCATTCGCTGCGGTGGACGGCCATTTCCGCGATCTGTTTGCCCGGCTGTTCAACGGCGGCAAGGCGCATCTCGAAATGATCGACAGCGATGATCCGCTCGAGGCGGGGCTAGAGATCATGGCACAGCCGCCGGGCAAGCGTCTTTCCTCGCTCACATTGCTCTCGGGCGGCGAACAGGCGCTGACCGCGGTTGCGCTGATCTTCGGCCTGTTCCTTACCAACCCCGCACCAATCTGCGTGCTCGACGAGGTCGACGCGCCGCTCGACGACGCCAATATCGATCGCTTCTGCGACCTGCTCGACCACATGGCCCGGGTCACCGACACCCGCTACCTCATCGTCACCCACAACGCCGTCACGATGAGCCGCATGCACCGCCTGTTCGGGGTGACAATGGTCGAGCAGGGGGTCAGCCGCCTCGTGTCAGTAGATCTTGGCGGCGCGGTTGATCTGCTCGCGGCGGAGTAGCTTGACGCAAGGGGTTTGATTGAAATCCCAGACGATCGTTTTGTCTATGGCGAAGATCGTATCGTATCCTTCGGTGAACTGGATGGTCGCGCTGTCGCTATCGTCTGGACGGGGCCCGGCTGGCAGAGCCGGATCAATGCCGAACTGCGCAAGGCGTTGAAACTCGACGGCTGAACATCGACCCGGTGTTCGGCTGGACAAATGTTCAGCCACGTGTCCGCTGTCACAGCCTATTGTCCCAAATATGGCAAATGGTCTGTTAACCGCGCTTGACTTGCGCCGTTACCGATAGGACCACAGGCAGCGGGGACGATCGACTGCGACATGACACTTGCCCAAACTGCACCTGACACGCTTTCCGACATGCGCGCGGCCAACCTGCATCTGCAGGCGACGATCGATGGCCTGCGCCAGTCGCTCGAGGCGGCAGCGGTCGAGGCCGACCGGCGCGTCACCCGCGTCCAGTCCGAAGAGGCCGCGCGGATCGCGGACCTGACCGTCACGATCCAGCAGATGCGCGATCAGATGGAGATGCAGCAACAGGCGCATGACCGCGCGCTGCAGGCAGACCGCGCGGGTGCGCAGGCCGAAATCGCCCAGCTCAGGGGCAGCATCGATGCCCTGCGGCTGACGCTGGACGGCGAACGCGCCGTATTCGATCAGGCGCGGATGACGATGGAAGCCGAACATGCCCGCGAGCGACTGGCCCTGCAGCAGCAGGTCCAGGCGCTGCGCGAAAGATTGGACGAACACGTGGTCGCACACATGGGACAGACCGCCGCATGACACCCCCCATAGCCGACACCCTTGCCCGCCCGATGACCGAAGACCAGCGCGCCGCGGCCTTGCGCCGCACCGAGGTGCTGCTCGAGGTCACCCGCAAATGCGCGACGATGACGCAGATCGATGGCGTGCTCGCCATGCTCGTCGAACTCACCTCGCGCGAGCTCAATTGCGATCGCGGCACATTGTTCCTCAACGATCCCAAGACCGGCGAGCTCTATTCGCGTTTTGCGCAAGGAAGCCAGAGCCAGGAAATCCGCATCCTCAACACATCGGGCATCGCGGGCGAGGTCTTCCAGACCGGGCAATCGCTGATGGTCAAGGACGCCTATGCCGATCCGCGCTTCAACAGCACGGTCGACCAGCGCACCGGCTACAAGACGCGCAACATCGTGTGCGTTCCCGTCCGCACTCCGCTGGGCCAGATCATCGGGGTGATGCAGAACATCAACAAGCACGAGGGCGACTTCACCGCCGAGGACGTCTCGCTGCTCGAGGAGATGACCAGCCAGGCGACGGTGTTCCTGCAGAGCCTGCAATCGATCGAGGAGATCGAGCAGGTCCGCGCCAAGGAGCTCGCGTTTCTCTCGATGATTTCCGAGATCAGCTCGGAAGTCGATCTCACCCGGCTGCTGCAGCGCGTGGTGGCTGAAACGGTGCGGATGTTCGAGGCTGAACGTGCGACTATCTTCATCCACGACAAGGCCACCGATACCTTGTTCTCGATGTTTTCAGCCGGCGGCAAGGTCAACGAGATCCGTTTCCCGTCGAGCGCGGGGATCGCAGGTACGGTGTTCACCAGCGGGCAGAGCCTCAACATCCCGCACGCTTATGCCGATCTGCGCTTCAACCCCAGCTTCGATCGGCAGACCGGCTTCTTCACCCGCTGCATCCTGTGCGTGCCGATCATCAACAAGCAGGGCGAGGTCATCGGCGTCACCCAGGTGCTCAACAAGAAGACCGGCGCGTTCACCGACAAGGACGAGCAGCAGCTCAAGACCTTCACCGGGCAGATCGCGATCGCGCTCGAGAACTCCAAGCTGTTCGACGACGTCCAGCGAATGAAGCTCTACAACGAGTCGGTGCTGCAAAGCATGTCCAACGGGGTGATCACGCTCGATCCGCTGGGCAAGGTGATCACCTGCAACCAGGCGATCGAGCGGATCTGGGCGTGCAAGGCGGCAGAGGTCCAGGGCCAGCTGCTTTCCGATCTGCTCGGCGAGACCGGTGGCTGGATCATCGAGCGGATCGAGAAGGTGAAGGAGGAGCGCATCAGCGACATCTTCCCCGATGCCGATGTCGCGCTGTCGGGCGTGCACAAGTCGGTCAACCTCACGATCATGCCCCTGGTGTCCGAAAGCGACGACAGCAAGCTGGGATCAATGCTGATGGTCGAGGACATCAGCAGCGAAAAGCGCATGAAATCGACGATGTCGCGCTACATGGACCCGGTGATCGCCGCGCAGATGATGGATGGCGATGCGCTCGACCTATTGGGCGGGGTCAGTGCCGAAGCGACGATCATGTTCACCGATGTCCGCGGCTTCACCACCATCACCGAGGAATATGGCGCGCAAGGGACGGTGTCGTTCCTCAACGAATATTTCAGCCTGATGGTCGACTGCATCACCGCGCAGGGCGGCATGCTCGACAAGTTCATCGGGGATGCGATCATGGCCTGCTTCGGCCTGCCGATGCCGCACGACGACGATCCCGATCGCGCCGCGCGCGCAGCCATAAACATGATCCGCACCTTGTGGGAATGGAACGCGCAGCGCCGCGACAAGGGGTTGAAGACCGTCGACATGGGCGTGGGCATCCACACCGACAACATCGTTTCGGGCAATATCGGCAGCCCCAAGCGCATGGACTACACCGTGATCGGCGATGGCGTGAACCTCGCCAGCCGGCTGGAAAGCGCGTGCAAGGCCTATTCCGCGCGCATCCTGGCGAGCGAGACCACCGTTGCCAAGTTCAACGGCACCTACCGGATGCGCGATATCGATCTGGTGGTGGTCAAGGGCAAGACCGCGCCTGTCCGCGTATTCGAGCTGCTCGACTATCACGACGCGCAGACCTTTCCGGCGATGCGCGATGTGCTCGGCCATTTCGAGGACGGCATGATCGCCTATCGTGCCGCCCGCTGGGACGAGGCGATCGCCCGCTTCGAGAAATGCCTGTCGCTGAACCCGGGCGACGGCCTGTCGCGCACCTATGTCGACCGCTGCCGCGCGATGCAGGCCAACCCGCCGACACAGGCGTGGGACGGCGTCTGGGTGATGAAGGACAAATAATCACAATGCGTATTGACATCCCTGATCTTTGACAGCGTTACTGCTGCCGAAGCAACGGGGGCGTTTGCATGTCGATCACAGATGATGACCTTGAACAGAAGTTCGTGCGCTTTGCCGAACCCAAACAGATACTGTTTCTGAGTGCAGACCTAGTCGGATCAACCGCCCTAAAGCAGAAGAAACGCAAACAGCGAAAGAGAAATGTCCATCATCCTGACACGCAGGAGTGGGCAACGACACTGCAGTTCTTTTTCACCAGTCTCGGACATTGCTTCGACAAGAAATGGAGCGAACGCAAGGCGCATCTGCTGAGCCTCAAGGATGCGACGCTGGTTGAAAAAAGGCTGGGCACCAAGCCTATACTTTGGAAAACGATCGGCGACGAACTGGTTTACCGCAAATACGTGGCCAATCGTCATCAGGCAAAAGAGTGCATCGACATCTGGATCAATGCGATCCAGGAGCTCTACAAGAGGTTCGAAAAGGATCTCAAGAATCCCGAGATTTCGATCAAATCGACCGCCTGGGTCGGTGAATTTCCGATACAGAACAAGGTTTTGGTTGGCGTCCAGTTTTCAGGATTTTCGGGCCAGGATGGCAATAACTCTGGGCCCGAGCATAATGCCAAGTTGGAAAAAGCAACAAGCGCGGAAGCCGCCACCCGTTCGCAAAAAGCAGATCAGCTTGGAACCTCTCCAGCCCAGTTGCTGGACATCCTGGACGGCTTTGAGAGCAACCCGGTCAAAAATGGCGTCGAGATCGATTTCATCGGCCCTGCGATCGATATCGGGTTTCGACTGACCAAAAAGGCAACACCCAGAAAATTCGTTCTGAGCATTGATGCGGTGTTCCTCTACGTCCTGTCGGAACTGTCCGGCGACGGCGGTTCGCTATCCAATGTCAAGATCAACTATGACGGCTCAGAAATTCTGCAAGGAGTTCTGGGCGGCCTGCCCTACCCGATCTTCTGGATCGACATGAGCAAAAGCGATTCATCCGAAGTCATCGCCGACCAGTTCCTGTTCAGCAAGAACCCGATCGACAAGAACAGCATCTATAAATACTGCATGAAATTCTACGAAGAGAAGCTGAACTATGTCGATCGACCCTATATCATGACCGACGACGGCGTCAGCAAGACGCTGATCAACAAGTTGCCCAAATGGTATGATATTGAACGCACGCGGCTGAAGAAGGACTTTTTCGGGCCTCGCTGACGTCCAGCCGCTACCGGAATTCGCGCAGCCCGCCGAAACACTGCGCGCATGAAGGCTAAAGGGCAAATCGGAGCTGCGGGCAACGATATGGCCGTTCGTGTGTTGGCTCCAGACAGCTTTTTTCCGCCGTCCGCAGCTGCGCTCCTTTCCAGCCGAGGAAAAAAGGGCAGAGGCTCGGGCCATTCGTGCTAGGCGCAATAATGAACCCGACATCGCACGACGCATCCGAACCCGCTTCTGTCACCCCCGCGCCTGTTCCCACTCCGTCGGAGCTGACCCCGCCTGATAGCGCCGAACGACGCAAACGCCGTCTGCGTATCGCGCGCAATATCGCGATCGGTGTGCTGGGCACGCTGTTTGCCATCTGGCTGATCCTGTTCATCACCAAGGGACGTTTTCTCAAGGGCCCGGTCGAAGGCATCGCCTCATCGCTGACCGAACGAGAGGTGGCGGTGAAGGGGGACTTCCAGCTCTACTTCGCGCCTTTCAGGATCAAGTTTTTCGCCGAAGGACTGACGGTTTCGAACCCGGAATGGGCGACGCGCCCCTATCTGTTCACCGCGCGAAGGATAGACACCCGGATCGCGCCGCTGCCGCTGCTGCTCGGCAACTGGCGGTTGTACTGGCTTGACCTGACCGACGGCGCAGTCGACCTCGAATGGAACGCCCGGCGCACCGCCAACACCTGGACATTCGACAGCAGCGGCGATGCCAAGCCGCTGGAGTTGCCGACGATCGACCGGGCTTCGCTGCGCGATACCAAGGTGCGATACCGCGACCCCGTGCTCCAGCTGCTGACCGATCTCGACTTCGCCTCGGTGGTGTCGAACGATGCCAGAATCGGCCAAGCGGTGCGGTTCACCGGCGACGGCACGTTGCGCTCGACCCCCTTCACGCTCAAGGGCGCGCTGCTGACCCCTGATGCCACGGTACAGCGCGGCCAGAACAAGCTTGAGCTGCAGGCGCGCGCTGCCAACAACATCATCGATATCTCGGGCACCCTGCCCAGTCTCGCCGATATCGAGGGCGTACCGCTGGCCACCAGGGCGCGGGGCCGCAATGCCGCCGAGCTGTTGGGGATCATCGGCGTCGTCATCCCGCGCACCCGGACCTACAAACTCAATGCCACGCTGGTGAAGAACGACCGCGAATATCGCTTCACCGGCCTGAAGGGCACGTTCGGCGACAGCGACATCGCGGGCAAATTCACCGTCAACATGGCGGGCGAGCGGGTGCATGTCGATGCGACGCTGGCGACGAAGACACTCGACATCATCGATGTCTCGCCCTTTATCGGCTACAATCCCGATGTCGTGGCGGCGCGCGGCGTCCAGGCGGCGGCTGCGGAAAGCGGTGCGGCCCCTGCCCGTCTGTTGCCCAATGCCAGCCTTCGTGCCGAAGGGCTGCGCGTGTTCGACGCCGATGTGCGTTACACCGCTGCCCGGTTGCGGTCGGATAGCATTCCGATCAGCGACATCTCGGTCACCGTCGATCTCGATGATGGCATGCTCAAGCTGTCGCCTCTGGTGCTGACCATGGCGCGGGGCAAGCTTGAGTCCGATATCGCCATCGACTGGCGCCGCCGCCCGGCGCGCACGCAATATGACATCCGTCTGGCCTCGACCCCGATGGCGCAGCTGCTCAGCGGGTTCGGCGTCGCCGAGGCGGGCACCACCGGCACGGTCAAAGGTCGCATCCAGCTGACCGGCGATGGCGACGCGCTGCACGATTCGCTCGGCAGCGCATCGGGCCGGATGGCGTTCGTCATCCCCAAGGGAACCTTCTGGACGCGCAACGTCCAGCTGGCAGAGCTCGATTTCGGCACCTTCGTCCAGAAGATGTTCGAGGACAAGCTGAAGGACCCGGTGCAGATCAATTGCGGGCTGGTCGCGTTTACCGTGCGCAAGGGCGCGGCGGCGGCGGACCCGATCCTGATCGACACCACCAAGAACGTGATCACCGGGCGCGGCGGCTTCAGCTTCGCCACCGAGCAGATGGACATGGCCTTCCGCGCCGATGGCAAGAAGTTCAGCCTCGTGTCGGGCCAGTCGCCGGTGCAGATCGGCGGCTATTTCTCGTCCGCCAAGCTCAACGTCATCAGCCCCGAACTGCTGGGCCGCGCAGGCGTGGGCCTGGGGCTGGCGGTGCTCGCCGCGCCGCCTGCTGCGCTGCTGGCGTTCGTCGATGTCGGCGATGCCAAGTCTGCCGCCTGCGGTCCGGTTCTGCAGGGCGCAAGGGCCGCCGGCCAGCGCACCACCAAGGGCAAGCCGCGGGACGATGTCGGCAACGGCAAGAAGGCGACCAGCGGCAAGAAGGACGACAAGAAGTTCCTCGGCATCTTCTGACCGGGACATGAAAACGGCGGCGCAGGGTTGCCCCTGCGCCGCCGCTTCGTGTCAGGTCATCAAGCCTTACATCAGGCCGAGGTTCATCACCTTGGTCCAGGCTGCGACGAAGTCCTGGGCAAACTTCTGCTCGCCGTCGCTTGCAGCATAGACTTCCGCCACCGCGCGCAGCTCGGAGTTCGATCCGAACACCAGGTCGACCGGAGTTGCGGTCCACTTGACCTGGCCCGACTTGATGTCGCGGCCTTCATACAGCCCCGGATTGCCCGCCGACTTCGACCACTTGCTGCCCATGTCGAGCAGGTTGACGAAGAATGCGTTGTCGAGCTGTCCCGGCGTGGTGGTGAACACGCCATGCTTGGACCCGCCGGTATTGGCATCCAGCGCGCGCAGTCCGCCGACCAGCACCGTCATTTCGGGCACCGTCAGGCTGAGCAGGTTGGCCCGGTCGATCAGCATGTCCACCGGCGCCATCTCGCTGGCCGCGCTGTAATAGTTGCGGAAGCCATCGGCAGTGGGCTCGAGCGATGCGAACGAGCTGACATCGGTCTGCGCCTGGGTGGCATCGCCGCGACCCGGGGTGAACGGCACGGTCAGGCTGTGCCCGGCCTTGGCTGCGGCCTGTTCGATCGCCGCATTGCCGCCCAGCACGATCAGATCGGCGAGCGAGATCATCTTGCCGCCCTTCTGCGCCTTGTTGAACGATGCCTGCACTGCCTCCAGCTTGCTCACCACGCGGGTGATCTCGGCCGGATTGTTGACCGCCCAGTCCTTTTGCGGGGCCAGACGCACGCGACCGCCATTGGTGCCACCACGCATGTCGGTGTCGCGGTAGCTTGCGGCTGCCGCCCATGCCGCGCGGATCAGCTCGGGCCCGGTCAGGCCACTGGCGAGAACCTGCGACTTGAGCGATGCGACATCGTTCGCATCGACCAGCGGATGCGTCACCGCGGGCACAGGATCCTGCCAGATCAGGTCGACCTTGGGTGCGTCTGCGCCCAGATAACGGGTGCGCGGGCCCATGTCCCGATGGGTCAGCTTGAACCAGGCGCGGGCAAAGGCATCGGCGAACGCGTCCGGATCCTTGTGGAAGCGTTCGGACACCTTGCGATAGCCCGGATCCATCTTCATCGACAGGTCGGTGGTGAACATGATCGGCGCGTGGCGCTTGGTCTTGTCATGCGCATCGGGGACCAGATTGGCCGCGTTCTTGTCGCTGGGGATCCACTGGATCGCGCCTGCAGGGCTGCGGGTCTGGACCCAGTCGAACGCGTACAGATTGTCGAAGTACTGGCTCGTCCAGGCGATTGG
The DNA here is from genome assembly GCF_001295965.1 of Blastomonas sp. AAP25. Classification (NCBI taxonomy): domain Bacteria; kingdom Pseudomonadati; phylum Pseudomonadota; class Alphaproteobacteria; order Sphingomonadales; family Blastomonadaceae; genus Blastomonas; species Blastomonas sp. AAP25. The sequence goes on from NZ_LJHP01000002.1 coordinate 398,420, forward strand.
ATTGACCGACCAGGCGCCTTCCAGGCCGCTGGTGATGGTGTCCGCGCCCTTGCCGGTGCCGCACTTGTTGACCCAGCCGATGCCCTGCTGTTCGGTGGCGGAACCTGCCGGATCGGCGCCCATGCATTCGTCGGGCTTGTGCGCGCCATGCGCCTTGCCGAAGGTATGGCCGCCCGCGATCAGCGCCACGGTTTCCTCGTCGTTCATCGCCATGCGGCCGAAGGTCTCGCGGATGTCACGCGCCGCTGCCAGCGGATCGGGGTTGCCGTTCGGACCCTCGGGGTTGACGTAGATCAGGCCCATCTGGACCGCCGCGAGCGGCTTTTCCAACTGGCGGTCGCCATGATAGCGATCGGCGGCGAGGAACTTCTTCTCGCGGCCCCAATAGACCTTGTCGGCCTCCCAGTCGTCGGTGCGGCCACCGGCGAAGCCGAAGGTCTTGAAGCCCATGGATTCGAGCGCGACGTTGCCGGTGAGCACCATGAGGTCGGCCCAGCTCAGCTTGCGGCCGTACTTCTGCTTGATCGGCCACAGCAGACGGCGCGCACGATCGAGGTTCACGTTGTCGGGCCAGCTGTTGAGCGGCTCGAACCGCTGCTGGCCACCGCCCGCACCGCCGCGGCCATCGGTGACGCGATAGGTGCCCGCGCTGTGCCAGGCCATGCGGATGAAGAACGGACCGTAATGGCCGTAATCCGCCGGCCACCAATCCTGCGAGGTGGTCATCAGCGCCTCGATGTCCTGCTTCACCGCAGCGATGTCCAGCGTCTGGAATTCCTTGGCGTAGTCGAAATCGTCGCCCATCGGGTTCGACTCCGCAGCATGCTGGCGCAGCGGTGACAGGTCGAGCCGCTCGGGCCACCAATCCTGGTTGGACATCGCAGCCGAGCGCGCGGGCGCATCGGTGGCGGTGGGGGCGTTTTCGGCACTCGCCAGCGCTGCAGGCGCGGACAGGCTGAACGCCAGCAAGGCGAACACGGAAACAGATGTGCGATTCATGGGTTGTGGCTCCTGGCAAACCGGCGAATTCGCCGTTCACCAGAGGTTAAGCCCAACCCGCCTGATTTAGAAAACCGATTTTCCTGATATATGTTAGTGAGAAACTAGATCAGGGTCATCAGACCCGACGTTAACGCGCCCGCTGTTTCAGGCGGCTCTCACTGCGTAGATGGCAGGACGATATTTTGGTTCAGGGATGGGAAATCCACGATCCTCTGCGACCGCCAACCAACCCTCGATGGCATCCTGAACATTTTGAACCGCCTCCTCACGGGTATCTCCATGCGCTGAACAGGGCTTTAGATCCGGAACGTCGGCGATCCAGCAATCGTCCTCAGACGACCAGAACAGGTTGATATGATATCGGGGCTCGCTCATTTCTCGATATGTAAGCCATAAGCCTCCACGATATCAAGCAGCTCGCGGACCTGATATCTTTTGGCATCCTTGCCGGTCGGCTGGACGGGGAGCGATCGTGGAACTTTGGGATGCACATATTGGCGGTGACTACCGATGGTCCGATCATGGACAAAGCCAAAGGCTTCGAGCAGCCGGACGAAATCGCGAAAGGATATGACGCCCGCGCGCGAGGCCAAAAGTTGCTGATACAGTTTGGCTGGCTTGACCATAGGTACGACTCCGTGCGGTTTGGAGTGCCCCATTATTCACATGAAACGGCCAGACGCCATTTAACGTTTTCGCCGCTCGCAAACCGTTCAAAACTTCCGCTGCGTCTTCCCGTAGCGCATCTTGCGCGTGCCAGGCTTACCCTCAGTCGCCCGGCCCTTCGGCGCAGCCACGCGTTGCTCGACCGGTAGCCCCAGCTCCTCCGCCTCCAGCTTGCGGATCTCGTCGCGCAACCTTCCGGCTTCCTCGAACTCGAGATCGGCAGCGGCGGCGCGCATCTTCTTCTCCAGCTCCTCGATATAGCCGCGCAGATTGTGGCCGACCATGTGCGGGCGGTCCGCATCGCCGGTATCGATCAGCACGCTGTCCTTGCTGGCGACATGCGCGATGATGTCGCCGATGTTGCGCTTGATCGTCGTGGGGGTGATGCCGTGCTCTTCGTTGTACGCCACCTGCTTCTCGCGGCGGCGGTCGGTCTCGTTGAGCGCGCGTTCCATGCTGCCCGTAATCCGGTCGGCATAGAGGATCACCCGGCCCTCGACGTTGCGCGCGGCGCGGCCGATGGTCTGGATCAATGAGGTTTCGCTGCGCAGGAACCCTTCCTTGTCTGCATCCAGGATCGCGACCAGCCCGCATTCGGGGATGTCCAATCCTTCGCGCAGCAGGTTGATCCCGATCAGCACGTCGTAGACGCCGAGCCGCAGGTCGCGGATCAGCTCGATGCGCTCCAGCGTCTCGACGTCCGAATGCATGTAGCGGACCTTGATCCCCGCCTCGTGCATGTACTCGGTCAGATCCTCGGCCATGCGCTTGGTGAGCGTCGTCACCAGCGTGCGGTAGCCTTGCGCGGCGACCTTCTTGCACTCGTTGATCAGATCGTCGACCTGCTCCTCGACCGGCTTGATCTCCACCGGCGGATCGATGAGTCCGGTGGGACGGATGACCTGCTCGGTGAACACGCCGCCGGTCTGCTCCATCTCCCAGTTGCCCGGCGTCGCCGACACGCTGACCGTCTGCGGGCGCATCGCGTCCCATTCGTTGAAGCGCAGCGGGCGGTTATCGATGCAGCTGGGCAGGCGGAACCCGTATTCGGCGAGCGTCAGCTTGCGGCGGTGGTCGCCGCGCGCCATCGCACCGATCTGCGGCACGGTCTGGTGGCTTTCGTCGAGGAACAGCAGCGCGTTCTCCGGCAGATATTCGAACAGGGTCGGCGGCGGCTCGCCCGGCAGTCGGCCGGTGAGGAAGCGCGAATAGTTCTCGATGCCCGCGCAGCTGCCGGTCGCGGCGATCATCTCGAGGTCGAAATTGGTGCGCTGCTCCAGCCGTTGCGCCTCGAGCAGGCGTCCCTCGATCTCGAGCTCCTTCAGTCGCTCGGTCAGTTCGAAACGGATGGCCGCTGCCGCCTGCTGCATCGTCGGGCCGGGGGTGACATAGTGCGAGTTGGCATAGACCCGCACGCGCTCGAGCTTGTCGCCGGGCCTGCCGGTAAGCGGGTCGAACTCGCTGATCGATTCCACCTCGTCGCCGAAGAACGAAATGCGCCAGGCGACGTCCTCATAGTGCGAGGGAAACAGCTCGAGCGTATCGCCGCGCACGCGGAAGTTGCCGCGGGTGAAGCTCGCGTCGTTGCGCTTGTACTGCAGCGCGACAAGCTTGCGGATCAGCTCGCGCTGGTCGACGCTTTCGCCTGCCTTGATGTCGAAGATCATCGCCGAATAGGTCTCGACCGAGCCGATACCGTAGATGCACGACACCGATGCGACGATGATCACGTCGTCGCGCTCGAGCAGCGATCGGGTGGCCGAATGGCGCATCCGGTCGATTGCCTCGTTTACCGAGCTTTCCTTCTCGATGTACGTGTCCGAGCGCGGCACATAGGCCTCGGGCTGGTAGTAATCATAGTAACTGACGAAATATTCGACGGCGTTTTCGGGGAAGAAGCTCTTGAACTCGCCATAAAGCTGCGCGGCGAGGATCTTGTTGGGCGCCAGGATCAGCGCGGGGCGCTGCGTCGCCTCGATGATCTTGGCCATGGTGAAGGTCTTGCCCGAACCGGTGACGCCGAGCAGCACCTGATCCTGATCGTGCGCCCTGATGCCCTCGACCAGTTCCTTGATCGCGGTCGGCTGGTCGCCCGAGGGCGTGTATTCGCTGACCAGCTTGAACGCGCGCCCGCCCTCGGCCTTTTCGGGGCGCTGCGGCTTGTGCGGCACGAACGTGCCATCGGTTTGCGGCTCTTCAAGACCGCGTCGGATTACCAGTTCTGCCATGCACCGGGATATGCGCAGACGAAGGGCGCGGCGCAAGGGCAGGCACCCGACAAATCGGGGCGATATGCCGGGACAATTGCAATCGCCAAACGGCATCTCTAGGGTTCGGTGCAGGAGATGCGGTCGCGCGTTCACCAACCGGTTTTTGGAGATGAGATGATGAAGGTGTTGCAGACTGTATCGATCCTGGCGCTCCCGCTGGTGGCGCTGGCCGCCTGCAGCGGCGGCGGTGCGGACAAGGATGGCGACGGCAAGATCAGCAAGGAAGAGGTCGTTGCCGAAGCCGAAGCGATCAAGTTCAGCGCTGGCGAATGGGAAAACAAGGTCGAGATCGTCGATGTGAAGTTCGACGAGAGCAAGCTCCCTCCCGAGGCCAAGGGCATGACCGGCGCGATCGTCAAGCAGATGGTCGGCCAGGTGCAGACCACCAAGAATTGCCTGACCAAGGAAGAGGCCGAAAAGCCGGGCGCCGATTTCCTCGCCGGGGCCGAGAACGACGAGTGCACCTACAAGAAGTTCGACCTTTCCGGCGGCAAGATCGATGCCGACATCGCCTGCAAGGGCAAGGAAGCCGGCCAGCAGGGCGACATCAAGCTGACCGGCACCTACACCGCCACCAGCTATGACATGCAGATGGCGATGGTGATGGCATCGCCGCAGAGCGGTTCGATGACGATCAAGGCAAAGAACAGCGCCAAGCGCATCGGCGAGTGCAAGGGCTGATTTACCTGTCCATGCCTGTTGTGCCGTCATCCCCGCGAAAGCGGGGCTCCCGCTTTTCTGATTGGACATCACGCATAAACGGAATTGCCGCCTTCGCGGGAATGACGGTGTTGGTAGCGCTGATGCTGGGGGCCCTCGCCGCCCCCGCCACCGCGCAGACCGACGACAATGTCCGCATCGAGCTGACCTTCACCGCCGACCAGCTCGGTCGGTCGAAGGTCTCGGGCCTTGCCCACCGGCCCTCGATGCGCGAGGCGACGCTCGACGATCCGGTGCGGATCGCGTCGATCTCAAAGCTCGCGGTGGGCGTTGCGGTGATGCGGCTGGTCGACAAGCAGGCGCTCGATCTCGATCGCGACGTCTCGCTGTATCTCGGCTGGCGACTGGTCCACCCGCAGCACCCCGGCGCCAAGATCACGCTCCGGCTGCTGCTGTCGCACCAATCGGGGCTGACCGATGACGCGGGCTATTTCATCCCGCTCGATGCGAAACTTGCCGACCTGCTGGCCCAGCCCGAGGCCTGGGATGCGAGCCACGCCCCCGGCAGTTTTTTCCGCTATGCCAATGTCAATTATCCCGTGGTCGCCGCGGTGATGGAAGCGGCGACGGGGCGCCGGTTCGACCGGATCATGACCGAAGAGGTATTCGATCCGCTCGCAATCCCGGCCTGCTACAACTGGTCGGGCTGCAAGACCGAGGCGCGCAAGGACGCGATCACGCTCTACCGCCCCGATGGCAGCATCGCGCGCGATGACTGGATCACCCAGCCCGAGCAATGCGCGTCGATGACGACCCGCGATGGCCGGTGCGATCTCGATGCCTATCTGCCCGGACAGAACGGATCGGCCTTTGGCCCGCAGGGCGGTCTGCGCATTTCCGCAGGCGGTCTGGCGCGGCTGGGTCAGATGCTGCTGGGTGGCGGCGACGGGCTGCTCACCCCGCAATCCTTTGCCGAGCTGATCCGCGCGCAATGGCGCTTCGACGGCAGCAACGGCGATGACGACAAGGGCTATTTCACCGCCTTTGGACTTGGGGTCCAGCGCATCGAGCAGGCCGATGGGCGGGTGTGGATCGGTCATCCGGGGGAGGCCTATGGCCTGCGCGCCGGGCTGTGGGTCGACCGCGCCGGCGGGCAAGGCGTGGTGCGGATCAGCACCGGCCATGCCGAAGATTACCCCGTAGGTCATTGTCTTGTCGCATGCCCGTGATAGGTTGCAAAGCGCAACCCGAATCGACGGGCAGCAGGCAGGAGATAAGCGATGATCGGTTATGTGACGGTTGGCACCAATGATCTCGACAAGGCACGCACCTTTTATGCGGCGCTGGTCGGCGCGCTGGGTGGCAGCGAGCTGATGCGGATGGAGGAAAACGGCTTCACGCTGTTCGGCACGCAATGGGGCGTCCCCGGCATCGCGGTGACCCGGCCCTATAACGGCGAGCCAGCCAGCGTCGGCAACGGCACGATGATCGCGCTGGCCTTGGATGCCCGCGCCAAGGTCGACATGCTCCATGCCAAGGCGCTGGAACTGGGCGGCAGCTGCGAGGGCGAACCGGGCCTGCGCGGACCCGAAGGCGACCAGGCTTTCTATGGCGCCTATTTCCGTGACCTCGACGGCAACAAGCTGTGCGCATTCAAGGTGGGTCCGGCGGACTGATCGCCCCCCGGACCTCCTTCGATAGCCCACAGTTTCCAAAACGCCGTTTTGTCGTCACCCCCGCGAATGCGGGGGTCCCGCTTCTGCGCGAGCGCTGAAGAAAGCGGGATTCCCGCGTTCGCGGGAATGACGATAGAATTAACTCAGCGCCCCGCTATAGTCACGACGACGACGCACAAAGCGCAATCGAACGGGGACGGCTATGACATCCACAACCAAGACCTTGGGCTTGCTCGGGAGCGCATTGGCGCTGTCACTTTCGGCCCCGGCAACCGCTCAGAAAACAGCGCCCGACGCGCTCGGCAAGGCGGTTGCCAGCGATTACGACACCAAGCTGGAAAAGCTGTTCCTCGATTTCCACGCCAACCCCGAGCTATCGTTCAAGGAAACCCGCACCGCCAAGATCATGGCGGCGGAATTGCGCGCGGCAGGTGCGGTGGTGACCGAAGACGTGGGCACCACCGGTGTCGTCGGTATCATGAAGAACGGCGATGGTCCGGTGATCATGGTGCGCGCCGATATGGACGGCCTGCCGCTCGCCGAGGACAGCGGCCTCGCTTATGCATCCAAGGCGAAGCAGATCGATATCGACGGCACCGAAAAGCCGGTGATGCATGCCTGCGGGCACGACACCCACATCACGTCGATGGTCGGCACCGCGCGGCGGCTGGCGGCGATGAAGGACCAGTGGAAGGGCACCGTGGTGTTCGTCGTCCAGCCCGCCGAAGAACGGATCGGCGGCGCGGCCAAGATGATGGAAGACGGCCTTTACACGCGCTTTCCCAAGCCCGATTACGCGCTCGCCTTCCATGTTTCGGCCGGCACCCCCACCGGCAAGATCGAGATCCAGCCGGGGCTCACCGCCTCCTCATCCGACTCGGTCGACATCACCGTCTTCGGCGTCGGCACCCACGGTGCCTATCCGCACATGGGCAAGGATCCGATCCTGATCGGCGCGGAGATCGTCGTTGCGCTGCAGACGCTGATCTCGCGCGAGATCTCGCCGCTCGAAGCGGGCGTGGTGACGGTCGGATCGTTCCATTCGGGGTTCAAGCACAACATCATCTCCGACAAGGCCGAACTTCAACTCACCGTGCGGTCGAACGACAACAAGGTGCGCAAGACCCTGCTTGATGGCATCAAGCGGATCGCCGAGAATGTCGGACGGCTGAACGGCCTGCCCGACGACAAACTGCCCAAGGTGCGCGTGGGCTTTGAATCGACCCCGGTGACGGTGAACGACAAGCCGCTGACCGAGCGGATCACCAAGACCTTCGCACGGCGGTTCGGGACCGGCGCGCTGCTGACCAGCGAGCCGCAGACGGGCATGGGCGCGGAAGACTTCGCCTATTTCGTCGCGCCCAATACCGATGTGCCAGGGCTGTACTTCAACGTCGGCGGCACCCCGCAGGCGGATATCGACGCGGCCAAGGCGGGCGGGCCGCCGGTTCCTGCGCACCACTCGCCGTTCTTCAAGGTTGCCCCGCGCGAATCGATCACACTGGCGACAGAGGCGATGGTGACCGCGGTGGTCGACCTGCTCGGCCCCGGCAACGGCCCGACCGCGGATTGATGCACGTCTGATGGCCAAACGCCGTGCCTGGGAAGAGGAAGAGGACGACGAGGCGGCAGCGCCTGCGCCCGTCCCGTGCTGGCTGTGCGGCCGCGATCTGGGCGAGGTGGTGGAATATCACCACCCTGTGCCCAAGAGCCGTGGCGGCAAGGGCCGCGAGCCGGTCCACCCGATCTGCCACCGCACCATCCATGCGCACTTCACCAACAGCGAGCTTGCCCGCACCAATGGCGACCCGCAGGCCTTGCGCGACCATCCCGAGATAGCGAAATTCCTGACCTGGGTGGCGGGAAAGCCCGCGGACTTCAACGCGCCGACGAAGAAGAAGGAGCGGTGATACTCCAGCCCCGCTCAGGCTGAGCGGATGTGGGAAGATACCCCTGGCCCCATCAATCCTTGGGCGGCTTGCCCGCATCGCGCACCTGCCAGTATTGCCATGCGCACAGGCCCAGCACGACCGCCCCGGTGAAGGCCATCTCGATGATGCCGATATTGTTGCCGATCCATTCGCCCATTCACGCCTCCTGCTTGTGCGCCTGGCCCGGCTGACCACGCCGCGCCGGGCGTGCGCCCAGCGTGAAACGGATGATCAGGCCGATGCCGATGATGCTTGGCACCGCCCAGATCAGCGGGTTGAAGACATGATCGGGCACCAACCGGATCAGCCCGACCGACAGAAACGCAGTATAGGCCGAAATGCCCATGCCGAGCAAAGCGCGGAAATGTTCGGGCACATGCGCGCGCGGCGGGGGTGAGGCACGCCAGACATAGAATTGCTGAGTCGCCACCGCCGCCAGCCCGACCGTTGCCACCGCCGCCATCAACGGCTGGCCGATGCTGAGCCCGAAATAGCCGCACCACAGCGCCGAGGCGATCACCGCGCCGAACATCGCCTGATAGCGGAACCCGCGCAACGCGGCGCGGTTGGCGCGGTGGCGCACAACCGCCAGGCCATAGATGGCAAAACCGATGGTGAGCGTACCCAGATACAGCATCATCCAGCCGAACAGCCCGGCAAACAGCACCCGGTCGGTGATCATCGGCAGCCGCTGTTCGGGCCCGTAGAGCGAGAGCAGCGCCATCAAAACCGCCAGCGTGCCTGCGGCGAGGAATGCGTATGTCCCGATCCGCCCCCATTTGCGGTGCGCAGGGCCACCCTTGCGCGCGGCGATCGGCACCCAGAACGCAATCAGCCCGGTTGCTCCGGCGATGACGTGGAGAACAACCAGGGCTTCAAACAGGTGCATGCATGGGGCCTAAAAAAATCCTCCCCGAGCTTGTCTCGGGGAGGGGGAGCGCCGACCGCAGGTCGCTGCGCGGGTGGCCCCCCTCCCCCAGCAAGCTGGGAGAGGAATTGTATCAGCTCAGTTCCCGGCTGCCGCTGCTGCGGCAGGAGCCGCTGCTGCTGCGGCTGCGCCGGTGGCAGGAGCCGCGCCCGGAACCGCCGGAGCAACAACCGGTCCGACCGTACGCAGCGCCGGATAGTCCTTGGCCATCTGGGCACCGCCCAGAGGCTTGCGCTGCATCTGGTGGCAGGTTGCGCAGTTGGTCTTGTAGGGATCACCCTGAGGGCCAAGCCGGTTGGCCGGGAAAACGCTGGCCAGCGGATGGATGTATTCCTCGTTGGTGTTCTTCACCATCTGCAGGCCATACCAGGCCAGGGCGCGCTGCGGGCTGCTCTGTTCCCAGCGCGCAAACGAGCGGCTGTTGTGGCAATAGGTGCAGTTGACGCCCAGCGACTGCGACAGATGCATCATGATGGCATAATTGCCTTCTGCATCCTTGACGCTCTGCCGGTTGGCGGTGGTCGGATGGATGGTCTTGGAGATCACCCGTGCCGGGCCCGAATTGCCGCGCATGTACTTGGCATAGGTGCCCACCGGCAGCGAGGCATAGGCCACCGACGGGTCGGGGGTGTTCTGGCCGCGCTTGTTACCCATCAGACGTCCGTCGGACGGCCTGGGATCGGTCCACACATATTTCGGAACGGCGTTGCCGCGGTGGCAGGTGTAGCAGGTGACGCCGGTCTGCTTGACGTGATCCGAATAGTTCTGGTTGATGTTCTGCGTCATCTGGATCATCCGGCGCGCGACAACCTTGGTGTACTTGCTGTCGTCAGCCAGATTTTCGGCATTGTGGCAGTAATTGCACCCGGCTTCCTCGGCCGGCGCATCGGCCGGAACGATCCACTGGGTAATCGCCGCCATGGTGTAGTCGAACTCTTCCTGGCTGACATTCGCCAGCACCTTGACGTTCTGATACACCTCGCCCGCCTTGGGCCCCGAGGGGGCGGGCAAAGCATAAGGCGGCGGCGGCACATCGCCGGGCGCGACCACATTTTGCGGATCGACGATCTGGACGATGCCGGTGCCGCGATACCCGGTCTGCTGCGATTGCTTGGGACCGAGTTCGCATCCCGCCAGGGCGAGGCCGGCAATGGCCAGCGCCCCCATGGCGGTCAGTTTGGAAAGACTAAGCATGGCCGTCAGCTCCCTTGCGTCTGGCTGGGGGCCGCGGGCAGCGCGCCCGGATCCTCAACCATCTGGTTTGGATCGATCACAGCCTCGCTCGGCGCAATAAGCGTCGTGCTGGGATCGACGACACCGGTATCGGGATAGGCGGGAGCGAAGTTGTGCTCCTGAGCCCAGAGATACCAGTTATCGACAACCGTGCCGGTCAGCAGGATGCCGATACCGCCGGTAAGTGTGGTCAGCACCGCAAACCACCAGGCCCAACGATGGATCGATTCCATGGTGGCATTGAAGCCCATGGTCCAGCGCCAGAACAGTCCGGCGCGTTCGCTGGCTGTACCGCGGTCGTAGATCTGTTCGATCTCCCGCTCGCCACCATAGCGACCCACAGCCAGAATTGTGGCGCCGTGCATCGCGAAAAGCAAGGTGGAGCCGTACAAAAAGGCGATCGAGAGCGCATGGAAGGGGTTATAGAACAGGTTGCCGTAGCGGATCGAGAAGGCTGCGGTCCAGTCGAGGTGCGGGAAGATGCCGAAGGGCACGGCTTCCGACCAGCTGCCCAGCAGGGCGGGGCGGATGAAGCCGAGCACGAGGTACAGCCAGATCGCACTGGCGAAAGCCCAGGCAATGTGCGTTCCCATGCCCAGCGCCTTGGCGCGGCGATAGGTGCGCAGCCACCACAGCAGGATCGATGCGGTCAACAGGAAGCCGGTGATGATCCACCAGCCGCCTTCGGCCAGCGGCACCATCGGCGAGAAGCCCCATTCAGGACCGGGCGGTTCCAGCGCGAGCCAGAACAGCTCCTTGAGGAACCGGTTGGGATTCCAGCTCACCGAGGCCAGCATGTTGAGGCCGATGATCAGGAATGCCAGCGAACCCATCAGCAGCGAGGCGAGGCCAAGCTTGCCCAGATACAGGGGACCAAGCTGGGCCTGGCCGAACTTGCCCATCCAGTAGCTGAATCCGGTGGCGTTGATGCGCGGTTCGCTGTCGTCCTTGTGCGGCATCCCGATTTCGGGGTGCCCGCGCAGCTGAACCTGGGTGAAGATATTTTGGTAGCGTGCCATGGTGAATTACCCCTCTCACATCCAGATCGGCAGGTTGAGCCACCAGCTCCACCATTCCGGCCAGCCGCGGGTCCAGAACGGGCCGGATATGATGATGCACACGGCGCTCCAGAAACCGGCATTCAGCGCCAGCAGCAGGCCCACGCGGTGGATACCGAGCGTGCCGACCGAATAGCCGATCAGGTCGCGGAAGAAGGTGTCTTCATATTCGGGCGATTTCACCTCTTCACCCTTGGCCGGGTTGGTGGCCGAAAGAACCAGCGCGCCATGCATCGACAGCGCGAGGGTGGTGGTGAAGAAGAACGACACGGCGAGCATGTGCGCCGGGTTGTAGTGGAAGTGCAGGTATTGGTATCCGACGTTCGACACCCAGTCGAGATGGCTGAAGATGCCATAAGGGAAGCCATGTCCCCAGGCGCCCAGCAGCATCGGGCGGAACACCACCAGCGTGACATAGGCGAAGATCGCGACCGCAAAGGCGAAGGGAACATGATAGCCCATGCCCAGTTTGCGGCAGATTTCGACCTCTCGCAGCGCCCAGCTGACAAAGGCGCCGATCGCGCAGACTGTGATGATCTGCCAGAGGCCGCCTTCCTTCAGTGGCGCCAGGCCCAACCCGTATTTCAGGTCGGGCGGAGCGATGCTGATCAACCAGGGGTTCCAGGTCCCACCCTGCGATGCGCCGTAAAAGATCAGCGCGGTACCGAGCGAGGCGAAGAACAAAGTCGTGATCCCGAAGAAGCCGACATAAAATGGCCCGACCCAGAAATCGAACAGATCTCCGCCGACCAATGTTCCGCCTCTGACGCGATATTTTCTCTCGAAGCTCAAGAGCGCCATTGCCAGACTCCTTCGTTAGCCGCTGCGGCAAGGGCGCAGCGAGCCTGATAGTTTCTTCCCCGATTTCCTCGAGGCCCCGTTTGTTTAATCACCAGTGCAAGGGGCGGACCGGTTGGAACCAGCCCGGCCGGCCCGCCCATATCGCCTGGCAAGGCGACACACTGGCATTTACCCTGATGTCAGGGCGTAATTGCCGATGCCGCAGCCACTGCTGCAGGAGCAGCGGTCGGGTTCGGAGCTTCCAGCCAGTTGTAGCGATTGGTGCTCAACAGGATGAAATGGATGAGAAGTGCGAGGACGAACAGGAAGACCGCAAGCGCAGTCAGGATCCTGTTGCCATCGAATGATTGCCACATTCTATGCATGATCAGGTTTCCTTCTTAGCTGAGCTGAACGTCGGTCACCGGGTCGAGGCTCGATGTCGCTTCATAGCCGGGCGTACCCGGGAACCATGGGCGCCATTGCCAAACCAGTACGTGCGCGATGATCGCGACGATGGTGAAGAAAGCGAAACTGGCGACGAAGAGCTTGTGGAACTCCTTCGCCTCGCTTTCAGTGAGGTAGGTCGTTGGACCCATCCCTTCATCTGCCATGAGATATTCTCCTTAGCTTCCAGATTTGGAAGGACGCCAGCAGGCGCCTTCCAGGCGATTATCCGTGCGGGCGAACCCGACGCGGATGTTGGAGGCCCCGTCCCAAGGCCGATGACTGGACCAGCCGCTCACGCGAGCTGCCCCATATTCTGTGCGACGGCTTCCTCCACCAGCCGCACCTCGGTTACTGTATTCTCGTTCGCGCGCCGTGCGGCCCTTTCGGCCGCATCGCGCAGGGTCTTGGCCGCAGAGATGCGCACAAGAACCGGCTGCGCGTCGACCAATTGGTCGAGCCGCGCCTTGGCTTCGTCCGTCCAGTCGAGTTCCCGCTCGATCCTGGCAGGCGTTGCCGCAACTGCATCCATCTGGGTCGACAGGGGCAGGATGTGGAACAGCGCGTCGAACAGCGCATTGCACACTTCCTGCACCAGCCAGGTCGCCCCGGAATAGCCCATCACCGGCGTTCCCGTATGGCGGCGGATCACCGCGCCGGGGAAGCTCGCCGGGATATACATGCCGCGCGCCCCGCACTCGGCCATGTACATCCGCTCGTTATAGCTGCCGAACATCACCAGCGGCGGGTTGGTGCGGATCGCCTCGCGCACCGCCTCGTTGTCGGGCTTGACCCCGGCGGTGCGGCTGAAGGCGAAATTGCACGGCAGCCCCATGTCGTGCTCGAGGAAATTGCGGATACCGCGCGCATAGGTCTCGTTGGCGTGGATGCCGAAGCTCGCTGTGCCGAAGAAATCCTGCGTGACCGAACGCCACAGATCCCAGAGCGGCTTGATCGTCGTGTGCTTCTCGCGGTCGATGAACGGTTCGGGGTTGAGCCCCGTGAGCTCGCCCAGCTTGCGCAGGAACAGGGTGGTCGATTCGAGGCCAATCGGAGCCTGAAGATAGGGTCGTTCAAGAGTTTCGCACAGGTTGCGGCCGAACTCGCGGTACATGCAGATGTTGACCTCTGCGTCCGCAAGCTTCTTCACATCGGCCAGATGACTGCCCAAAGGGAAGACCATGTTGAGCTCGCAGCCGATGCCTTCGACCAGCCGCTGGATCTCGGCCAGATCGCTGGGCATGTTGAACGTGCCGTAGATCGGGCCCAGGATGTTGACCTTGGGCTTTACCCCTTCCTTGCGGGGGGCGAGCGGCTTGACCTTCTTTGGGCCGAATTCGGTCCACAACCAGGTCAGCGCGCGATCGGCGGCCTGCCACTGGTCCTCGTCGATGGTGCGCGGCAGGAACCTGCGGATGTTGGTGCCGTTGGGCGTCACGCCGCCGCCGATCATCTCGGCGATCGAGCCGGTGACCACCACCGCGGGAAGATCGGGATCGAGCGTCTGCCAGGCGCGGCGCATGGCGCCTTCGGTACCGGTCTTGCCCAGCTCTTCCTCGCCCAGGCCGGTGACGACGATGGGCAGTTCATGCGGCGGCAGCGCATCGGTATAATGCAGAACCGAGGTGACGGGCAGGTTCTCGCAGCCCACCGGGCCGTCGATGATGACCTGCAGGCCCTTGATCGCGGTGAACGCGTAGACCGCGCCCCAATAGCCGCCGGCCCGATCGTGATCGATAATGAGCGTCATGTGCCCACCGCCTCTTCGGACTTGTTGATGCCGACCATGCGGGCCGCGTACTTCTTCTTGAACTCGGGGCGGTCGACCGGGGTGTCGCGCCAGATGCCGGCATTCTCTTCCATGCCGACGCCGTCGAAGAAGCTCTGCATCCGGTTGAACCGGTCCTGGTTGGCGAGCGCGGCGTTGATCACCAGCGCCAGCGAGCCTGCGCCTGCCGGGCCCATCAGCGGGCGCGCCGAGATGAGGTTGGTGAAGTACAAAGCCGGGATCGCCTCGCTCTTGGCGTGCTGGACCACGGGCGTGGTGCCGATCGCAAGATTGGGGCGGAACTCTTCGACCGCCGCGATGTCCTGCTCCAGGCTCGCGCGGTACTGGATGCGCACGCCGCGCTCTTCAAGCCACGCGCGATCGGGCTCCGACCAGCGCGTCTTGGGGCAGGCCGTGCCGACATAAGGGACATCCGCGCCGCTTTCGATCAGCAGACGCGCGACCAGCAGTTCGGAGCCTTCATAGCCCGAAACGGTGATGCGGCCCTTGATCGGGTTGGCATCGAGCGCCGCGCGGATCGCGGGCAGGAACTTGTCCTTGGCGGCATCGACCGCAGACTGCGCGATCCCGCAGGCGGCGCCGATCGCATCGAGCCAGGCGGCGGTGCCATCGACACCCACCGGGGCAGAACCGATCACCGGGCGTCCGGCGCTTTCGAATTCGCGGATGCTGGCGGTGTAGAACGGATGGATCGCAGCGACCGCGGCGCAATCAAGCGCGCTGTAGAGCTCGCGCCATTCGCGGGTCGGAACGACGGGCCCTGCCGCCAGGCCCAGAGGTTCGAGCAGCTGGCCGATGCCGACCGGATCGGCGGGGAACATCTCGCCCAGCAGCGTCACCGTCGGGCGATCCGGGCGATGGCTGGGAGCGGCAACCGGGCCCTGCGAGGCTTCCTTGCGCGCGTAAGCGAGCATCGCGCCGGCCAGAACGTCCTTGGCCTCGGCATGGGTGGGGATGCCGAACCCGGGAACATCGATGCCGATGATCCGCACGCCGTTGATCGCCTTGGGCAGGCCCTGCAGCGGCACGCCCGAAGCGGTCGGAACGCACAGATTGGTGACGACGATGGTGTCGTACAAAGCCGGATCGGCCATCACATGCACCGCGTCGCGGATGTCTTCGTACAGCTTGCCGGTGACGAGCGTTTCCGAGCTGAACGGCACATAGCCGACCGAACGGCGCGCGCCATAGAAATGCGAGGTGAAGGTCAGGCCATAGACGCAGCAGGCAGAGCCCGACAGGATCGTCGCGGTGCGACGCATGCGCAAGCCCACCCGGAGCGATCCGAACGCGGGGCACATGCTCTGCGGCTGATCGTGCGGGCCCTTGGGATAATCGGCAGCGTAACGCGCCAGGATTTCGCCCTTGCCAGCCTCTTCGGCGGCCGCGCGCATGGTGTCCTTTGACGAGCACCCTCCCTCTACCGGAGCGGCCGCAAGGTCGATCCGGTCAGGTGTGCGCGAGGCGGAAGAGGCGGGAGTGTCGGTCATACGCTGTCGTAAACCACTTCGAGCGAAGGCTTCTGTTCGTAGGTGCCGCCGCGCATGTCGGCCTGGGTAGCGGGGACCAGTTCGACGTTGCCGCCGGTGTCTTCGGGCTTGAACAGGCCGAGCAGGCCGTCCTGGGTCAGCGGCCGCGGCGAGGCGGGCTGCGCTTCGGCGACGTTGATCGCCAGTTCCTCGAACAGCGACGCCCATTCGGTGTCGGGCCGCCCGATGATCTGATAATTGGCCGACTTGCGGCGGATGTCCTCGTTCGCAGGGATCGAAGCGAGGATCGGGATGCCGACTTCGGCGGCGAAAGCCTGCGCCTCGCCGGTGCCGTCGTCCTTGTTGATCAGGATGCCGGCGACGCCGACATTGCCGCCCATCTTGCCGAAATAATCCACCGCCTTGCAGACGTTGTTGGCGACATAGAGCGACTGCAGGTCGTTCGAGGCGACGACGATGACCTTCTGGCACATGTCGCGCGCGATCGGCAGGCCGAAGCCGCCGCAGACCACGTCGCCCAGGAAATCGAGCAGCACGAAATCAAAGCCCCAATCATGGAAGCCCAGCTTCTCGAGCAGTTCGAAACCATGAATGATGCCGCGCCCGCCGCAGCCGCGTCCCACTTCGGGACCGCCCAGCTCCATCGCGAACACGCCGTCGCGCTGGAAGCAGACGTCCTCGATCTTGACCTCTTCACCGGCCAGCTTCTTGGCGCTGCTGGTTTCGATGATCGTCGGGCAGGCCTTCCCGCCGAACAGCAGGCTGGTTGTGTCGGACTTGGGATCGCAACCGATCAGCAGCACGCGCTTGCCCTGCTGCGCCATCATGTAGCTGAGGTTGGAGAGCGCGAAGCTCTTGCCCGAGCCGCCCTTGCCGTAGATCGCGATGATCTGCGTTTCCTTGGTTACCGGGCCGGTATGGACCGGATCGGGCTCGTGCGACGCTTCATCGCGCAGCGCGGTTACATCGGGACCAGAGTTTTCCAGCATCGTCATGCGCAAGCGCTCCAATCGAGTATCATTTTAAGGCAGGCGGGGTCGGTAAAGGCAGTCGGATAGGCGCTGGGCGCATCGGCGACCGGTTGAACATGGCTGACCAGCCCGGTGAGGCTGAGCGCCCCGCTCGAGACCATCGCGCGGATCGCGACCAGATCGTCAGGGCCCCATTCGGCAGCGACACGGATGCGCGCTTCGCGCATGAATGCGGGCGGGAAGGTGAAGCTGAGCGGCGCCTGGTAGAAGCCGGCGAGCGTGACCTCGCCACCCTTGCCAAGGCGAGAGATCAGCGTGTCGAGCAGCGAACTGTCGCCGCTGACATCGCAGATGCTGCGATAATCGCGACGCTCGTCGCTATCGGGATGGATCACGCCATAGCCATGATCCCCCGCGCTGCGCGAGGGGTCGATTTCCCACACGGTGGGCGCGGGCGCGCCGCTGGCGATGGTGAGGCGAGCGAGCAGACGGCCCAGAATGCCATGGCCGACGATCAGGTCGGGAGGCTCGCCGCCTGCCATTGCGTGAAGCGCAGTGGCGGCCAGCGCGAACAGCACGCCGTCCGATCCCCAGCTTTCATCGATGGGAAGCGCACGTGCCGAGGGAACCACGAGTCGCCGGGCCGATCCGCCGAACAGACCGCGCGCATCGGCAAAGCAATTGGCGCCGGGGACGAACACCCATTCGCCGATCCGGCCCCTGCACTCGGCGCCGGAGTCGACGATGCGGCCGACCGACTCATAGCCGGGGACCAAAGGATAGCCCATTCCGGGGAAGCTCGGCATCTTGCCGGTAAACAGCAGTTTTTCGGTCCCGGTGCTGATCCCGCTCCACACGATCTCGACCACGACATCGCCGGATTCCGGCGCGTTCAACGCGAGGGGACGCAAGGCAAGGCGGTGCGGCGCTTCGAAAATGACGGCCATTGCCTGCATTGTGCGATCCCCTTGTTTTGAGCCTTGCAGGGTCAGTTAGGAGACCCCTCAACAAGGTGTCATCTTAACTTAACTCCCCATAGTGTCAATGTAGGTTTACACATTCAGGTGCATTTGTTTTTGGACACTCTGACACACGGCGATGGCATGAGGGGGTTTGGGGCAGTTCAGGCGGTAGCGGCAATCACGCGGGTGACAATGGGCAGCCCGGTGGGTCGTTCCCGCCACGATGCAAAGCCTGCGCGGGTCAGCATGGCGCCGATTTCCTGCGGAGTACGGGCCCTGCCCGAGCCCATGGCGAGCAGATAGAAGCCGAAATAGGCGTCCGCCATCGCCTCTGCGCCGCTGGTTCCCGCCATCGGTTCGGCGATCAGCAACGTGTCTCCGGGCTTGAGCGAGGCGCGGACCTTGATCAGCAGCGCCTGGGCCAGCTCGTCATCATGATCGTGCAGGATTCGGATCAATGTGATCAGGTCATAGCCCGTGGGAATCGCGTCGTTGCGGAAATCGCCGGGATGCGGGTTAACCTTGATCCCCTGTTCGCCCAGCTGCCGCGCGCCGATCGCAGTGACCGCGGGCAGATCGAACAGCCCGAAGTCGAGCCTTGGCGCGACCCTGGCGACCGCCGCGATGAACGCCCCTGCCCCGCCGCCAACATCGAGCATGCGTCTGTGCCGGTCGAATCGCCAGGCATGCACCACCTGATCGGCGACCATAGGCTGCGATGCCGCCATCAGCTGCGAATAGGGGGACACCGCTGCCTGGTCCTCACCCTCGCTGCCATCGCCCAGCGCATAGGGCCAATAGCCTGCGAGCGCGCCGGGCACGGTGCGCTCGCCGCGCAGCAGCGACAACGGATCGGCAAGGTCGGCGTAGAGCAGGTGGTGATGACGGATCATCGCGATCGCACCGGGATTGCCGACCAAAGCGACGCCCTGTTCGCCCAGCATCCACAGATCATCGCCGACGCGCTCGATCAGCCCCAGTGCCGCCGCCGCACGCAGCAGCCGGCGCGTCGCATCGGGCCCGAGTCGCGCCCGCGTGCCCAGCTCAGCCGAAGCCGCAGCCCCCTGCTGCAGCCGCGCGACGATGCCACTTTCGACACAGGCGAACAGGGTCTGCGAATAAGTGAACCCGGCGATGATATCGAACAGCCTGCGCGCCCGCACCCGCGACACCGGGCGGGTCAGCGGGAACCGCGATGCCCAGGACTGGAATGCCGGGCTCGAGATAATGCCGTTGCGCCAGCCGACCCAGCGTTGCTTCCATCCAACCATAAGAATCAAGCTGCCACGGCCGGGGTTCGGGCCGCGAATTCGCCGATCAAAGCTGCGATCTGCTCGGGAGCTTCCTCATGCGCCAGATGGCCCAGGTCCGCCAGCGTGACGACCTCGGCATGCGGCATCATCCGGCCTGCGCGCTCGATCGAATCGAGCGGGATCGCGCTGTCGCGTGCGCCATGCACCAGCAGCGAGCGCGCCGCGACGCTGGGCAGTTCCTTCGCCAGGCTTTCCAGATCCCAGTTCGCCATCATCCCGATCGCGCCCGCGCAATGGTCGGATGTCCGGAAGAGGCGGTGATACAGCTCCACCCCGCGCGCATCGATCCGCGACCCGGTGGATTTCTTCAGGAATCGCGCCACTTCGGTCTCGCTGCTGGCGATCTGGGCAAAGATCATCGCGGTAAACGGATTGACGAACAAAGCGCGCGCCATCGCCGGGAACAGCCGCGCGGCAAGGCCCGGGAAGGGCAGCAGCGCAGGATTGAGGCCGATAATCGGGGCATCGATACTCAGATCGATCGCCAGCCGCACACCGATCGCTGCGCCAGCCGAATGACCGACGATCACATCGGGCGCGCCCAGCGCCAGCTTGCCGAGCAGTTCGGCCAGCACCCTGGCCATCCCCGGCAGGCTCTGCCCCCCGGCAATCCGGCCGCGGGTAAATCCGTGCCCGGGCATGTCGGGCGCGATCACGGTAAAGTGCTGCGCCAGCAGCGGCACCACGTCGCGCCAGCTGTGAGTCGCAGCGCCGGTGCCGTGGATCAGCAGCAGCACAGGTGCGGCGCGGCCTTCGGGCCCTGCGACCTGGACATGCCAGTCGAGCATGCCAGCCCGCACGAAGCGACTGTGCTCGCGGTTGGGCCAGTCGTGCCCGTCAACCTCCCAGCGTACCGAACTCATGATGCTTTCCCGAATTGCAGCGCGGATACGGCGCGCTCGACACCGCGCGCATCGGCACGCGGCAGCGCCAGATAGCGCGCGCGCATCGCCGCTGCAATCGCTGCGGCCTCAGGTTGCGGCCGGGCGGAGATATCGATCACCACGGCTTGCGTCCCCGATTGGGCAAAACGCCGTGCCGCCGCGAGCGCATCCTCGCCCGCCTGCGCGCGGCCTGGCTGGCCGTTCTTGTCGATATTGCCCTTGCCATCGGTGAGCACCGCGACGAACGGCGTGCGCCCGCGCGCGGCCTGGGTTTCGGCGAGCTCGGCGGCGGCCGATAGCCCCAAAGCGAGCGGCGTGCCGCCCCCGCCGGGCAATTCGCCCAGCACCTTCTTGGCGCGGGTCAGCGACCGCGTCGGCGGCAGCAGCAGTTCGGCCGAGGTCCCGCGAAACGCGATCAGCGCCACCTGCGCGCGTTTCACATAGCTTTGCGCCAGCATCAGCTCGACCGCACCCTTGGCTTCGGCCAGCCGCGCCAGTGCCGACGAGCCCGACGCATCGACCGCAAAGATCGTCAGCGCTTCGGCGCGCTCCTCGAACCGGCGGATGCGCAGATCCCCCTTGCGGATGCGCAGGCGTTTGGGCGCGTCCATGCCCTCCTGCTGGCGGCGGATCTCCTGCCAGGGGACCGCGGTGCGCAAGGTATCGATCAGCGCCAGCCGTGCGCCGCCGCGCGGCAGGCCGGGACGCGCGCCCAGAGGCCGTCCGCGCATCTGCGAGGCCCGCTTGCGCCCTGCCCCGCCCGCGCCGGTCGCACGCCGCGCGCTGCGCCCCTCGCCGATGCGCGCCAGCACATCCTTGGGGATCGAGGCAAGCACGGCAGCGAGGATCAGGTCATCGAGCTGATCGGGATCATGCTGTTCGTCTTCGCCATCGTTGTCGCCTGGCGGCGGCTCTTCCTCGCCCTCGGGGGGCGGAGGCGGAGGCGGTTCTTCGGCTTGCTGCGGGATGCGCGTGGCTCGGGGTCCGAGGACGGTGCGGGCAACGAACTGGATGTCGTCGTCGGTGATGGAGTCGCGCTCATCGATCTGTGCGGAAAGCGACAGCGCGGCCTGCGCGAACAGCATGGCGCGCGCGGAGTCGATGCCGAGTGCGAGGGTGATATTGGCGAGGGTCTGGCGGTGCTCTTGTCCGACAAGCCTTCCCCCCTCCGTTTGTGCCGAGCCCCTCGGCTGGCCGGCTGGCCGGCCGCTCGGGATAAGCTTCCCGGTCTGACCGGGAGGTCGAAGGACGTGCGCGCTACCGGTTGCGCGAGGTCCCTCGACTTCGCTCGGGAACACGGCAGATGAGGGTTTGGGTTCTTGGGACGAAAAAGCGCACCAGAACGCCACCCGCTCGGTGAGCGATACAGGCGGAACTTCCTCCTCGCCGCCATCGTCGATCAGTACCAGAGCGAAGCCTGCGCCAGCATCCATCGCCTGGGCGATGCGCCCGGCGACCATGCCGCTCATCCGCTCGGCCATCGGGACGACCAGCAGCCCGCCTGCAACCTCCTCGAGCAAGCCTGCCTGTTCGATCCGGCGTCCGGCCGAAAGGCTCGAGGCGACATCGATGCCGCCGCACAGCCGCTCCTCGTCGATATGCACCGGCAGGCGGCGCACCGGGCGATCGGCGAATTCTTCGGCCAGAAAGGCCAGCACCGCGTCGCGTTCTGCCGAGGGACCGCGCAACCACATCCCGCCCAGCCGGGCAGGCGCGGCGGCCAGCAGGTCCGCCGCCAGCAGCGCATCGCTCATCCGAAAAGCTCGGTCAGCGCGCGATCGATGCGCACGGTCGATCCGGTTTCGTCGAGCACGTCGCGGCGCAGACGGTGGCGCAGCGCCATGGGAGCGACGGCGCGCAGATGCTTGCGCTCGGCGGACTTGGCGCCTTCGAGCGCCGCAAAAGCGCGCGCCGCGCGCATCAGGGTGAGTTCGCCGCGCAGGCCATCCGCGCCCACCGCCATGCACAGGGTAGCGGCATCGGTTAGCGTCGATTCGGGCATCGCGACATTGGGCAGCGCCTTCTTGCCCCGGGCCAGCCGCTTGACGATCTTGGCGTCCGCCTCGGCCCAGTCCGCCGCAAACGCCGCGCCGTCGCGCTCCAGCGCATCGCAGCGGCGCATGATCTCGATGCGCTGCTCAAGATCCTGCGGCGTCTTGACCTCGACCGAGAGCCCGAAGCGGTCGAGCAATTGCGGGCGCAGTTCGCCTTCCTCGGGGTTACCGCTGCCGATCAGCACGAAGCGCGCGGGATGTCGCACCGAAAGCCCTTCGCGCTCGACCAGATTCTCGCCCGAGGCCGCGACATCGAGCAACAGGTCGACGAGGTGATCCTCGAGCAGGTTGATCTCGTCGATATACAGATAACCGCGATGCGCGCGCGCAAGCAGCCCGGGCTCAAACGCCTTTTCGCCGCGTCCCAGCGCGCGTTCCAGATCGAGCGCGCCCAGCACCCGGTCCTCGGTTGCGCCCAGCGGCAGATCGACGAACGGCACCGGCACCTTTGCGGTCTTGACGCCCTTCTTCTCGGCACATTTGTCGGGGCAGCGGTCCGCCTCTTCAGGCGCGCAATTGTAGCGGCACCCGGCGATCGCCTGCATCGGCGGCAGCAGCGCCGACAGCGCGCGCGCGGCGGTGGACTTGCCCGTGCCGCGGTCACCGAACACCATCACCCCCCCAATGCGCGGATCGACCGCGCTGATCAGCAGGGCACGTTTCATTTCGTCCTGGCCGACGATGGCGGAAAAGGGAAAAGGCATAAGGCTAGGTCTAACAGATTGATCCGCCGCGACAAGCGGGGGTGTCAGCAAAAGTTGACAGTTCAGTCGAACGAGCCCTTCCGCGGGCCGAGATAGCCGAACAGATACGCCCCCACCTTGCGCATCTGGATTTCTTCCGACCCCTCGGTGATGCGATACCGGCGGTGGTGGCGGTAGATGTGTTCGAACGGGGTGTGGCGCGAATAGCCGATGCCGCCGTGCACCTGCATCGCCCGGTCGGCTGCCTCGCAGCACAAACGGTTCGCCCAGTAATTGCACATGCTGACCTTGTCCGAGATCTCGCGCTCGATGGCTTTGTGGGGCAACCGGTCCATGTCCCAGGCGGTCTTGTAGATCAGCCAGCGCAGCATCTCAGCCTGCGTCGCAAGTTCCACCAAAGGAAACTGGATGCCCTGGTTCTCCGACAGCGCCTTGCCGAAGGGCTTGCGCTTGCGGGCGTATTTGACGCTCTCCTCAATGCAGAACACCGCCGCGCCCAGCGACGAGGCCGCCTGGCGGATGCGGTTCTGGTGGACGAAGCTTTGCGCCAGCGCGAGCCCGCGCCCTTCCTCGCCGAGCATCGCGGTTTCGGGCACCCAGACGTTGGTGAACGACAGCCGCGGGTGATCGGTGGGCATGTTGAAGGTCCAAAGATACTCCTCGATCTTCAGCCCCGGCGTCTCGGTGGGCACCAGCAGGCAGGTAATCCCCTTGGCGTCGCCATCCGCGCCGCTGGTGCGCACGAACAAGGCGCAGTGCGTGGCGACATGCATCCCGGTGATCCACATCTTCTCGCCATCGATCCGCCAGCCGGGCACGCCATCGCGGGTCTCGCGCACCGCGCGGGTTTCCATGTGCGTCGCGTCCGATCCATGGTCGGGCTCGGTCAGGCCGAAGGCCGTGATCCGGGTGCGCTCGAACCCGCCCAGGATGAACTCCTGCTTCTGGTCCTCGGTGCCGAACTCCTCGAACATCGCGACGAACGGGAAGTTGCCGACGATCGAATGCTCGTTCTGCAGATCATTGTGCAGCCCCAAACCTTTGGCCGCGAAATGCTCGCGAATCACCGCCATCCACAGGTTGGAGCCATCCTTGCCGCCATATTTTTTCGGTGCCGAGAAACGCCAGTGACCGGCCGCGTCGGCGCGGCGCTGCGCCTCGCGCAGCAGCTCTTCCCAGTCGTGCGCAGGCAGGCCGCCCGCATCGAAATCGGTCCGCGCCCATTCGCGGCGATGGTCGAAAAAGCGGATGTTGTCGTCCGCCTGCTCGAGCGGTTTGATCTCGGCCTCGATGAACGTGTCAAGCTCGGCCAGATAGGCGGTCAGCTCCGCCGGCAGCGCAAAATCCATGGGTGCATCCTCGGTTTATCGTTTGGATGCACTATGGACGGCTTTACGCGTCCGGCAAGTCCCGTGCTGCCTCATCGCGCGTGCCCAGCCCCGACCAGTCGACCTTGCGCGTCACGTACATCACCGCCGCCAGCGCCGCGAACAGCAGCAGCGACCCGATGATCAGCGAATACGCCTCGAGGTTGAGCAGCACATAGAGCAAGGCATACAGCCCGAGCAGCAGCCCGGCGATGAAGCCTGCGCGTTTCACACTGCCCAGCACTGCAGCGCTGTAAGCGCTGATCAGGGCGATGATCGCGCCCGACGCCAACAGATAAGCGAGCGTGAAGCCGATGATCTCGGCAAAGGCGAGTAGCAGCACGAAGAACAGGATCAGGCCTGCGCCGGTGAGCAGATACTCCGCCGCCGCGACCCGCGCGCCCGCGATGATGTCGAACATCAGGAAGGCGAGGAAGGTGAAGCCGATGAACAGGAAGCCGTATTTCACCGCGCGGTCGACCTGGCTGTAGAGGTTGACCGGCTCGATCAGGTCGATCTGCGCCGACTGCGCTCCCTGGCCGACTTGCTCGCCCGGCTGCGGCAGCTGGACGATGGCGCGGCCGAGCGCGAGGTTGCTGATCGTGTAGCGCGCAGTAAAGCCCTTGTCGGTGACCGAGCGGCTGTTGGGCAGGAACTGGCCGCCGAAGCTGGGGTGCGGCCATTGCGAGGCGATGGTCCAGTCGGTCGATTCGGCGTCGGGGATCAGCGTCAGTTGGCCATTTCCGCGCACCCCGAAGCGATAGGCAACGTCGAGCGGCGCGCCACTGGCAGCGGACCAGTCGGCAAAGGCGAAGAAGCCCGACCCATTGGTCGCGCCCAGCCCCTTGCCGGGGCGCAGCGGCAGGGCGGTGCCGCCGACGCTGATGCCGTTGTCCGCGAGCAGCCCGCGCGCGTCCGATATGCCGACGCGGATTTCGGCGCGGTCGAGCAGCAGCTCTTCGGGTTTCACCCCAAAGCGAGCAAGGTCGACCGGCAGCGCAAAGCGCGCGGTTCCCTTGACCCGCGCTTCATAGACCACGGTTTCGTAGATCGATTTGACCCGCCGTTCGGGGCTGACATCGACCTTGGCGGTGTTCTTCACCGGCGCGAGGAACAGCTCGCGATCGATCGTCACCGCGCGCGTCGTCGCCTTGCCGTTCTCGGTCACCGTTTCGACCGATTGCTGGCGATAGGGGATGACCATCACCGGCCCCGCGAGCATCTGCGGCCCGCCCCAGCCCTCGGCGACGCTGGCGCGCGCGGTTTCCGACTGGCTCTGCCGGTCCCAGACGAGCGCATAGACCATGAACAGCGGAATCGCGAGCAGCGCGCCGATCAGCACGGTCATGCCCAGCTTGAATCCCGGGCTGCGGTCCTTGGCCATGCGGCGCTCCTAACGGTTCATCGACGAAAATGCACGGTTCAGCTATAGAACGAAAGCTTAATCGGGTGTGAACTGGGTCACAGCGAATCGCCGAGGTTAATATTAACCCTGTCTCGGAAGCCGGATGCCCTACCCGTTCGTTGCCCGCTAGCAATCGGGGCGTCCGGTTTCCACTATTCCCCTAACCGCCACCACCGTCATTCCCGCGGACGCGGGAATCCCGCTTGTTCGCCACGGTCGCGCATAAGCAGGACCCCCGCCTTCGCGGGGGTAACGAAGAAAGATGAGCGGAAAGAACCGGCACAGCGACACACAGGACGCCCTGGGGCCCGGATCAGGTCCGGGGTGACGAGTTACCAACCAACCCCCTCACCTCTTCTCCATCGACAACCGCGTCATCAGGATCGCCGCGCGCTTCGCCTGGCGCTTGATGCTCGGCAGGTCGACCGTTTCGCCCGGGGCATGCGCGCCGTCGCCTGTTGGACCCATGCCGACAAGCCCGTCGACATAGCGCGCAACGAACGAGATATCGCCTGCGCCGCGCTTCAGGGGATCGAGTTCGGCCATCTGCTCGAGGCCAAGGTCGGCGTTGATGACGTTCAGCCGCCGCAGCAGGCCGCGGTTGCCTTCGGTCGGGGCCATCGGCGGATAGCCCTGTTCGAAGACGATCTCGGCGCTCGTGCCGGGCAGGTGCTGGGCGACGATGGCCTGCATCTTGGCCTTGACGCGTTCGGACTGCTCGTCGCTCAGCGTACGGAAATCGCCGCGCGCCACCGCGAGCGCGGGGATGATGTTGGTCTTGCCCGCCGCCTGCGCGCGGACGAGGTCAGCGTCGAGCTGCGCCACCGATCCGCCCGCGATCAGGCCGACGTTGAAGGTAAGCTTGTCCTCGGGCAGCTCGTCGTGGAACTGGTCGATGATCCGCGCGAGTTCGTAGATCGCGCCATGCCCCGCGCTGGCCGAGAATATCCCCGAGCTGTGCCCTTCCTTGCCGGTGGCGTTGACCTGCCAGCTGTACGACGAACGCCGTGCGATCGCGCCCATGTCCTTGCCGTCCTCGCGGCTCAGGCCCTCGAAATCGAGCGCGACATCGGCCCATTGGCCCCATTTGATCAGGTCCGCACGCGCGATTTCGATCGGATCGCCAGCATCCTCCTCGTCACCGGTCAGCACGATGGTGATTGTCGCCGCCGACAATGTCCCCGCCGCCTGCATCGCCTCAAGCGCAGCAAACATCGTTACCACACCGCCCTTGTTGTCCTCGATCCCCGGCCCTTCGAGCGTGTTGGCATCGATCCGCCGGACATTCTGGAAAGGCGAATCGGGTTCGAACACCGTGTCGAGATGGCCGATCAGCAGCATCTTGGTGCTGCCGGGGCGTCCTGGGCGCGTCGCGATCAGATGGCCCGAACGCTTGGCCGCGCTTTGGTCCACCCATTCGACCTTGAAGCCCAGCCTCTCGAGCTCGGGCGTCACCATCTCGCCGACCTTCTTCACCCCGGCGATGTTGCGGCTGCCGCTGTTCTGCCGCGTGATCGTCTCGAGCACGCCGATCCAGCGGTCGTGGCCCTTGTCCACCGCCTCGACCATCTTGGCTTCCTGCGAGCTGAGCTTGGCGAAAGCGGGGGTAGCAAAGGCCAGCATGGCGGTGGCCGCAGCAAGGCCGAACGTCTTCAATGTCATGGTGTTTCCCTGTCAGCCGATATCAAGTTCGCGCACGCCGCGCTTCTGGCGGATCGCCTCCACCCGGTCGCGCAGTTCGGCGCGGATGGCGCGCGCGTCGCGCACATTGGTCACCTCGATCGAAGTGCGCGGATGCGGCGTGGCCGAGGCCAGCCGCCCACTCGAATCGGATGATGAAATCTGGATGGTGCCGTTGTCGAACATCTGCTGGATGACCGAGAAGGAAACCTTGACGTCCTTGATCCGGTACAGCTCGATTTCTTCCTCGCTGCGCATCAGGATGCCGCGCCGCATGAACAGCCGCTGGTCGTCGATCCAGAACAGGCTGGTGCGGTTCTCGATATGCGTCCAGGCGATATAGACACCCAGCACCACGCCAAGCACCGCAAGCGTCTGCCACCAGTATCCCGCATAAGACCCGCCCGCCATGACAGCGGCTGCAAGCGCCAGGATCATCCAGCCGGTGCCCGACTGGAACAGGAACGCGAAGGTGGACGAGCGAAACTCGATCCGCGGCAGCCCCTCCATCCGGCGCACGCCCGAGCGCGCCTCGATCGGGCGATGTTCGATGATGTCATGCGGGTCCATATCGCATCCCTTCCCCCCCCTGGCCCAAGGCCGATGCCATGGTCTTAACCGCCATCTGTCTGGCGGTAAACGGGATTGCGCGCGATCAGGGCCCAGTTGCATTTGGTCGAAGAGCAAAGGTCGCCGGTCGAAGCCGATGCCGCAAAGCGCAGGCTTGGTCACACAGGACGACTACGGGTGTAGTTGAAAGCGCATGTCAGTGTGTTCCGCCCGCTTGGGGGAATTTCTGTGACACATCGTCTGCTTGCAACCGTCGCTCTGGCTGCCTTGCTGTGCACGCCGGGCATGGGCCTGGCGCAGGGCACGCCCGATGCCCCGGTGCCGACTGCCGGTGCAGGGGCAACGACGCCGCTGCGCAGCTTCGATCCCGGCTATTTCGACCGCTTCGCACCGCGCACCGCGCTCGACATGGTTCGCCAGATCCCCGGCTTTTCGATCGCCGAAGGTGAAGACCGCCGCGGCCTTGGCCAGGGCGGCAGCAACGTGCTGATCAATGGCGAGCGTTTTTCGGGCAAGAGCAACGATGTCGTCTCCGAGCTCGGCCGCATCGGGGCAAGCAACGTCATCCGCATCGAACTGATCGATGGCGCGACGCTGAACCTGCCCGGGCTCACCGGCCAGGTGGTCAACATCGTCAGCAAGGTGGATTCGCTGACCGGCCAGTTCCGCTGGAGCCCGCGCGTTCGCTTCCGCCGCACCGACCCGCAGTTTCTCGATGGCGAGGTGTCGATCAGCGGCAAGGCGGGCAAGATCGCCTATACGCTCAGCCTTTCCAACGACAGCTTCCGCAACGGCAATGCGGGCATCGAGCGGGTGCTGGACGCGAACGGCGCGGTGACCGACCGCCGCTATGAGGAGCTTTATGTCGATGGCGACCGGCCGCGCATCGCTGCGGGTGTGAAGTATCAGGGCGATGGCGGCCAGGTCGGCAACCTCAACCTCTCCTATGAACGCGGCTGGACTGAAATCCGCGAGGATTCCGATGGCGAGGTGGTGCGCGACCGCGACTATCTGGAGACCGAGAAGGAGTATAACTACGAGATCGGCGGCGATTTCCTGTTTCCCTTGTGGGGCGGCAACCTCAAGCTCATCGGCCTGCGGCGGTTCGAGCACAGCCCGTTCTTCACCCGCATCTTCCTCGATTTCGAGGACCGCCGCCCGCGCGAGGGCAACAGCCTGGCCACCGTGATCGACGAGACCGAGACCATCGCGCGCGCCGAATTTGGCTGGAAGGCAGGCAAGGCCGACTGGCAGCTCAGCGTGGAGGGCGCGATCAACAAGCTCGACACCCGCGCCGAGCTCAACCTGCTCGACACCACAGGCACCTTCCAGCCGGTGCCGCTCCCCGGATCGGACGCGGTGGTCGAGGAAAAGCGTGCCGAGATCGGGCTTAGCTACGGCCGCCCGCTGTCTTCGACGCTGACGCTGCAGACTTCGCTCGGCGGTGAGTATTCGCAGATCGTGCAAAGCGGCGTAGGCGGGCTGACGCGCAGCTTCATCCGCCCCAAGGGCTTCGTCTCGCTGGCGTGGAAGGCCACCCCCCGGCTCGACCTGTCCTTGCGCCTGCAGCGCGATGTAGGCCAGCTCAACTTCTTCGACTTCGTGGCCTCGGCCGATCTGGGCGCCGAGAACCAGAACAGCGGCAATCCCGAATTGGTCCCGCAGCAAAGCTGGAACATCGACTTCCAGGCGACGCAGAACCTGGGCGCACTGGGATCGATCAACGCCAAGGCGTTCGTCAACTTCGTCGAGGACATCGTCGATCAGGTGCCGATCGGTGCCACCGGCGAGGCGCCCGGCAACATCGCAAGCGCGACGATCTGGGGCGTATCGCTCGACAGCACCTTCAAGATGGATGTCATCGGCTGGACCGGGGTGCGGTTCGACATCGACTATACCTACCGCAAGAGCAGCCTGCCCGATCCGCTCACCGGGATCCGCCGCCGCATCTCGGGCGATACCATCCACGAGTTCAGCGCCGAGCTGCGCTATGACATCCCCGGCGGCGACTGGGCCATGGGCGCGAACTACAGCGATTTCAGCCAGGCCGACGAGGTGCGGCTGAGCCAGCTCGCCGAATTCCCGATCCGCGGCGGGGACCTGGGCTTCTATATCGAGAACAAGAATGTCCGCGGGCTGACGGTGCGCGCTGGACTGTCCAACCTGATCGACACCAACGAGGCGTTCCGCCGCACCTTCTATGTCGGCCGGCGCGATGGGCCGGTGGCGTTCGTCGAGGATCGCGAGCGCTTCTTCGGCCCGGTGGTGTCGCTCGGCATCAACGGCAGCTTCTGACCGCAAGCCGACTAGGCGCCCGGTTCATCGGTGATACAGGGTGCGAAACCTAGCGATCGGAACGACACGGCGAATCCTCGCCAACCCGCTTGATTTGCGCTTGGCGCACGGGTGCTTAGCCGATAAGGGTTGCGGCCATGAACAAGGCGATC
Organism: Blastomonas sp. AAP25; assembly: GCF_001295965.1. Classification (NCBI taxonomy): domain Bacteria; kingdom Pseudomonadati; phylum Pseudomonadota; class Alphaproteobacteria; order Sphingomonadales; family Blastomonadaceae; genus Blastomonas; species Blastomonas sp. AAP25. The sequence continues at coordinate 428,707 of NZ_LJHP01000002.1, forward strand.
AAACTGGCTCTGGCAAGCGCGGGCGCGCTGGCTCTTCTTTCTGGCTGCGCCGGAGGCAAGAACAAGGTCAACACCAACTACATCGCACGCGATGTCAGCACGCTGTACATGGCGGCGAAGGACCGGCTCGACCGCGGACAGAACAAGATCGCCGCCGAGCTGTTCGACGAGGTCGAGCGCCAGCATCCCTATTCGCCCTGGGCGCGTCGCGCGCAGCTGATGAGCGCGTTCAGCTATTATCTCGCCAAGGATCACAACAAGTCGATCCAGTCGGCCCAGCGCTTTCTTGCCATCCATCCCGGCAACAAGGACGCAGCTTACGCCTATTACCTGATCTCGCTCAATTATTACGAGCAGATCAGCGACGTCACCCGCGACCAGAAGATCACCCAGCAGGCGCTGGCATCGCTGGGCGAAGTGATGCGGCGCTACCCCAACACCCGCTATGCCTCGGACGCGCGGCTCAAGGTCGATCTGGTCAACGATCATCTTGCGGGCAAGGAAATGGAAATCGGCCGCTATTACCAGCGCAGCTCCAACTGGCTGGCCGCGACGTTGCGCTTCCGCGAGGTCGTCGACAAGTACCAGACCACCAGCCACACCGCAGAAGCCCTGTATCGCCTGACCGAATGCTATCTGGCACTGGGCATTCCGCAGGAAGCCAAGCGCTCGGCGGCGGTTCTGGGCGCCAACTATCCGGGTTCGGAATGGTATGAAAAGGCGTTCAAGCTGTCAGAAAAGCACAGCGACCTGATCACCAGCTGATCCGCACCAAATTCGATCAAAAAAGCCCCGGCAGCGCGATGCTCCGGGGCTTTTTTTGTTTTCAGATCTGGCCGAACACCCAGCGCAGCACCGATTTCTGCGCGTGCAGCCGATTCTCTGCCTCGTCCCACACCACCGATTGCGGGCCATCGATCACGCTCGTAGTGACCTCTTCCTCACGGTGTGCGGGCAGGCAGTGGAGGAACAGCGCATCGGGTTTGGCCAGCGCCATCAGCGCCGGGTTGACCTGAAACGGCATCATCGCCTTGAGCTTCGCCTCGGCATGCTGCTGTCCCATCGAGATCCAGGTATCGGTAACGATCACGTCCGCACCCGCTGCGGCCTCGGCGGCATCGCGATGCAGCGTGACGGTGCCGCCCGCCGCCTGCGCGCGCGCGATGAAGCCCTGGTCGGGATCATAGCCTTGCGGGCAACCGATCCGCACGGTGAACTTCATCAGCCCGGCCGCCTCGATGATCGAATGCAGCACGTTGTTGCCATCGCCCAGCCACGCGACCACCAGCCCCGGCAGCGCCTTGCGGTGCTCGATGATGGTGAGCAGGTCGGCGACGATCTGACACGGGTGCGACAGGTCGGTCAGGCCGTTGATCACCGGCACGGTCGCGAAATGCGCCATGGCATCGGCCTTGGCGTGATCGTCGGTGCGGATCATGATGGCATCGCACATCCGCGACAGCACGCGCGCGGTATCCGCAACGCTCTCGCCGCGGCCCAATTGGGTGCTGCCCGCATCGAGGATCAGGCTGGTGCCGCCCAGCTGGCGGATTGCCATATCGAACGAGACGCGGGTGCGGGTCGAGTTTTTCTCGAACACCATCGCGAGCGTGTGCCCTTCAAGCGGCGCATCGGGGTCCGCCTTGCCGCGCGGCCAGCCATGGCGGACCGCCTTGCGATCCAGCGCATCGTTGAGCATCGCGGCAATGGCATCGTGTCCGGCATCGGACAGGTTCAGGAAATGACGGGTCATTGTGGTCCTTCCCCCCTCTCCCTTGACGGGAGAGGGTTGCGAAGACTTGGACCTGAAAGGTCCTAGTCGCAGCTGGGAGAGGGTGAGTGCAAACGCCCCTCCCTCTCCAAGTTCGCCCAGGCACCTGCGGCGCCAAGGCTTCCTATCCTTCCCCCGCCAGGGGGGAGGAGCGTTACGTCAAGCCGCCACCGGCATCGCAAAGTCGCGCGCGCCTGCCGAAAGGCGCTCGATGAACTCGTCGACATGGGCCTGCTCGATGATCAGCGGCGGCAGGATGCGCACCACATTCTCGCCCGCAGCCACCGTCAGCAGCCCGTGATGATCGCGCAGATGCGCCACAAACGCACGGTTTTCGGCCTTGTCCTTGAGCTTCAGCCCCAGCATCAGCCCCATGCCGCGCACCGAATCGAAGATCGCATCGTGGTTGGGGATCAGCTGCTCGAGCGCGCCGCGCAGGCGGTCGCTCATGGTGCGGACATGGGCCAGGAACTCGGGGTTGTCGACCACGTCGAGCACCGCCTCGCCCGCTGCCATGGCCAGCGGATTGCCGCCATAGGTCGATCCGTGCGTGCCGGCGACCATGCCGCGCGCCGCCTTTTCGGTGGCAAGGCACGCGCCCATCGGAAAGCCGCCGCCGATGCCCTTGGCGGTCGCCATGATGTCGGGCTCGATGCCGTACTGCTCATAGGCATAGAATGTGCCCGTGCGCGCGACGCCGCACTGCACTTCGTCGAGCACCAGCATAAGATCGTGCTCGTCGCACAGATCGCGCAGGCCCTTCATGAACTCAGGGGAAGCCGGGCGGACACCGCCCTCGCCCTGCACCGGCTCGACCAGGAAGCCCGCGACATCGGGACCGATTGCCGCCTTCGCCCCTTCCAGATCGTCGAAATCGACATAGCGGAAGCCGGGCAGCAGCGGCGCGAAGCCCTTGTGCATCTTTTCCTGGTTCGACGCGCTGATCGTCGCCATCGTGCGCCCGTGAAAGGCGTTGTTGAAGGTGATCAGCACCGTGCGGTTGGCATCGCCGCCTTCGGACTGGTGATAGGCGCGCGCGGTCTTGATCGCGCACTCCACCGCCTCGGCGCCCGAATTGGTGAAGAACACCGTGTCGGCAAAGGTCGAATCGACCAGCCGCTGCGCCAGATGCTCACCCTGTGGGCTGCCGTACAGGTTGGAGACGTGAATCAGCGTCTCGGCCTGTTTCTGGATTGCCTGGGTGAGGTGCGGATGGCCGTGGCCGAGCAGGTTGACCGCGATGCCGCTGGCGAAATCCAGATATCGCTCGCCACGCTCTCCGATCAGATAACAGCCTTCGCCGCGCACCGGGCGCACGGCGCACCGGGGGTATACGGGCATAAGCGGCGTGATCGTCATGGCGGCCTCGTCCTTCTCGCAAGGGCCCCGTTTGCATGGTTCGCAAGCCAGGCAAGGCGCAGGGGGCCGCTGCACCAAACGTAAAAAGGCGACCCCGTCCAAAGGGCCGCCAGCTTGCAGGCCGCAGCTATAGCGCCGCAGGGGCCACCGGGTCAATGATCGCCGCACAAAGGGGCTGGCGGCATTCCTTATGGCTTGCTAAGGGCATGCGCCTTGGCCAGACGCACCCGTAGCTCAGCTGGATAGAGCGCTGCCCTCCGAAGGCAGAGGCCACTGGTTCGAATCCAGTCGGGTGCACCATTTTTTCAATGACTTAACGCCTTAGCATTCCTGAAGTACGCAACCAGTACGGAAAATAGGGGTAAGAGCCTTGTTGACCGGCATGGCTCGTTTCTAGCTACTTTCGCCCTGCAGTCTGCTAAGTGGCAACCAAGGATGGCCCGGCAATCAGACCTGCACGTTGACTCTTGGACCGGAATGTTTTTGGGGGTTTCATGCATCTCTTGAAGCGCATCATTTTCTTCATTTTTGGAGCAATTATCTTCATCCCAGCTCAGTTTGCTTTCAGGATGGACAAAAATCGCTCTAGCGACGACGCTCTTTTGGCCTCCCTAATCATCGACATCCCCGCATTTTTGCTAATGTGCTTTGCGCTTTGGTTGGCTTTCGCTGCAGGTGGAAAGTCGAACAAAAAAGAACGTTAAATCGGTCCTGAAAGGCGTTGCCTTCTGTTGACACACCCGGGAGTCAGAGCCGACACTCGGGAACCCATCATGGCGACCGCTACTTTTCACTTTCGCATTTCGGCTGCCTCCAAACGCGAAACTAATGGCACGCCATTACACTGTTGAGATTGACAGAGGCAATTGCACCTCTCAGCATCCATCACACCGATCCAGCTTGCGGGCGACGGCAGCAGCCCTCCGCTAGAACTTCTCAGACACAACCATACGCTAGAGGTTTGTGATGTCGATATTTAGTCGGGTTTTTAAGGGGCCTGAACCTTGCACCCTAGAGCAACTGCTAAACTGCTGCGAACAGTTGATTGCACGCCGTCAATTTCAAAAAGCCATTCGCGTCGCAGAGCGCTATGGTGAACGCCTGTTTGCAGGTGGTGATGCGGATCAGCCGGACAAACTTTATCAACTGGGGGCGTCCTATTTATTTGCTCTAGCTGCTGCTTACGAGGAATGCGCTGTACTCTCGGGTGAGAAATTAGAGCAAGCAATTGTTCAAATGGCTGCACGACGGCGCTACATAAACGACTTACTAGAGCGCGCGAAAGCAGGCGGGGGCATTCCCCCTGAGGGCGCACACTATCGTGACATCGCAGACGCTACGATAAATAATATAGCCGATATTTACCGTGCTAAATTAGATGTTGCAGCCTTGGTCGTATTAGGTGATCAATATTATTACGCTAACAAACGTGTTTGACGGCTCACCGCTTAGTCGTAGTCTTCCGATAATATGCGGCTGTATTGAGCAAGAAATGATGGGTTTAATCTGATAATACGCTAGCCTAGCATACAACGTTATTTATTTCGTGCACCTTCGCCAGTACCTCCGCATATCGGTTGCCCTCAGGTGCCCCCGGATTGGTACCGCCGTTCATGCGACAGCGCTTTCGCCGCAGCCCCTTTTTACAATGGCCGACACCCCGAATCATTGCGCCTCCGTTCCCATTATGTTCTATGGCGGGAATGCAATCCCATTGTCCCTATGCCATCGCATAAGCAGCTGGCTCGCTCAGCGTTGCGCACACTAGAGGATGCGCTTGCACAGGCACAGTCCGGCCTTGTTGAGCGAAGCTGGGGACAGCAGTTCGCACTGAGGTGGCTGCATCATTCAGGCATAGCTGAGGTGTGGCAATGTGCCGCATTCTGGAAAGCGTTAACAGATGAATGCGAATGGGCGTTTACCCCAGAGCAGGGACAGCAGGTCCGCATCACCAGCTTGATAGGGCTGCTCGATACGTGGCATTTTAAGCTTGGGATCGATCGGCCGTGCCTCCAAACACGTGGCAGGTGGGCAAGGCGTTATGCTGCCGACATTGACAGCGGTAGTGGCACTCCCCAGCATCCATGCATGTGCAACAGATACCAGCCGGGCGAACGAACCCGCATTGAGGATCATTTCGCCGCCAAGCGCCTGCGGGACTATAACGAAGGCCCGCCGACGGTTCACCCCAAAGATCCCGGCTGGATAGTGCGGCTAGCCAATGGCGAAATGGTGCTGGAACAGATGACGTGGGGGTTTCCCGTTGTGCTACGCGGCAAGCAGGGACAGCCCCTCAAGCCCAAGCCCGTTAACAATGCGCGATTTGATAAGCTGGGGGCATTCTGGAAGCGGTGGGCAGATCAGCCGGGTAATCGCTGCCTGATCCCAACAGCGCGCTTTGCTGAGGCCGTCGGAACGCCCGGAAAGATGACAGAAACGTGGCTGTCGCTGAAAGATGCGCCGCTATTTGCATGGGCTGGTCTATGGCGTTCATCCGACGAATGGGGCGACTGTTATACCGGTGTGATGACGAACAATGCACCCGGCCTGGAGCATATTCACGATCGGTCACCGGTCATCCTTTTGCCGGATCAATGGGACATATGGCTTAGAGCCTCGCTTGATGACCTTTACCAGTTCGACCGGCCAATTCCTGCCGATCGGATGGCGATTGAAGCCACCGCAGAGCTTTGGGCACGTCGCAAATAGCTTAGTGCTTTCTGCCCAATACGGGGGCAAACCTGTTCGCGATGGTAGGATCAGTCACATTTCTCAGAAACGATCTCTGCGGCTCTGTCTGCACTCAAAAGATAGTCCTCTGCCCAGAGGCGACCCTCGCGCCCGTTTTGCAAGTAAGTCACTTTCTTCATGCCGTAGCCACCATCATATCCCGCAAGGGTATCCCCCTCCACTGGATCATAGCCCCCATACCACTCTAGAACATAAAGACCCTTTGGCCCGTCTGCTATAAAATAGTCACATCCAGCAACTCTATAAACAACAGTCACAGCATTAGCAGGAGACCTTACACCTCGGGGAGCATCCACAGATCGAAGGGCAATAACATTCAGTGATTTTTTGTTGATTATTAAAACACCCTTATCAGGGCAAATTATTACGCTTGGGCTGTACTCATAAAGATACTCGTATTCATATTTTACCTGCCAAATTGAGCCATCACTAAGCTGAAAAATTTCATCATTTTTGCCCATGAACGGCGTCGGATTGCTGATCATGCTCTCATAACAAGCTTGTGCACTGGCAGAGCCGTGCAACAAAAAAAACAACACGATAGAAGCCATTCCGCTAAGGCGTGTCATAACCGCAAGCATTTTAGTCCCCAAATAATTTTGTTTTTTACACATCAGCCCACGACGCTTCAATTTAGTTTTCGATCTGTGGCGATCTGTGATCAATTTGTTTTGCCAGCATCAACATCGCTCTGAGTTGACGCGCCTCACTCAAACTCGCACCAGCCCGCCCCCCATGCTTCCAAGCGTTGCGGTTGCCCGCAGGTGCGCCAGGATTTGTGCCCCCGTGCATCCTGCAACGTCGCCTCCCCTTCACCGCCGGGGACCTGCACTCCGTTCCCGAACGGGTCCGGGCTAGACAGCGCGGAGCTGCTGCCAAGATCGCTGGTTGCAAAGGGTTGCTTGGCAGATGCTGCATGACAGCGTATCCATTCAGATTATGTCGCTCCAAAACTGCCAATGTCGGCGGTCGGAGACGAACTTTAGAAGAGCGGATTGCACAGGGGCCCCATGTTACATTTGAAACACATCACGACAGCTTTTCTTTTGGCGTTTACATCACAAGCAGCTTTTGCCGAACCTCTAACTCGCGACGAAGCAGTCAATCTCATAGCGCTTGGATTAGGCGATGATGCAGTGATTGCAAAGATAGCGGCTGAAAAAGTTGACTTCGACCTTTCTACTACTGAAATGGTAGATTTAAAAAATCGTGGAATCTCATCTGCAGTTATCGCCGCAATGATTAGCAATCGTTTTGTTGCAAAAGTTGAACCTTCATTGGATTCACCTGACCCAAACGTTCCTCATCCTGCTGGACTCTACACATTGCTTTCCGCAGATGGTGTTTCGCGCATGCAACGGATGGAACCAACAGTAACCAATCAGGCTAAAACTGGAGGCATTTTGGGATATGCCCTGACGGGTGGCTTGGCTTCGATGAGCATAAAAGCCACTATACAGAATGAGACTTCGCGCGTTCCGGTTAGTGTCAGCCCAAAATTCTATTTTTTCTCAGGTGAATCAAACGGTGACAGCAGTTCAGCTTGGGCAAGCGGCAATAATACGGTTGTTAATTCCCCAGCAGAACTTACTCTTATCCGCTTAAACAGGAAGAAGGATCGACGCGAGGCCCGTGTTGGTAGCATGAATATTGGAGGTGCCAAGACGGGAGTCATGGACGAGGATAGGCTTGAGTTTTCTCATTCTGCAATTCGACCCGGTGTTTTCGTGATTGAACCCAGCGCATCACTTCCTCCCGGTGAATACGGTTTTATCTATTCACTAGCTGGAGGAGCGGCGGGCGGAGCGATGACTGCTCGCATTTTTGATTTTACGGTCCGCTAGCCCTGACTTTGGCAGACAACACCCAACAGGCTATTCCCCGGCTGTTTTGACGTCCGGGGAGTAGCCTGTCCGTCTTTTGCCAGCGCGAAGTCGACCTAGACTTAGCCCCGCGCAATTTGCCTCCGTGCGCACTGCCCCCCCTCGCTCGTCGTTGCAGCCAGCATCGCTTCAGCCCCATCATGGCCAGAGATTGACACGCCGTTCCCGAATGGGTCCGCGCCAAGCAACGCGGTGCCGAGGCCAGCGCTTCCGGTTGCATGGGATTGATCGTCGGATTTTGCATTCTGCCCCCCCGTCTGGATTGTGTCGGCAATGACGGCCTGCCCGCCCCGGTTATCGACATGAACATGGCGGATCGTCTGTTGGCCCCCGCGTCGCATGCGCGCCAAGGTATCCATTTGCCCCTGTGAGGCCCGTAGCAGCTTGGTGGCAAGGTTTCCGAACGTTTGCATCTGTGGAACCCAGTCCGCATTTCCCAGCATGCTCAGCGCCCGTATTGCCGCATCGTGCGTGCAATACATCTCGACCAGCAAGAGCGCTTCCATCTGGTTGCGCGGCTCCATGCTGTCGATGAACGACAACGCCGCGTTATAGCGCCCGTCCTTGGCTGCCCCGATCGATTCCAGATATTTTAGCAGTTCCGTCGCCCGCGCGTTGACCGGCTCGATCGTGTTCGTACCGAATGTCCGATACATCCGCAGCAACCCCTGCGCCTCGCAAGGTCCGTCGATCTCGATATTCATCCCGCCGTCCGGCCGCGTAACCAGCTTCACCTTAGCCGATTGTCGCCCATTGCGCTGGTCCAGGATCAATTGCGCCAGCTCGGCCTGTTCGCTTGGAACCAGCGTATCCCAGCCCGGCATGCTAGTGGCCAAGGCTGCGTTTACCTGTTCTTTTGTGCTGCCATCAACCAGTTCGATAACATACGCCTTGCCCGCCTCAGGGGGGTTAGACTTGGCTCGTTTCGCCCGTTGCCGTGGCTTGGGTTTCGCCGTGGTCGTCATGTCTTTGCCTTCCGTGCCTTGGGTCCGATGTTCTGGGATATTCCGCAGCGCTTGCCGACTATCGGCCCGCCCTGTTCATGCCGCCGTTGCATGCCGTGGCTGTCTAGGATCGTCTGCGGTGCGCTCTTGCAGACATAGGCCAGCGCATTGGCGAGATTGGCAGCGTGAACGGCCGGATTGCAGGTTTCCATGCCCAGCCGCCCGCCAATGGGATCGCTGCGGATTACGCGCTTGCGATAGGGGTTGCCGGTGATCGACCGCAGCCAGCGCCGTTGCATCTTGGCGATGGTTCGAACCAGCTTGGGCGGGACATGCACCAGCATGTGGCAATGCCCGCCTTTGCCCAGCCCGTTCTCGTGCATCCAAAGCCACGCGGTGCATTCGCCCGGCCGCTTTTGGCTTTGGCGCGCGATAGCCTTGCTGAGCATGTCCAGAAACCGCCCGGTCGCCTGCGCCATATCTGCCAGCGCCACGCCTGCGGCTTCCCAGTGAACAGTTATCATCCGGTTGAAGGGCAAGCCGATGACAACGGCGTGCGCGCTCCCGGCTGTCAGGTTGGCGACATGGCCCGCTGTAGGGTGATAGCTGATCCGGTCGGCGCGGTTGTGTGCCCCGCCCCTGCCATTGCCGCCTGCGGAATCTGCCCCGCAACCTATATCTAGGTATCTTATTGCATCATGCGTGCCACTCGGCCGGATCGCCCGTTTTCCGCCGTTAATTACCGGAAGGGCAACGTTTGAAACTTCACCGAAAGTTGCCCCCCGGTGAAGTTTCAAAGCGCTTTCCGGCATGGTGCTGCGTTGCGGCTGGTGCATGCCGGACAACATCAGGTTGCAACCCAGACAATGGCCATCTTGCCAGTGGCATTTGGCCTGCGCCGCCCGCTGTCGAGGATCAGGCCCTTGCGCCGCAGTTCACTGGTGCGCGGCTGGATCGACCAACGGTCCATGCCGAGTGTTGCGGCCAGTTCGTCAGCAGTGAGGCCAATCCATCCGGCTTCCCGGATCGCGGTTTCTGTCATGCGCTGCAATCGGCCCAGTTTGGGCGCTAGGGCGTCGGCAGCCGCCATCGACGTATCGACATGGCGATGGCCAGGTGCGTCGGGATAGGTGCTCATATAGCGCCCTCCCCGGCATAGGTGCCTGTTCCCGCCTGTTCTAACAGGATCGCCAGCCACTTGGCTTGCCGTTCCGTCATGGGTGTAAGATCAACTGCCAGCTGGCCAAGGAAAGACCCGGCTTTGCGGCTAAGGCGATGATCGCTGTTCAACAGCGCTAGGGCTGCCGAGCGATGGCTGGTGAAGGCAGCCTTAGTCATGGCATTGCCCCCCGTAGCAGAGCCGCGCCATATCCTGCGCCATCCAAGGCGAAAGGCAGAAACGGGTAGCAAGCATTTGCGCCTGCCAGTCCGTTGCGGTAGAGGGAGAATGCAAGCAGCCGACAAGTTGATTGCATGGGACGCCGGGCTGCAACCCGGCGTTTCGTTTTTGTGCTGTCATCGCTCACGCCCCCGTTCCGTGGTCCGGGAGAGATGCAAACAGCGCATCCACGCTATCGAAGTCCCAAATAGTTCTGCCGCCTAGGCGCTTGGCCCGCAGCTTCCCGATTTTCAGAAGTTCGTAGGCCCGTGTGCGGCCCAGCGGGTATTGCTGGCGCAGCTGATCTAGGCTGCCCCAGCGACGGTTTTTGGCTTCAGAAGTGTCCATCTTCGTTGTTCCCTTGCGGACCCATGCGGGATTGCATGGACGTCGCGGAACAACTGTCAGTCGTCATCGGTCGGAGAAACATGGGGGGTTTTTGAGATTCCTCCCTCGCCTGCGCCAAACGGCAGTTTTACGTCGTTAAGCATCCGAATCATTATCTTGAACGCAGCCATCGGACCAAACTTTTCGGCCCCAGCGAGATATTCAGAATAGAACAGGCGAGCACTGCTGACGGCCGGATGATCGCTACTTTCTTGCATGCAAAGATCACGAGCCGTCTTGAGGTTGGCCCGCGTGACATCCCCAAACCAGCGGCCCTTCATTTGCCTTGCCGCCTCAGCAAGCAATTGTGCTTGTGTCCGATCTTCGTCAACGTGAATACGCAACCATGCTTCGGCTAGGGCGGCAAGGATGCCCATCCGCTCGTGGTCTGCACTAGTAGCGCTTGGCCGACCAGCGCGGGCGCGCTCAGCAAACATCATATCTCGCGAATTTTGTTCCCTAGCGTTTAGGGCCGACACCGGGCGCATTAGCGGTGCAAGCGTCATGTTAGAAAATCCTTGAGCCTGCAGGTACCCGATCACAGCCAGAAGGGCATGGGCCACCGCGTCCCTTTGATCCTGCAAGCTATCGCTGGCGTACAACTGAGAATCATCGGCCAGTTCGTCGTGTAGCTTGGATAGCGCCGCCACTCGGCCGCCAGCCGCCCTGCCTCTTTGAAATGACAACTGATGGCGCGCCTTGTTAGCAGCTAAAAAATCCGCTTCCGTTGGCAAATTGAAGCAACTCACAACGCCAGCGCTCCCAGCGCCTTCACCGCTGCATCGCTGGCAAGGTGGCCATAGTGCCGTTCAATCATCTCAGCGCTGGTGCCGGAAATTTGGGCGATGGTGAGCAAAGGCAGCCCTGCCCGAACCAAGTCCGTGATGGTGCTATGCCGCAGCGTGTAGGCTGTGGCTTCACCCGGCAACCCGGCCGCAACAACAGCAGCAGCAATTGGCACTTTCCAGCTATTCTTGTCCCATGCCTTGCCATTGGACCGCATGAACAGCGACGCTCCCGGAAGCTTATCCTTGGCCTGTTCCGCCAGCAATGATGCCGCCTCTTGCGGCAACTGGATACGGCGCGGCTTGCCTGTCTTGTCCTTGCCTACGGAGAGTTCCGCCGTGCGCCTGTCAAAGTCGCCAGCGGTGAGCGCAGCCAGCGCGCCCGGCCGCAGCGGCAACAGGCAAAGACCACGCACGAAAGGTGCTGCCTCAGCGTCAATGTGCTGCAACAGCTTCCGCCGTTCGTCCCGGTCCAGATACAGGGTGCGCCGCCCGTTAGCATTCTCGATGGACTTAAGCGGCTCTTGCCAAGCGGCTTCACTGTTTGGCGCGCCCGGCGATAACACCTTGGCCAATGCCGCCCGCAATATGGCCATGTCGCGGTTGACGGTGGAAGGTGCGCGCTTGCGGTGCACCTGAACGCCGTCCTTGCGCCTTGTAACCAGCGCGGGCTGCGCTTCCAGCCGTTCCCGCCATTCCTTGACATGCCGCCGCCGCAGCTTGTCCAGCCTCACCTTGGCGATGGGATCGTCGTAGACATAGCGCCCGAAGCGCTGGCCTGCCTCATTGCGGGTTTTGGCATACTCGCGGCATGCATCTGCCACGGTTTCAATCTTGGCGCGCATTTCGCCACCGGCTTCCACCAGCTCGGCCAGCTTTTCCGCTTCACGCTTGGCAGCGGCAAACCGTTCATTGCCCGCCAGTGCCCCAAAGTCGCCAAGGGCTTTCAGGCGATACGTCCCTGCATCCTCATCATAAGCCCGCGCAATCCATGTCCCTGCCCCGCCTCGCTTGGACGGCCGGAACCCCAGGAAGCAACCCGCGCGCAGCCGCTGCCAGTGCGGCTCGCGTTGCGCCTTAAGATCGTTCCGCTCGCCAACCCGGCTCAGGTCCAGTTTTTTGGCAGGCTTTCGCTTGCTGCCCTTGCTCGTGACGTCTGCCATGTCGATCGCCTCATTCCGTTCCGTACGTAATAAGTACGGAATACAGGATCGGACAGAATCGGACAAGGCCGGATCAGCAATGCCGTATTTACGAGGGTTTTAGTGTCCGGCCACATCCGGCGACGGTAGCTAACCCTGCACTCCGAAGGCAGAGGCCACTGGTTCGAATCCAGTCGGGTGCACCATTTTTCCACATCCGTCGCGCTGAAGACGCCATGCACCCGCCGAAGGGCTGGCCGCCGGCGTTTCAGCCTGCGGCGATTTTCTGCAAGGGTTCGCCGATGGTGCGTGCCGCCATCAGGAAACACGGTGCCGCCGCAGCATAAGCCAGGCACGCAGCAAGCAGCCCTGCGCGCAGGCCGGCAGCGGACGCCTGCGCGCAGGCCAGCCCCATCTCCGCCGATGCTGCGGGGAGTGGCTTTCCACCCGGGCAGGCCATGCCATAATCGCCCAGCGATTGGGCGAACGATGATGCTGCGACGCTATCGCTGACCAGACCGACGATCATCGGGCCCATCCCGGTCCCCAGCGCGATGACGCCGATCAGGATGACCGCGGTTGCCGTGCTGCGCATGTGTGGCGGCGACATGTTCTGGACTGCGGCATAGACCGGGCCATTCTTCATGTCCCCCATGATGTTGGCCAGAAGCAGAAAGCCCAGCGCGACCTGCCAGGACGGGCTGGTGAACACCACGGCAAACATCAGACCCGCACCGGTCGCGGCGACAGCGCACATGAAAGGGTACGACCGGCCGTATTCGCCAGCATAGCGATCCGCCAGCCATCCCCCCATGAAGGTGCCGATCAACCCGGCTGCGCCAAGCCCCGCCGCCATCATCGCCCCTACCTGCGCGAGGGTAAGATCATACTGCCGAAGGAAATAGGACGCAGTGAAGACGTTGGTCGCGCCGACCGCCTGTCCGAGGAACGTCGCACCGAACCACAGCCAGACGAACGAGCGGTTGGCGGTGAGCAGCTTGATATCGTCAAGAAACTTGCCCGACCCCTGCGTCTTGCGCGTGACCAGCGTGTTGGTCATGTCGTGGCGCGGATCACGCAGCGTCAGCCGAAGCAGCACCGCCACAAGGATGCCGGGGAGCCCGACGACGACGAATGCGGTCCGCCAGCCATATTGCATCGCAACCACCCCGCCGATGAGCGGCGCCATCAGCTGCGCGATCGGAATGCTGGTCGTCAGGACCGACAGTGCCATCCCGCGCTGACGCGGTGGAAAATGATCCGACACCAGCGAATGACTGACCGGCGTACACGCGCCTTCACCGGCCCCGACCCCGATGCGCGCAAGGGCCAGCTGCGCAAAGCTGCTGGCTGCGCCGCACAGCGCGGTCATTCCCGACCAGACCGTGATCGCGATCGACAGCACGGTGACCCGGTTCAGCTTGTCGGCGATGCGGGCGGCGGGGATGCCCGAAATCGAATAGAGCAGTGCGAAGGCAGGACCGCTGATCAGCCCCAGCTGCCAATCGGCGAGCAGCAGATCCTGTTTGATCGGCTCCTGCAGGATGGCGAGCACGCCGCGGTCGAGATAGTTCGAGATGTTGACCAGCACCAGCAGGAACAGCACCCATATCTGCAAGGGTGTCCAGAACCGCCTGGCCGGGGGTTTGGCGCCATGGTCAGGCGGAGGGCTTTCCATCCCTGCCGATGGCATGGACTGCGCGTCTTGTGGGTCGCTCATGCGACTGCCTCTCCCCCCGGCATTGTGCCGGTATCCGCTTGGGCTGACCGACCACCGGAAAAAAGTCAAGTGACAAGAGTATTTGGCTATATTAATAATCGGGAATTCAGATGAATGGAGAGCTATATGGAATCTGTCAGTGAGCGCCCGATCGCCAGGCCGCTTGAAGGTGTGCGGGTGCTCGATCTCAGCCACGCTCTCTCCGGACCGACCTGCACCAGCCTGCTGGCGCTGCTGGGGGCAGATGTCATCAAGGTCGAACGCCCCGAAATCGGCGACGATTTTCGGCATTACACCGAGCATGCCGGGCTGCCGGGAATGAGCATTCCGTTTGCCGCAGCAAACGCCGGCAAGCGTTCGATCACGCTGGACCTGAAGCAGCCCGCCGCGATCAAGGTGGTGCGCACGCTGGCCCAGCGCAGCGATATGCTCGTCGAGAACTTCCGTCCCGGTGTCGCCACCAAGCTTGGCCTCGACTGGCCGTCGCTGCGCACCATCAATCCAGGGCTGGTCTATGCCTCTATCAGCGGGTTCGGCCAGACCGGGACGCTGCGTGACTGGACCGCTTATGATCATATCGTCCAGGCCATGTCGGGGATCATGTGGATGAACGGCAACCCGGACGAGGAACCGATGAAGGTGGGCTTCCCGATCATCGACACGTTCAGCGGGTACATGGCGGTCATCGGCCTGCTGTCCGCGCTGCATCGCCGCGACCAGACGGGCGAAGGCGACTATGTCGACGTCGCGATGCTCGACAGTGCATTCAACCTGATGGGCGCCGCCATCCCGGTCTATTTCTACTCGGGCGAGGTGCGCGGGCGAACGGGCAACCGCGGCTATAGGCTGGTGGCGACGTCGGAGACGTACAAGACGGCCGACGGGTACATCTCGATCGGCGCCAATCACCATCACCAGATCGAGGCGCTGTGCCAGGTGCTGCATTGCGAGTGGCTGCTTGAGGACGAGCGGTTTGCGACCCACCGCGCGCGCGTTGACAATCACGATGCGCTGCGGGCGGCACTCAGCGACATTTTCCGCGAGCATAACGGAGAGGAGGTGGAGCCCCGGCTCGCCGCGCGGCATGTTCCGGTCGCCTTCGTCCGCAATCTCGGCCAGGTGCTGAGCCACCCGCATTTCAAGGAGCGCGACATCTTTCTCGAGGCGGAATTGCCCGGGTCGCCAGAGCCGGTGAAGATGGTCGGGCCCGGCTTCCAGCTCAGCAGCGGCAAGTTCTCATCGGGCGCGGTCCCGTCCCTGGGCGAACATACCGATGCCATTCTCGCAGAGCTGGATCTCGATCCGGAAACGCTCGCCCAACTGAAAGAGCATGCGACCGCATAGCCCTGAGACGACAAAATGATTGTAATTTCCGATGATCTAATGAATGCTACGATTCGATCAACTATGAGAACATAAAAGACAGCGCAGACGCAGATCTGCGATGAGGGGGAGAGACCATGAAACTAGGCATCACCGTTTCCGCCATCGCCTTGTCAGCGGGGATGCCCGCAATCGCCCAGACAGCCGATTTGCCCAGCCCGGCCGAAGCCCCTGGCCTCGAGGCTGAAGAAGGCGCGCGAGGCAAGGAGATCGTGGTGACCGGGAGCCGCATCCGGGGCACGGGCCCGGTGGGCTCCAACGTGGTCTCGGTCAGCGCCGCGGAGATCGAAGCCCAGCCGACCGCAACGATCACCGAATTCCTGCGCAAGGTTCCGCAGATCCAGGGCTTTGGGGTCGATTCCTCGAGCGCCGTGGTCAGCGGCGGACAGGGCGGCACCAACACCACCCGCGGCAGCGCCATCAACCTTCGCGGCGTCGGGCCTTCGGCAACGCTGACCCTCGTCGATGGCCAGCGGCTGAGCTTCTCGGGCGTCTCGTCCAACTATGTCGATGCCAACGCCATTCCCGCAGCGGCCGTCGACCGGATCGAAATCGTCCCCGACGGTGCCTCGGCAGTCTATGGCTCGGACGCGGTTGCAGGTGTCGTCAACTTCATCCTGCGCAAGGAATTCGAGGGCATTCAGGTGCGTGGCCGCTATGGCGTGGCGGACGACTACTGGCTGGCGCAGGCCAGTTTCATGGCGGGCACCAACTGGGGCTCGGGCGGGGTCGTCTTCGCCTATGAATATACCCGCAACGATGCGCTTGGCGGCGATGAGCGCGACTTCGTGCGGTTCGATCTTACCGACCGGGGTGGCCGCGATTATCGCAACGGCCAGTGTTCGCCCGGCAATATCGTCGTGGCCGGCCGGACCTACGCCATTCCGCAGGCCGGGGTCACCCCTGCCACCGCCAGCCAGCTCGTCGCGGGCACGCGCAATCTGTGCGAAAACCTCAGCATTGCCGACATCCTGCCCGAGGAAGAGCGGCACAAGTTCTACGGCTATGCCTATCAGGAAATCGGGGACCGCCTGCGCGTCCATGTCCAGGGCATCTACTCGCTGCGCGACTACACCGCCCAGGCGATCCAGCAGGGATCGACATCGAACATCGTCAATCTGGCGGTGCCGAACACCAACCCGTTCTTCGTGCGCCCGGTCGGCACGACCGCGACGACGGTGACGGTGGAATATGATTTCACTCCGCTGATCGGTCCGATCCAGCAGACCGGCTTTACCGACACGCTGTTCCTGACGGCAGGGCTGGCCTGGAACATCGACGACAACTGGAAGGTCTCGCTCGATGGCGTGTTCAGCGAGGATCGCAGCGCCCAGAACACGCGGCGCATCAACACCACGGTGCTGACCGACAGGTTGCGCAGCACCAATCCGGCGCTGGCGTTCAATCCCTTTGGCGGGGCCAACAGCGCGGACAATATCGCCGCGATCTATTCGGGCGTGTTCAATCCGTTCGCGATCAGCCGCACCCGTGGCGGTTCGCTCCAGGCCGATGGCAGCCTGTTCAGCATTGCTGGCGGCGATGTCCGGCTGGCGGTCGGGGCAGAATTCCTGCGCTACACCTCCGATGCCGGCAACGCCCAGGGCGCGCTCGCAGCTCCCACGGTCACGATCAACCCCAAGCTAGAACGCAACCAGAAATCGGCCTTTGCAGAGCTTTACATCCCGATCTTCAGCTCCGCCAACGCGACCGGCATGTTCGAGCGGCTCGATCTGTCAGCGGCTGTCCGGTACGATGATTACAGCGACGTCGGCAGCACCACCAATCCCAAGTTCGGGCTCAACTGGTCGCCTGCGCGCGGTGTGCTGTTCAAGGCCAGCTATGGCACATCGTTCCGCGCACCTGGCCTGCAGGATCTGCCGCTGCTGCGCACCGGGGCCGGGCTGACGACCGCCACCTGGACCGATCCGCTCTCCCCCACCGGCACCAGCGTCGGTTTGCAGCTCAACGCAGGCAACCCCAACCTCAGCCCGGAAAGCGCGGAAACCTGGTCGATCTCGGCCGAACTCAACCCCGGCCTTGTCCCGGGTCTGCGGCTGGCAGCGACCTATTTCAATCTGCTCTACAAGGACCTGATCGGGTTTCCGCCGCGCACGACCAGCAGCCTGCTCGACCCGAATTATGCCTTCGCGGTGACTCGCAACCCCACCGCAGCGCAGATCACCGCGCTGACCTCGCAGGGGCTGAGCCTGCAGGGCGTCGTGCCACCGGTCATCGCGTTTCTGTATGATGGCTCGGCCCAGAACCTGGGTTCGATCCATACCGACGGTTTCGATTTCGATGCCAGCTATGCATTCGATGCTGCAGGCGGTGAGCTGACGCTGGGCTTCAACGGCACCTACACCTTGGGCTACGACTTTGCGGTGACCCAGATCGCCCGGCCTCTGGACCGGGCTGGCGACATCAGCTTCCCTGTGGTGTTCCGCGCCCGCGCCTATGCCGGTTTTCGTTCGGGTGGGTTCACCGTCAACGCGCTGGTCAACCACGTCAGCGGCTATACCAACACGCTGGTGGCACCCGAACAGAATGTCGGCAGCTGGAATCCCGTCGATATCGACATCAGCTATGAGTTCAAGGACAGCGGCGTGCTGAACGGGCTGGCGCTCGGGCTGTCGGTGACCAACCTCTTCGATCAGGACCCGCCGTTCGTCAACATTCCCGGCGGCTGGGATCCGGGCCAGGCAAGCGCGCTCGGTCGGCTGGTGGCGTTCACGTTGACCAAGAAATTCTGATGAGTGAAGTCGAGGGTGAACCGCCGCTCGCACGGTTCGGCGGTTCACCGCCGCCGCGGGCACCCTGGCTGGCTGAGGCACTGGCCACGGCGCCGGATCGCAGCGAATTTTTGTGCGACGATGCAGCCATCGAACTGCTGACATGGGGTGAAAGAGGACGGCCGGGGCTGCTGTTTCTGCATGGCAATGGCGGCCACGCCGACTGGTGGAGCTTCATTGCCCCCTATTTTGCCAAAGATCGGCGATGCGCGGCAATCTCGTGGTCGGGAATGGGTGGATCGGGCTGGCGCGACCAGTATTCGATCGAAGCCTATGCCCGCGAGCTGGTCGGTGCGATCGATGCTGCAGGACTGGCCGATGCCGGGCCACCGGTTGTCATCGGGCACAGCTTTGGCGGCATTCCCCTGATGTATGCAGCGGTCCATCACACTGACCGGCTGCGCGGCGGAATCATGGTCGACAGCTTCGTCCCGCCACCCGAGCGCAAGAAACCCGGCTGGGCGGTTTCCGGCAGGAACCCGCCGCGCTATGCCAGCGAGGCCGAGATCCTCATGCGCTATCGTTTCGCCCCGCATCAGGACAGCGCGCATCCCGATATCGTCGATTATCTTACGCGCCATTCGGTGCGCGAGGTCGCAGCCGATACGCCCCCTGGCAAGCAATGGACCTGGCGGTTCGATCCGCGAATGTGGGCGACACTCGATCGCAGCGCCGCCGATCCGCTGGTCGAGCAGGCCAATCTGCCGATGGGGATGATCTATGGCGAGTGCTCGGCGCTGGTGACGGCTGATCATGTTGCGCAGCTGGCGTTGCGGCTGCCCGATTGCCGGTTTGCTGCGGCCATTCCGCACGCCCGTCACCACATCATGGTGGATGAACCGATCGCGCTGATAGCCGCACTGCGGGTCGGCATCGCTGCTTTGGAGCAAAAACCATGAAGGCCTGGACGAGCGCATCTCCCGGAGGCCCGGAGACATTGGTGCTGGCCGACCTTCCGATCCCCGAAGCTGCGCCTGGCGAGGTCGTGGTTGAGGTGGCTGCCTGCGGCATCAATTTTCCGGATTCGCTGATCATCAACGATCTGTACCAGACGCGTCCGCCAAGGCCGTTCGTCCCGGGTGGCGAGATCGCAGGCACCATCACGGCGCTGGGCTCCGGTGTCACAGGCCTGGCAGCAGGCGACCGGGTAATTGCGCGCACGGCCTGGGGCGGGCTGGGGCAATACATCGCGGTGCCTGCCGAGAAATGCGCGTTGATGCCTGATGATATGGGATTTGCCGAGGGATCCGCGTTCCTCTTCACGTATGCGACATCCTATCACGCGCTGGTCCAGCGCGGGCGGATCGCACGCGGAGACCGCATGCTCGTTCTGGGCGCGGCGGGTGGCACGGGGGCTGCGGCCATCGAGCTGGCCAGGGCGTTTGGCGCTCATGTCTGCGCGGCGGTGTCGAGCAAGGAAAAGGCAGAGTTTGCCCGCGAATGCGGCGCAGATGACACGGTGATCTACCCCGCCGGACCGCTGGACAAGGATGCAGCCCGCGCGCTGGGCGCGCAGTTCAAGAACGCGGGCGGCGAACGCGGCTTCGATCTGGTCTATGATCCGGTCGGTGGCGATTATGCCGAACCGGCGCTGCGGGCATTGGGCTGGAAGGGCCGGTATCTGGTGGTCGGCTTCACCGCGGGCATTCCCCGGCTCCCATTCAACCTCCCGCTGCTCAAGGGCTGCGAGATCGTTGGCGTGTTCAATGGTGGGCTGAATGCCAATGAACCGCACGTCGCGGCAGACAATGTTCGTGAGCTGATCGCACTTTTTGAACAGGGCAAGGTGCGCCCCCGGGTCTCGCGCGTCTATGATTTTGCCGATGCACCCCACGCAATCGCGGCGATCGCCGGACGCGGGGCGCTGGGCAAGCTTGTCGTCCAGGTGGGAGATTTCGCGCATGGCTGAAACCCCGCTGGATCACCTGCGGAACGCTTATGCCGACCCGCATGCCATCGCCCAGGCGCGCAAGGCGGCAGGCGCAAGGCTGATCGGTTCTTTCCTCAATTCGTTTCCGGTCGAGCTGATCCTGGCGGCGGGGCTCGATCCGATCCGGCTGCGGGGGATGCCCGCCGACACGCCGCATCGCGCCGGCGCCTATATGGAAGAGTATTTCGATGGAGAGGTGCGCGCCATCTTCGAGGCGCTGCTGGCGGACCGCTATGCGCTGCTCGACCTGCTGGTGGTCCCCCGCTCGTCGGAGGTCTACCTTCAGCTCTACTATCTGATCCGCGAAATTCCCCGCTGGGAGCCTCAGGCCCGCTTGCCCGAGACCAGCCTGTTCGATCTGCTGCAGACACCGGGCTATACAACGGCGCGCTACAATCTGGGGCGGATGAAGGCGCTGGCCGAGCAGCTGGCCGCGATCGGCGGACGGGCGATCGACGACACTGCGCTGTCAGCGGCCATCGTCGACGCCAACCGGCTGAGGACGGCGTTGGCCGAGGCGTCGGTGCTGTGGCGCGGGCCATCGCCGCGGTTGAGCGGGAGCGATGCCCTGTGCGTGATCGGTGCTGCCAGCGTGCTGGATCCTGCCGATGCGATCGCGCAGATCAACGCGCTGGTTGCCGAACCGCCACCGGAACTGGCGCGCAACGGACCCCGGCTGCTGATCAAGGGCAGCCCGCAACACGACATCCGCTTTACCGCGCTGGTCGAATCCTGCGGCGCTGAGGTCGTGGCGCATGACCATCTGGGAGGTGACCGCACCTTCGAGACGCTGGTCAGCGAAGAGGGCAACCCATGGGAGGCGCTGGTGCATCACTATCAGCGCGAGATCCCGGGTCCGCGTGCCTATCCGCAGGCCCGCGAGGATGCCCGGTTCATCGCGCTGGCAGAATCTGCGGCAGTAGATGGCGTCATCATCTTTCACGACGAGTGGGACGACACTTTGGGCTGGGAATATCCCGACCAGAAAAGGCTGCTCGATGCGCGCGGGCTGCCTGTGCTGTTCCTCAAGCGTCAGCCCTATTTCGATCCTCCGCAAGACGCCCAGCGCCGGGCGGTCACCGCCTTTATCGAAAGCATCACGGGAGGCGCGGCATGAGCGAACCTCAGGAAAAGATGGCCGCCACCCTGGCCGCGCAGGCGCATCAGAAGGAAACCCAGGCGCGGTTCAGGACCGAGGTGATCGAAGGCGGCGGCGATTACGTTATCGCCGATGCGGTGACCCCGCACGAGATCTTCCACACGCTGGATATCCCGGTGATTTCGCTGGCCTGGTATTCGGCGGTGATCGCCGCCAAGCGGCTGTCGCCTTATTACTTCGAACTGATGGACCAGCTCGGCTATCATGACGGTCTGCCGCGCTATGGCAGCCTGCCGTTCATGACCACGCTGGATGGCGACCCGGAGCGCGCACCTTATGGCGGGCTGCCCAAGCCGATGCTGATCCTGGAGAGGCTGCGCGGCGATTTCGGCCAGAAGATCGGCGAACAATGGTCGCGTGCCTTTGGCGGAGCGCCGCTGGTGGCGCTCGATTCCTCGTCAGTGAGCGAACTGCGGCCTTCCTGGTACACCCGGTCGCAGCATGATTGGGAAGAGCTGTACGAGACACCCAGGCTAGACTTCCAGGTCGAACAGTTGCGCGGGCTGATTGCCGTCAGCGAAACGCTCTCGCATCGCAACCTCGATATGGCGGAGTTTCGCGCGGTGATGCACCGGGTCAACCGCGCAGGCGAGCTGGTCGACAAGGCCAAGCAGATCATCGCGCGCACCCGGCCCGCCCCTGTCGCGTTACCCGAGCAACTCACCAACATCATGGCCGCAACCTGGTCGCGTGGCAGCCAATGGGCGATCGATCACCTTCAGGCCTATTGCGACGAACTGGAAATGCGCGCCGGAAAGGGCGTGGCGGCATGTCCGAACGAGCGGGTGCGGCTGTTGTGGGTGAACAATGGCCTGTGGTTCAACACCGCATTCTACCGCGCGTTCGAGGAGAAATACGGCGCGGTGTTCGTGTGGTCGATGTATTCGAATTTCTTCTCGGATGGCTATCGCAAGTATTTTGGCGAAGACGATGATCCGCTAAGAGCGCTTGCGGCGCGGCACATTTCGATGAATGAGCAGCTGCACCTGCCCGGATGGATGTCCGAATGGATCATCCAGCAGGCGCGCGACTATCAGTGCGACGCGGCGGTGATGCTGGTTCCTGTGGGGGACCGCATGGCCTCGTTTGGCACCAAGTTGTGCGCCCTGGCGCTGGAGCAGGCCGGCATTCCGGTGCTGACGCTGACCGCGAGCATGGTGGATGCGCGGTTGTGGGACAATGATGCAATGATCGCCAGGGTCGAAGCATTTCTGGAAGATAGAGTGATGACATGAAGCGCGATGATCCAACCCGGCTGTATGCTGAACCCGCCCCGCCAGGCGCGTCGGTGCGTGGTGTGGCCGACAAGTTCTCGATGGGCGTGCTCGACGAGCTGCTCAACTTCCGGCTGCGCCGGATCCGCAACTGCCTGACCGAAAAGTACCGCAACGAAACGCTGAAAATGGGCCAGCGCGCCGGTGCGTTCAGCATCCTGGCGGTGATCGCGGCGAACCCGGGCATTTCGCAGATCGATCTCGCGCGCTTTGCCGGATACGACCAGACCGCCTTGGTCGGCATCATCGACGACATGGAGGCGCGCGGCTGGACAACGCGCACCCGCGACCCCGCCGATCGCCGCCGCCATCAGGTTCACATCACCGATGCCGGACGCGAGGCGCTGGACGAGCTGTTTGCGGCTGCAGTGGAAAATGAACGCGAGGCGCGCGAGGCGCTGTCTCCCGAAGAGCTCGACGTTTTCCGGGTGTGGCTCGACCGAATCTACCGCAAGCTGCTTTAGGCGGGCGCGGTGCGGATCTGCGTCTTCGGGGCAGGAGCCGTTGGCGGCAATCTGGCGGTTCGGCTGGCGCTGGCCGGAAACGAGGTTTCGCTCGTCGCACGCGGCGCTGCACTGGCCGCGATCAATGCCGACGGGCTGCAGGTACTGGCAGGCGACGACGTCCTCGAAGCGCGGCTCAGCGCGAGCGATGACCCGGCGAGCCTCGGCGCACAAGACGCCGTGATCGTGGCCGCCAAGGCCCATCAGCTGCCCGCGTTCGCTGCAACCGCGGCCCCCCTGCTGCATCGCGATACGTTGGTGGTGTTCGCCCAGAACGGCATTCCCTGGTGGTATCCGGCGGCAGGATTGCAGCCGCTGCTCGATCCCGATGGGGCTGTGGAACACGTGGTCGGCCGGGAACGGAGCACAGGCGCGGTGATCTATTCGGCCAACGCAAAGCTGGCCCCGAACATCATCCGCAACACCTCGCCCCAGCGCAACCGGCTGACGATCGGCGCCGTGGATCCAGGCTCGCAGGCCCGCGTTGCGCAGCTCAGACGGGTGCTGCGCGCCGCTGGCATCGAGTCGCCCGACACCGACGACCTGCGTGCCGCAATCTGGCAGAAACTGATCGGCAATGCGTCGGTCTCGGTGCTTTCGTTCCTGGATGAACGCACCTCGCGCGAGGTGTTCGACGATGCCTGGCTCGGCCCGGCGGGTGTGGCCATCGCCGAAGAGCTGGCGGCAGTCGCGCGCGCCGAAGGCCTCGCAATCGACGCCGCCAGGGCCGCCCCCGCGCCCGGGCACTTCAGTTCGATGCTGCAGGATTCGCGCGCCGGGCGACCGATCGAGGCAGCAGCCTTGCTGACCGCACCGCAGATGATTGCACGGCAGCACGGCATCGCGACACCATGCTTCGATCTGCTATGCGGGCTGGCATATGGCAAGGCCGCCCGCCTGCAGGCACAGGCTCGGGCAACGGCGGACCTTGGCTGATGGAGGTCAGGCGCGGCAATCCGCCCAGGGCGCTGCAAACCCAGGCGCCGGATGTCTCGACACCCCCGGGTGCCTCCGGTCTTCCGCCCGAGGTGCACTTCGCGCAGCTGCGCGCGCAGTGCCCGGTCGCGTTGCAGGCAGGAAGCGGCACCAATGGCGCAGGGCGGGCCGCATGGGTGCTAACGCGGTACGACGACATCGTCGCCGCTGCCAACGATCCCGAAACCTTCGGGCAATCGCAGCGCTTTGCGGGTGAACGCAGACCGCCGCTGGAATCGAACCCGCCCGAACACCGCATCTGGCGGCGGATGCTCCAGCCCTATTTCCTGCCCAAGGCGATCAACCAGATGGAGCCCTTCACTCGCGCGCTGGCGCGAGACCTGCTCGCGCCGATCCTGGCCACCGGCAGCGGCGATGCGGCACACGGCGTTGCGCGGCCCTTGCCGCCTCAGATCCTGTTGCGCTGGCTTGGCCAGCCTTCGGAGGATTGGGAGACGATCAAGCTCGCATGCGAACACGCCTATTTCCAGGGATCGCCCGATCCCGCCGAGCGCGCAGCCTTCGAGGAGGCAGAGGCGCTGCTCTGGCGTTATGCGCGCGACACCGTCGCTTCGCGGATCGAGCGGGGCACGCACGAGGCAGATGACGATCCGGTATCGGCGATGCTCGCCGCCATGCCGACCGAGCCCGCGGTCACCCGCCCGCTGATCGACGGCGTGGTGCGGCTCCTGCTGGCGGCGGGTCATGATTCGACGACCAGCGCGCTTGGCATGTGCATCGGCTTCGTCGCGGGAGACGGGGATCTGCAACAGAGCCTGCGCAGCGATCCCACCCGAATTCCCGCAGCGATCGAAGAGATGTTGCGGCTGCGCACCCCGGTGCTGCAGATGCCGCGCACGGTCATGGCGGACACAGTGGTCGGCGGGAGGGAGCTGGCAGCGGGCGACAGCGTGCTGCTGGCTTTTGCATCGGGCAATCGCGACGCGTCAGCCTTCGAAAATGCGGAATGCTTCGACATGGGCCGTCGCTCAGGCCAGCATATCGCCTTCGGCGTCGGCATTCACCGCTGCATCGGCAATATCCTGGCACGCCAGGAAATCCGCGTGGTGCTGGAAGAGCTTCTGGCGGCAACGCACAGCTTCAGGCCCGATGGGCAAATCAAGCACGAGTTCTGGCACCCTTATGGTCTGCGCCGGCTGCCGCTCAGCCTCGTTCCACGCTAGGGGTTGCGGGGATTGAGCTTGAGGTGATGGCCGCGGCTTATCCAGGCCCTGCATGGCTGAAGCCGGAGCGCCCCTGGGCGACTTGTGCAACGCCTGAATGCCCAAAGCCTATTCGCGGATGACAGCAGACATCTCGCCGGGCGGGCAACAGCGAGGCATCACGCTGGATCAACCGCCAATCATTTGGCCAGAAACCGGTGCGGCCACCTGCTATTCCACCACCAGATAGAACCGCGCCTTGCGCTTGGCCGGGTTGATGACGTGGATCAGGTGGCGCTGCGTGAACACCGGGACCCATTCGCAGATCGGCCGCGAGGCGGTGTGCTGGCAGACGGACTGCGACGTCCCGTCGACCACCTGCAGCCGCAGCTCCACTGCATCGGGCGATGACAGCGCGATCGAGGCCTTCTGGCCCGAGAGGAAGGTCTGTTCGATGCGGACGTCACCGCCCGCGCCGAGCATTCCGTGGCGATAGCCGGGGCCGAGCGCGCGTCCGCGCAGCGGCGGGGCCTGATCGGGGAGCCGCGCCTCCCACTGGGCGGTCGTCGCGGCGGTGGCATCATCCAGCGGCCGAGCGCCCATGCCCCGGATCATCGCGAGCGGCCTGGCAAGCGCGGTGTCGTTGCCGGCCTGGACGGCGGCGTCCGCGCTGGCCAGCGCATCGGCCAGCCGCGCGGCGCCCGATTGCGGTGCTGCAGCCGGGGGCCTGGCAAGTTCTGCGCTCGATGTGCCCGGGGCACAGGACGCCAGCGCAGACGCCAGCACACCTGCCATAAGGGGAATGCGCACGCGGATCATGCCGCCTCCTTGCTGAGCTGGAAACAGGCGCCTTGGGGACTGTCCATTAGTCCCAGCGTGAGGCCGTGCCGCTCGGCAATCGCGCGCGCCAGCGCCAGGCCCAGCCCGCTGCCCGGCTGGCGCTGGTCGACATTGCCGCTGCGATAAAAGGCCTCGAAAATCCGCGCACGATCGGCCTCGGGAATTCCGGGGCCGTCGTCCGCGATCGTCAGCACGGGACCTGTGGCGAGCGACACCGTCACGCTGCCGCCTGCGGGCACATATTTGAAGGCATTGTCCAGCAGATTGGTCACCAGTCGCCCCAGATGCGCTTCCTCGCCCTCGATGAACACGTCCGGCGCGATATCCCACGCAAAGCGGTGTCCCGATTCCTCCGAGCTGTCGGCATAAAGCTCGCAGATGCCGCGCAGCATGGCCGACAGATCGATGCGCTTCAACCCGGTCCGGTCGCCGCGCCGCGCCTTGCTTGCGGCGATATCCAGCAAGGATTCGAGCGTGCCGACCAAATGGCGGATGTCGCCGCGCGCCGCAACCAGCGCCTGCGCCGTGGCCGGATCGGGCTGACCCTCGAGCAGCTTGGCAAGCCGCCGGTCAAGATGCATCACCGGGGTGCGGATTTCATGCGCGACCTGATCGGAGGTATCGCGATAGGCTTCCATCAGATCGCGCATCCGCGCGAGCGAGGCAGCGCTGTGGCCGGCAAGCTCGTCGATCTCGTCGCCCCTGTTGTGATTGGCCACCTTGCCATCGACCAGTGCGCCGTCAGCCGCCGCGCCATCGGCCAGACTGCGGAGCGGCTTGCCATCGAGGCTGCGAAACGCGCGGTTGATCGCTTCGACACGGTGCTTGAGATTGCCCCCGGCGCTGCGCCCGAACAGCCCGATGACCAGCGCAAACACCAGACCCCCGCCCAGGAATACCAACGCGATGCGGCCCAGCAGCGGCTGGCCATCGCCCGCCTCCTGCGCGACCACCAGCTTCAGGTCGGGGCCTAGCTGCGTCGCGCGGGCATAGACATGGGTGGCGTTGCCGATGCGGATGAAGCCACTTTCCGACACGCGCGCATCGAGAGCAGGCCAGGCGGCGATGTCGCCTGCAATCCGCGCGCCCTTTGCATCGGCCAGCAGATAGTGCGGCAGGCTGCCATCGGCGGGGCGGATCATCAGCCGGTCGCCGATGCGCCGCGCCAGCTCGTCGCGCCCGCCGCTGGCATGGATATCGACAAGCCCCGCCAGATCGACATCGACCGCCTCGCGCGCGGATGCCTCGAGCGTCGCGCGGATGGTCTGGTCGGTCACCAGCCACAGTCCTGCGACTAGGACCCCCGAAAGGGCAATGGCCATCACCACGATGCGGGTGAAAATGGAACGGCGGGCAGCGCGGGTCATCGGCCGTCGAGCAGCCTGTAGCCCGAACCCCAGATCGTCTCCAGCGCAGGGGTGGCAAAGCCGTCCTCGAGCTTGCGCCGCAGCCGCCCGATATTGACATCGACCACATTGGTCTGCGGGTCGAACGCAATGTTCCACACATCGCGCAGCAGCATCTCGCGGGTGACGATCTCGCCGGCATTGTCCATGAAATAGCGAAACAGTTCGAACTCGCGCGGGCTGAGCGCGAGGTGCCGGTTCTGGCGAAAGGCGGTACGCGCCTTAACATGGCATTCGAACGCACCGTACAGGATCACCGCGCTGTGCTCCTGCCCCGACGCCCGCCGGTGCAGCGCGCGGATCCGCGCCATCAGCTCCATCGCCTCGAACGGCTTGGCCAGATAATCATCCGCGCCCGCTTCCAGCCCTTCGGAGCGGTCGCTGGTGCGGCCCAAAGCCGAGAGCATCAGCACCGGCGTGCCCACGCCGCTTTCGCGCAGCCGCCGCAGGATGGTGAGACCGTCAAGATCGCCCAGCATCCGGTCGAGAATGATGACATCGAACTTTTCCAGACCGGCGCGCAGCAGACCGCCCGCACCGCTGTCTTCCCACACCAGCTGATCGCCGTTCTCGCGGGCCAGCTGGCGCACCTCGGCGGCGGCGCGCTGATCGTCCTCAACATACAGGATCTTCATCATGTGCGTTACACCTGTCCTGCCCCAGCCCTGCCCAGTCCTGCCCGCAGGCCAACCGGCGATCCGGGTTTATGGCCCATGAACCGCGCATCGGGCAACCACGGCCTTGATCCGATCGTCCGGGCTTGAGCGCTTCCTTCTAGCAAGCCTGGCACAATAAGCTTGTTACAAATCCCGTTAGGGCGCGCGCGAACCGTACTGGGCCGGTTGGCCGAATCCCCGCGACCGCGCCTGGTTGAACGGCCAAGCCTTTCGGATTTGCAGGCGAAAGCGTGAAATTTTCGGATAGGTCGGGTCTCTAACGGATTTTGTCATCTTTCGTTCAATGCTTGTAACGCGCAAGAATCGCAGCCACCGCCTAACCTGCCTTCATCAAGCAACGCTCTGCAGGAGGCACCTCATGAAAGCCCGCACACAGTTCGCATCGGCATTGTCTGCCGCCGCTTTCGCAGCCCTGGCAGTTGCACCGGCGCACGCGGGCAAGCCGCCCGCAGAGGTCGAGGTCACCAAGTGCGCGACGCCCCATGGCTCGATCGCGATCACCGATGGCGACACGCAGGGCTGGGCCAAGATGGGCCTGTCCAGCCCGCGCGGCATGCTGGGCGCGATCGTGCAGCAATCGGGCTGCTTCACGCTGCATACCGGCGCCGAGGGCAAGCCTGCAGACTATCTGATGTCCGCGGTGGCAGGGTCGCAGGAAGAGATCGACCGCACGATGGACGCCGCCAAGGGCGCGCTGACCACCGGGCTGGTGCATTCGGGCGCAGCCGGCGCGATCCTCTCAAGAGTGCCGTTCGGCGGCGCGATGTTCGGGATGCTGGGAGGTCTGGGCGGCAAGAAGAAGACGGTTACCGCCGGGCTTCGTCTCGTCAATCCGGCCAACGGACAGACGCTGCTGTCGGGCAGCGGCCAGAGCCAGAAATCGACCATCAGCGTGCTCAGCAGCACCGACTGGGTCGCGGCCAGCCAGGGGCAGCTCGGTCAGTATGGATCGTCGGCGGATGGCAAGATGCTGACCAGCGCGTTTATCGAGGCGTACAATACGCTGGCATCGCAGGCAGGCGCATTGGCACCCGTGCAACCTGCCGCGCCAGCCGCAGCCGAGACGGCGAAATATATCGTCGCGGTGGACACAAAGATGCGCGCCACCGCAGCGGCGGAAGCACCCGAGGTCCGCGCGCTCAGGGCAGAGACCGCGCTGATCCCGACCGGTCAGAAGGAAGGGCTTTTCGTCGAGGTGACAGACACCTACGGCACCAAGGGATGGGTTTCGGTGGAGGACCTGCGTTAGATTGCGACCCGAGCGCAAGCTTTCCACCGTCAGGAGGGCGCCATCCGCAAGGTTGGCGCCCTTTCCTGTTTGCAGCAGGTCAGTGCGAGGCGACTGCGTCCCGGCTCAGGACCGGTGCAGCCTAGCTAAAGCGGCAACCCGACATAATTCTCGGCGATTGCGGTCTGCATCGCGGGCGAGTTGGCGAGATAATCGAGCTCGGCGATCTGCATGCGGCGCTCGAAGGCGCCCTGCTCGGGAAAGCTGTGCATCAGCTTGGTGAGCGACCAGCTGAAGCGCTCCGATTTCCAGATCCGCGCCAGGGCGCGGCGCTCGTAGCCGAGCAGCCCGGCTTCATCGCGCTGGCGATAATGGCCGATCAGCGCGTCGGACAGATAGATGACATCGGATGCGGCAAGGTTCAGGCCCTTGGCGCCGGTCGGCGGCACGATATGTGCCGCGTCACCGGCGAGAAACAGCCGTCCATGGCGCATCGTCTCGAAAACATAGGAGCGCAATGGAGCGATCGACATCTCCAGCGCCGGGCCGCGCGTGACGCCGTGCTGCGAAATGCCGTTGAAGCGGCCTTCGAGCTCGTCCCACAGCCGGCCCTCCGACCAATTGTCGATGCTCTCGCCCTGCGGCACCTGGATGTAATAGCGGCTGCGCGTCGGCGATCGCATCGATGCGAGGGCGAAGCCGCGCGGGCCATTGGCGTAGATCAGTTCGTCATGACAGGGCGGCACATCGGCGAGGATACCCAGCCAGCCGAACGGATATTCATGGGTGTACTCGCGCACCACGTCTGCAGGAATGGCGCGGCGTGAAGGGCCGTGGAAACCGTCGCATCCGGCGATGAAATCGCATGCGAGCGTGTGCGCGACGCCATCTGCGACATAGCTCACGCTGGGATGATCGCTGTCGACATCGTGCAGCGCCAGATCGGCCGCCTCGAACACGATGTTCAGCCCGCGCTCGGGGGCTGCGTTGATCAGGTCACGGGTAAGCTCGGTCTGGCCATAGACCACCACGTTGCGCCCGGTCAGCGCCTTGATGTCGATCCGCACCAGCATGTCGCCATCGGCGAGGTTGAAGCCGTCCTCGACCAGCCCTTCGGCATCCATCCGCGCCCCCAGCCCCAGCCGGTGCATGATGTCGGTGGTCACCGTCTCGAGCACCCCTGCGCGGATGCGGCTTTCGACATGCGCGCGGGTCTGGCGTTCCAGCACCACGCAGTCGATGCCCTCGGCCTTGAGCAGATGGCCCAGCATCAGCCCGGCGGGACCGGAGCCGATGATCGCGACCTGGGTCCGCTGGGCCGTCATGCGCCGAGCTGCCGTTCGAGATCGCCGAGCACCCGATAGCAATCGAGCACTTGAGCCACCGAGCAGTTGGGCTCGCGTCCTTCGCGGATCGCGGCGATGAACTCTCGGTCCTGCAGTTCGATGCCGTTCATCGATACCGCGACCTTGGAGACATCGATCGGCTCTTCCTTGCCGTTCACCAGATCGTCGTAGCGCGCGATATAGGTCGCGGTGTCGCCGATATAGCGGAAGAAGGTGCCCAGCGGGCCTTCGTTGTTGAAGCTCAGCGACAGCGTGCAGATCGCGCCGCTCTCGCTCTTGAGCTGGATCGACATGTCCATCGCGATGCCGAGCTCGGGATGGATCGGGCCCTGCAGCATGTTCGCCTGAACAATGCGACCCGCCTGATAGGCGAACAGGTCGACGGTATGCGCGGCATGGTGCCACAATAGATGGTCGGTCCAGCTGCGCGGCTCGCCCTTGGCGTTGATGTTGCGGCGGCGGAAGAAATAGGTCTGCACATCCATCTGCTGGATGTTGAGCTTGCCGCTCGTGATCTCGTTGTGAACGTATTGGTGGCTGGGGTTGAAGCGACGGGTGTGGCCGACCATGCAGACAAGGCCGGTGTCCCGCTGCTTGTCGACCACCGCCTGCGCATCGGCCCAGCTGTCCGCCAGCGGGATTTCGACCTGCACATGCTTGCCCGCGTTCATGCAGGCGATGGCCTGTGCAGCATGCATCTGCGTCGGCGTGCACAAGATGACGGCATCGACGTCATCGCGCGCCAGCGCTTCATCCAGGTCGGTCGTGGCATGCACCGCGCCGTATTTTTCGGCGACGGCTTGCGCCTGCTCCAGCCTGCGGCTGACGATCGAGACGATCTCCACCCCGTCTATCAGCTTCAATCCGTCGAGATGCTTTTCACCAAAGGCACCTGCGCCTGCGAGGGCAATTCTCATGTCTGTGGCTCCAATACCAGATGGCCGATGGCGGTGTTGCTGCACGGGATGTGGTAATGGCGGTGCAGCGTCTTCACGCTCTTGCCGAGTGCGCCGCGCATGATCAGCCACATCACCATCTCGATGCCCTCGCTGCCGGTCTCGCGCAGATATTCGATGTGCGGAATGTGCCGCACCGCGTCGTCATCCGACTCGAGCATGTCGAGGAAGCGGTTGTCCCATTCGCGGTTGAGCAGGCCTGCGCGCGGTCCCTGCAGCTGATGGCTCATCCCGCCGGTTCCCCAGATCTGCACGTTGAGATCCTCCGGGAAGCTGGCGACTGCGCGCGCGATCGCCTCGCCCAGCGCCCAGCAGCGGTTGCCCGACGGCGGCGGATAGGTGACGACATTGACCGCCAGCGGGATCACCGTGGTCGGCCAAACCTCGCACTTGCCGAACATCATGCTCAGCGGCACGGTCAGGCCATGGTCGACGTCCATCTCGTTGATGATCGTCATGTCGAATTCGTCGAGGATCAGGCTTTGGGCGATATGCCAGGCGAGGTCCGGATGGCCGATGACATCGGGAACCGGACGCGGTCCCCAGCCCTCGTCCGCCGGCTTGTAGCGCTCGCCGCACCCGATCGCGAAGGTCGGGATGATCTTCATGTCGAACGCGGAGGCATGGTCGTTGTAGATCAGGATAACGACATCGGGCTGCTGCGCCTTCTCCCACTCCCGCGTCCAGTCATAGCCTGCGAAGATCGGACCGAAATAGTCGTCGCGCTCCTTGCCCTGGTCGTGCGCCACGCCCAGCAAAGGAACATGGCTGCTGGCCACGCCTGCGGTAATCCGGGCCATCAGCGCTTCTCCCTGATCGACCGCAGGCCTTCGGGCGAGCGGCCGCCATCTATCATCATCTGGCGGTATTCTGGCCAGCTCATGTCGGTCATCGTGCTCACCGCCTCGGCAAAGGCGATGCCGTCGGTGGAGAACAGCTTGGAGAGGAAGTAGATGTTGCCTCCCAGATCGATCATCGCGTTGTAATCGCGCGCCATAACCGCAAGCTTGGCCTCTTCCGGTATCGCCCATTCGTCGAGATAGGCGCGCTCGTCGGCCTTGAACCGCGCGCGGCTGTCAGCATCCATCAGGCTCATCGCGAACTGGTTGAGGTGATATCCCTGCCGTGCGCGCGCCGCGGTGAACACGCGGGTGCCCGGAATGTCCTCGAGCTCGGCGAGATAGGCGTGGATGTCGGTAGGGTGGCTCACAGGCCGCGCTCCTTCAATTGCGCATCCAGCCTGGGAAAGACGCGGCGGGCATTGCCCTCGAAGATCATGTGCCGCTCGGCCTCGCCGATATCGAGCGCATCGACATAGCGCTTGGTGTCGTCGAAATAATGCCCGGTGGTGGGGTCGATGCCGCGCACCGCGCCCACCATCTCGCTGCCGAACAGGATGTTCTTGTTGTCGATGACATCGGCAAGCAGATCGATCCCCGGCTGATGATAGACGCAGGTATCGAAGAAGATGTTGTTCATCAGATGCGTGTCGAGCGCGGGCTTTTTCAGCATGTCGGCAAGGCCGCGATAGCGCCCCCAGTGATAGGGCACTGCGCCGCCGCCATGCGGGATGATGAAGCGCAGCGTGGGGAAATCGGCGAACAGGTCGCCTTCCAGCAGCTGCATGAACGCGATCGTGTCCGCCGCGATATAATAGCCGCCGGTGGCGTGCATCGCCGGGTTGCAGCTGCCCGAGACGTGGATCATCGCGGGCACATCGAGTTCGACCATCTTTTCGTAGAACGGATACCAGAAGCGATCGGTCAGCGGCGGATGCTCGAACCGCCCGCCACCCGGATCGGGGTTGAGGTTGCAGCCGATAAAGCCCAGTTCGGTGACGCAGCGTTCGAGCTCTTCGATCGAGCCCTGCATATCCGCCTTGGGGCTTTGCGGCAGCATGCACACGCCTGCGAACACGCCCGGGAACAGGCCGACCACGCGTGCGATCAGATCGTTGCAGCGCCGCGCCCATTCGCGCGCCACGCCCTCGTCGCCGACATGCGGTGCCATCGCGGAGGCGCGGGGGCTGAAGATCGTGAGATCCGCACCGCGTTCCTTGATCAGCCGCAGCTGGTTGGCCTCAATCGTCTCGCGGATTTCGTCGTCCGAGATTTCGGGATAGGGCGGGCAGATCGCCCCCGCCTTGAACGCGGCCTTCTGCTCCTCGCGCCAGGCGTCGTGCGCCTTGGGGAGGACCGTGTAATGGCCGTGGCAGTCGATGATCATGGTCATGCGGGGGCTTTCTGTCCGGCAGCGGTGATGGCATGCAGTTTTGCGCCCAGGCCTTCGGGCGGCGTGATCGCCAACACGCCCAGGTCCCGCTGGCGGGCGATGGTGCCGCGGGTCATCACAGGGTCGACGCCAAGGTCTTCCAGCGTCACCGCGACCTCTTCCATCTCGGCCGCGCGGCGCAGGCCGTGCGCCATCATCCGGTCGAGGTTGTAATCGAAACGCTCGCCCCAGGATTGCGCCTTCCAGCTCGCGTCGAGCGAGGCGATCACTGCATCGGTCACCCCCGCGCGGTCTGCGGCCAGCGCGCATTCGGCGCTCAGCGCCTCCAATCCCTTGACCATCACCGATCGGATCATCTTGATCGCCGACGCATCGCCGATTGCACGTCCGGCGACGGCGGTGTTGGCAAAGCCGAGCAGCGTCAGGGCCTCAAGCGCAGCCTGAGCATGGGCACCGGATACCAATAGCGACACATTTTTGCGCGCGGGCAGCACCGGCGCCATCACCGCGACATCGGCATAGCGTCCGCCTGAAGCCTCGATCACCTGAGCTGCATGGCGCTTGGTGCCCGGCGCGACGCTGTTCATGTCGAGCCACAAGGCACCCGCACCAAGCAGCGGGGCACAATCGAGCGCCGCTGCCAGCGCCTGGTCTGCAGTCACCAATGACAGCACCACCTGCGCACCCGACAGGGCGCTCGCGGCATCGTCCACGCCTTCGACACCGGCAGCGTCATAGGCAGCGAGCATCGCGCCGCGTTCGCGTTCGCGCTCGTGCAGCGTCTTGCGGTCGAACGCCCGCGCGCCCGCCGTGGCAAAGGCGCGGCCCGCTTCTCCAAAGCCGATAAAGGTGGTCGCTGGCATCATGGCGTGGCCCTAGGCCAGCGAGCCTTGCTCTCACCAATCCAATTGCTGGGCCCCCTATTGGTTTTCGTGAAGTCTTGTCTCGATGGACGCCTGATGCAGCAGATCGACCAGCCGCTGCTGCGCGCGCGTGGGCCGCCAGCCGCGGCGGGTACTGATGCCGATCGTGCGCACGCTGCCGGGCAGGTCGAGATCGATCCGCACCAGCATCGCGGTGTCGAGCTCCACCGCGATCTGGTCGGGGGACAGCAGGGTCAGCAGGTCGCTCTGCATCACCAGCCCGCGGATGACCATCACCGACCCGCATTCGACCGGAACCGGGGGAGGATCGCCTGCAAACAGCGCCTCCCAGTGCGCGCGCAGCGGCGTTCCCTGCGGGCCCACGACCCAGGACTGGCCGCGCAGCTGATCCAGCGTCACCCGGCGTCCGGCCAGCGGATGATCCTTGCGCGCGAAGATCGCCAGCCGGTCGGTGAACAGCGCAACCTGATCGATCTGCGGCGGCGGGTTCTCGCGCAGCGCACCGACCATCACGTCGATGATGCCGTCGAGCAGCGGATCGATCAGTTCGCGCCACGATCCTTCGACGACGTCGATCACCGTGCCGGGGCTTTCGCGCAGGAAATGCGCGATGGCACGCGGGACCACCAAAGCGCGGCTGAGCGGCATCGCACCGATTGCGATCCGCCCGCCGACCTCGGGATCACCGCGTGCCTCGTCCATTCCCGCCGCCAGCTCGCCCGCCGCCAGCCGGACCCCGCGCGCCAGCGATCGCCCGGCGGGTGTCAGCACCATGCCGCGCCCGCGTCGCTCGGCCAGCGCTGTCCCGCACACCTGCTCGAGCTCGCGCACCGCGCGGTGGATGCCGGGTTGCGACAGACCGCTCGCGGCGGCGGCACCGGCAAAGCCCTGCGCGTCGGAAAAATGCAGAAAGGCTTCGAGCTGGGTCGCGGTCATGAGCTGTTCGGGCCGGGAAAAGCCGCGCGCGCCGGTGCGCCCTGGCCGCCGGGTCGCGGATGCCAGATGCGCAAACGCCCGTTCTGCCCGTTCAGCCAGCGCAAGGCCCGCGGCGGTAGGGGTGACGCCGCCCGAATGCCGGTCGAACAACAGCACGCCGATCTGCTTTTCAAGCTTGCCAAGGCCCTGCGTCAGCGCGGGTTGCGACAGGCCTGCGGCCTCTGCCGCGCGGTTGAGACTGCGCAGCGCCACCACGTTGCCGAGTGCACGCAGATGGCGCAGGTTGAGATCGAACGGCTTGAGCATGAACACCAGACATAGCAAAAACCTATTGGCTGTCCACAAGTTGGATTGGCGTTCGGCGGGATCATGGGAGCACGGGGAAGCTCCAAGGGAGTGTTGCGCATGAATGTGGTGGTGCAGAATATCGAACGGACCGCTCTCGACATTGTCGATGGCCTGGGGGCTGCGGGTGTCGCAACCGTTCACGAGGCGCAGGGCCGCATCGGCCTGCTCGCGCACCATATGCGCCCGATCTACGCAGGCGCACGCATCGCGGGCAATGCTGTGACGATCTCAGCGGCTCCCGGCGACAACTGGATGATCCATGTCGCGATCGAGCAGCTGCAGCCCGGCGATGTCCTTGTGCTGGCGCCGACCAGCCCGTGCGTCGACGGCTATTTCGGCGACCTGCTGGCGACCAGCGCGATGGCGCGCGGATGCCGGGGGCTGGTGATCGATGCCGGGGTGCGCGATGTGCGCGACCTCACCCAGATGGGCTTTCCGGTCTGGTCCAAGGCGGTGTTCGCCCAAGGGACGGTCAAGAACACGCTGGGCAGCGTCAACGTGCCGATCGTCTGTGCGGGCGTGGCGATCCAGCCGGGTGACGTGATCGTCGCCGATGACGATGGCGTGTGCGTCGTCAAGCGGGCGGACGCAGCGGCGGTGCTGGCCAAGGCGCAGGCGCGCGAGGCCGCCGAGGAAGCCAAGCGCCAGCGGCTGGCGGCTGGCGAACTCGGGCTCGACATCTACGACATGCGCCCGCGGCTCGCCGAGATGGGGCTGAAGTATGTCTGAGGGCAAAGTTGCCCTCTCCCATTGGGAGAGGGAAGGGGCCCGCGAGGCGCAGCCGAGTGGGAAGGGTGAGGGCGACGCCCTCCCGGCCACCCCCCCCCC